>JBBQXV010000072.1:0-32362 GCA_038209335.1 Polyangiales bacterium | reverse complement strand
GCCTTGACGGTGCAGCGCCAGCGTGTAGATCCGCCACCTACGTAATCTCACTCCAACCTCCATCTAGGAAGGTCTTGAAACACATGAAGAACATTCTCTGTGCCGCCGGTATCGCCCTCTCCGCGTTCGCGCTCCCCGCCTGCGCCGGCAACACCGGAACGAACGACGGCGCCGTCGTCGATTCGACCGAAGCCGACAGCCTCGCGAGCACGTCGTCGTATTTCATCGTCACGCACCAAGACTTCCGCAAATGCGTCTCCCCGATCTGCGGCGGAAGCTTCGTCAAGCAGGTCAACCTCGGCACGACCAAGTGCGCGGACGGCACGCCGGCGGCCGAGTGCCACGCGTACTCGATCGATCTCTCCGCGATCGGCCTCGACGACGCCGAGACCGAGAAGCTCGGCGGCATCGTCAACGGCGCGCACGCGCTCGTTCGCGGCAAGCTCGTCAGGCGCACGGTCGACAACAGCACCATCGTCGCCGACGTCCTCGTCGCGACGGACGTGTGGGTCGGCAACGCGCTCTCGACGCCGACGGGAACTTTCTATCAAGTGAAGGACAACGGCGTTCGTTGCTTCACGTACCCGTGCGCGAGCGATCACGAAGCGAAGCTCAACTCGACGTCGGCCGAGGGGATCGCAGGCGTCGATCTCACGAAGACGGACGGCGCGAACCAGAAGCAGATCAACGCGGCGCTCGAAGCGATGCAGCACGGCATCATCATCGTCGCGGGTCAGCACCAGTCGGTGCACGGTCCGGGCGGCCACCGCTACCAGCTCGTCGCGTCGGAGTTCTACACGAAGATCGTCGCGCCTCCGCCGGTCGGGCCGAAGTCGTGCGGCGGGTTCGTCGGCGGCGCGTGCGGCACGGGCGAGTTCTGCGACATCACGGTCCAGAACGCGTGTCACGGCGCGGATCTCCCGGGCGTCTGTCACCTCGTCCCGCAGATCTGCTACCAGCTCGTCAAGCCGGTGTGCGGCTGCGACGGGCGCACGTACACGAACGATTGCTACCGCCAGGGCGCGTCGGTTCAGCTCGCGCACGAAGGCGCCTGCCCGTAGGTAGTCACGCGACGCGCGTCGCGGACGTGGGCTACGATGACCTCGTGAGCCCGCGTCCGCACGCACATCTCGTCGCGATCGTCGTCGCGTCCGGCGTGCTCGCGTCTCCGTTCGCATCGTACGCAGCGCCGCCCGGGACGCCGACGAAGCACGAGACGACGTTCGACGCATCGTCGCTCCTCGATCGCCCGCACACGATCGCCGCGCTCGAGCTCGGCGTGCTCGCGCTTCCGTCCGCGCCGATCTCTCCCGGCAATCAAGGGGGCGACACGCCGCTCGGATCGATCGGCAAGGGCGACGCGACGCTGCAGACGGGGCTGCATCTCCTTTATCGTCCGGGGCGCGACTTCGCGTTCGGCGCCGGTGCGATGATCGCGCCGAAGCCGACGAGCGACACGAACTACAACACCGCGTCCGGCGGACTCATCACGCGAACGCACACGCGGAGCTACATGCTCCTCGGCGGAGAGGCGCGCTACTTTCCGTCGGCGCTGCGACACCGCTGGTTCGAAGGTTGGATCGGGCTGACCGCGGGTCTCGTGATCATCGCCGATCGATTCGCGACGCAAGGTCCGGCGGTGCCGACCATCCTCGGCGTGCGCGAGTACACCGTTCGCACCGAGGGCTTCGCGCTCGGCGTGCAGGTCGGCGGCGATTACATCGTCACGGACAACTGGGTCATCGGAATGGCGGTGCGCGCGGATCGATGGGTCTTGCCGAACGCGACGAGCAATCCGCTTCAAGATCCCGCGTGCTCGTCGATCGGCGACTGTCCGACGCTCACCGGAGGCGTGACGTCGTTTCAAGTCGGCTTTGCGGTGGGGTACCGAATCCCGCTGTAGAAGAGGTCTCGACGAAGGGGTGCACATGCTCGACAAGTGTCCGGTGATGGCGTTCGTGGCGACGCGCGACGGCGCGCGCGCGCGTGCGTTCTACGAAGGGAAGCTCGGTCTGCGATTCGTGAGCGACGATCCGTCGGCCGTCGTGTTCGACATTGGCGGAACGATGCTCCGCGTGCAGAAGGTAGAGAAGCTCGCGCCTGCGCAATACACGGTGCTCGGCTGGAAGGTCGCGGACATCGCGGCGACGATCGCGGGGCTCGGTCGCGAGGGCGTCGTCTTCGAGCGCTACGGGTTCTTCGAGCAGGACGAGCTCGGGGTGTGGACGTCGCCGAGCGGCGCGAAGGTCGCGTGGTTCAAGGACCCCGACGGCAACACGCTGTCTCTCACGCAGATCTGATCTCCCGATCTCCCCGTTCAAATTCCTCTTCCGCTCTCGAGACTCAGGGCACGCGCACGATCGCGATCGTCATCGCGGCGGCGAGGCGCTCGAGAACGATCGCCATGACGCCGAGCACGCCGAGCGCACGGAGCGGCGCGAGGAGCGCGTGAATCTGCGCCGGCGACGCTGCGCGCGCGACGAGCGCAGCCGCGATCTCGATGACGACCGCCGCGGCGAGGAGCGGTCCACCGAGAGCGATCGCGAGGCCGATGCCGCCGACGAGATCGTTCGCGGCCGCGAGGACTGGATGCGCGCCGACCTCGCGCGTCGCGAGCGCGCCTACGACGCGCGACGGTCCGCCCGTCCCGAGAAAAATCGCGCAAGCGAGGAGCGACAGCGGAACACCGAGCGGCGTCGCGCGCCCCTCGACCGTCGGTGCGCTCGTCATGTCGCTCGCGCCGCGAAGCGCGTCGACGAGCCCGCCGGCCATCGTCGCCGCCCAGAGCGGGATCGCCGCGGCGAGCGCGATGGGAAGCCCGCGAACGATCTCGCCGACCGCGAGCAACACCCACGGTACATGCGACATCGACGCGGGCGACGCCTGCGCGGAGAGCGCCGGAAAAATACTCGCCGCGAGCGCGAGACCGAGAACGGCGCGCGCCGGGATCGGCAACGCGCGGAGCCCGAACGCCGGCACGATCGTCACCGTCGGCATCACGCGCGCCCACGCGAGCCCGAGCGCCGCGAGATCGACGCCGCTCGCCGTGAACGCATCCACCACCGTCGAGAGAATCCCCGGCATCGCGCGCGCACGCTACCATGCGCCGCATGCCGCTCGATCTCAGCCTCGTTGGAAAGCCCCTCGACGCGACGACGCTCGCGTACACATGGAAGGACACTGTCGTTTACGCGCTCGGCATCGGCGCGAAGAGGGACGAGCTCGAGTACGTCTACGAGGGCAAGGGACCCAAGGTCTATCCCAGCTTCGCCGTCGTCCCGAAGTTTCCTCCGATGCTCGCGCTCCTCGGCAAGAGCGGCGGCAACCTCGCGATGGTCGTGCACGGCGCCGAGAAGGTCGTCGTGCACAAGCCGTTCGCGCCGTCGGGGACGTTGAAGAGCATGGCGCAGATCAAAGGGATCTACGACATGCGAAAGTTCGCCGTCGTGCACGTCGAGACCGCGACGACCGACGACAAAGGCGAGCTCGTCGCGACGACGTTGTCGTCGATCTTCTTTCGCGGCGAAGGGGGCTTCGGCGGAGAGCAGACGCCGAAGGACGAAGATCCAATCAAGGTGCCAAAGGGACAGGCGCCCGATTTTTCGATCGAAGAGGCGACGACGAAAGAGCAAGCGCTCCTCTATCGACTGTCGGGCGATCCGAATCCGCTCCACGCCGATCCGGAGTTCGCGGCGGCCGTCGGGTTTCCGCAGGGGCCGATCCTCCACGGGCTCTGCACGTTCGGGCACATGGTTCGTCACGTCGTGAAGGGCGCGTGCGCGGGTGACGCGTCGCGGCTCGCGGCGTTCGAGGCGCAGTTTCGGCGGCCGGTGTGGCCGGGCGACACGCTCGTCACCGAGGGATGGAACGTCGCGCCTGGAAAAATCGCGCTGCAGGTGAAGGTGAAGGAGCGCGACGAAATCGTCATCGCGGGGGCGTGGGCGACGCTACGCTGAGGCGTGCGAATTCCTTTTTTTCCGGTGCTCTTCGTTTGCGCGCTCGTCGCGTGCGGCGGCTCGACGATCGATTCGAACGGCGGCGCGACGAACGACGGCGGCGTGACCGACGGCGCAGCGCAGCCCGACGCGAGCTCCGACGCATCGGTCGCCGACGCGACGACGGGCTACGCGGCGCCGCACTACCCGTTCCCGCTCATGAAGAACTTCGGCGGTCCCGTCATCGCCGACATGAAGATCGTGACCGTGACGTTCGTCGGCGACGCGGACCGCGACGCGAAGCGCGCGTTCGACGACTCGATCGTAAAGAGCGCGTGGTGGACCGCGGTCACGCGCGGCTACGGCATCAACCCGGGCACGAGCGGCGGCCACGTCGAGCTACCGGACACCGTCAGCAACAAGACGTTCGACAACGACACGCAGCTCGTCCCGTTCATTCAGTCGCTCGTCACGAACGGATCGTTGCCGAAGCCCGACGCGAACACGCTCTATGCGTTCTACTTCCCGCTCTCGACGACGATCTCGCTCCTCGGCTGGACGAGCTGCATGCAGTTCGGCGCGTACCACGACTACGCGTCGTTCAACGTCAACGGCGCGAATGTCTACGGTGCGTTCGCGATCATGCCCGACTGCGGATACGGATTCACCGAGGTCGCGAGCCACGAGATCATCGAGGCGGCGACCGATCCGCGGCCCTTCACGACGAAGACGCCGCCGACGCCGTTCACTTGGTACATGTACGACGACGCGTGGGCGGGCGTTTCGGGCGGCGGTGAGGTCGCGGATCTGTGCGCGGGCCAGAGGGCGGCGAAGGAAGGCAGCGACGTCGTCGCGCGCAGCTGGGTCAACGCGGCTGCGATGGTCAGCGAAGATCCGTGTCAGCCGGCGGTGCCGGGGAAGATTTATTTCGCAGCTTCGGTCGAGACCGAGGTCGTGAAAGGGCTTCACGATACGAATGGGGGCGGCCCCGACTACGAGTCGTACGGCTTCATCGTCATGACGCGCAGTCAGACGCGCAACGTCAACATCATCACGTTCAGCGAGAAGCCGTTGCCGCACGATCTCACGCTCGTCGCGGGAGCGCGCCCGCGGCCGCAAACGGCCGATCCGACCGTCCTCGATCCGATCGCCGGTGGCGTCACGTCGAAGCTCTCCACGACGAAGGCCAACAACGGCACGCACCTGACGCTCGCGATCACGACGGGCGCGAACGTCACGCCCGGCGACTACCCGTTCGTCGTGCGCGCGATCCTCGAGCCGAACGACTACCATCCGTGGCCGGTGATCTTGCGCGTACAGTAGCGCGATGAAGCTCTCGGATCGTCTGCAGCGGGCGGCGCTTCGGCGCATCTTTTCGCTCTCGCCGCGGGTCCTACGTCGCATCGCCGGCGCGCCGGTGACGTCACCCGACGGCTTCACGCTCGGCGTGCACGAGCAAATCCTGCTTCGCGCGGTGAAGCTCGTCGGGCATCGCGAAGCGCCGGACGTCGGCGTGACGCGAACGCGGATCGAAATGGATCGCGCGGCGCCGATCGTCGACTGCGTGCCGGTGGCGCTCCGATCGATCACCGGGCGCACGATCGCGGGGCCGGGCGGCCCGATACCGGTTCGGATCTACGAGCCGGAAGGCGGACGCGCGGTGAAGCCCGTGCTCGTCTTCTTTCACGGCGGCGGCTTCGTCGTCGGATCGCTCGAGTCGCATCACGGCGTCTGCTGCGCGCTCGCCGCGAAGGCCGACGCCGTCGTCGTCTCGGTCGCGTATCGCCTCGCGCCGGAGCATCGCTTTCCCGCGGGGGTCGACGACGCGCTCGCGGCGACGCGCTGGGCGATTCGCGAAGCGGCGTCGCTCGGCGGCGATCCGCGCGCGGTGTCCGTCGGCGGCGACAGCGCGGGTGGCAACCTTGCCGCGGTCGTATCGCAAGAGACGCGCAGCGACGCCGTCCGACCGGTGCTTCAGATCCTCGTCTATCCCGCGACGGATCTCACGCGCGCGCTGCCGTCGCATCGCATGTTCCGCGACGGCTTCATGCTCACCGAGCGCGGCCTCGATTTCTATCTCGACCAGTACTTGAACGACGTGAACGAAAAGAAGGACCCGCGCGGATCGCCGCTCTTCGCGAAAGACCTGAGCGGGCTACCGCCGGCCGTCGTGATCACCGCGGGCTTCGATCCGCTTCGCGACGAAGGGCGCGCGTACGCCGACGCGATGCGTGCAGCCGGAGTGCGTGTGGATTACACGTGTGTCGAAGGCTCGATTCACGGCTTCTTCTCGTTCGGCGGCGTGATGGATCACGCGCGCCGCGCCGTCGATGCCGCGGCTGCCGCGCTGAGCGCTACAGCGCCCCGCGAGGGCCAACGCCCGCGACCGGCGTCGTCGTCGACATGTTCGTGACGGTGATCGCGTTCGTCGTCTTGTGAACGTTGTTCGCGACGGTCGCGCCGTTCATCGCCCAGTAGCCGTCGTGGAAGGTGATCGGTCCGTTGACCGTCGCCGTCGAGCCTTCGTCCGCGCCGTACGCCGCGTTGCTCGCGATGTTCGAGAAGCCGACGCCGCGCGTGCCGGTGCTCCCGGATCCGTAGAGCATGAAGCCGTACGAGTTGCCGTGGATGTTCGCGTGGTCGATGTCGAACTGCGTGACGTTGTTGAAGTGGAACGCGCAGTGGACGGCGGTGATCTCGGAGTACGCGAAGTGAATCTTCGCGCCGGAGCCGTTGATCATGTCGCCGCTGTTCACGCCGGTGCCGAAGAATTTCGAGTCGTCGATGGTGAGAGTCGCGCTCGCGTCGTTGAGCGAGATGCCTTCGTTGCCGCCCGAGTCGTACGACAGGAACGACGCGGTGAACGATCCGCCGACGCTCGACATGCCCTTCGTGCCCGCGACGTGCGAGTGCGACGTCGAGAGCTTGCCGCCGACGCCGACATTGAACGGCGCGCTCGCCGCGGTGATCAATCCGTAGTCGTACGTCGCCGCCATGTTCGCGCCGGTCGTCGCGAGCGCGGTCATCGCGTTCTCGAGATCGACGCCGGTGAGCGAGAGCGTTCCGCCCGCGCCGACCGCGATGCCGCCCCACGTCGTCCCCGTGATCTTCGCGTGCGTCGTTTGGCTGGCCGCCTTGAGCGTGCCGAGGACCGTGAT
This sequence comes from Polyangiales bacterium, assembly GCA_038209335.1. Lineage (GTDB taxonomy): Bacteria > Myxococcota_A > Polyangia > Polyangiales > Polyangiaceae > JBBQXV01. Next base: position 25,269 of record JBBQXV010000072.1, on the reverse strand, counting down.
CGTCACGCCGCTCGATGCGGTGACGACCGCGCCTGGAGCGATCGTGACGGTGACGCCTGCGGCGATCGTCACCGATGTGGTCAGCATCTTTCCGCTGGCCCATGTCTCGTCGGTCGTCATCGTGACGCCGCCTGCATCGTTGCCGGGATTCACGGTCCCCGAGTCGGCGCCGCCGCCTCCGCCTCCGCCGCCGCTGTCGCCACCGCCGGCACCGTTGCCGTTGCCGCCGCCCGTGTTGCCGTGCGGTCCGACGACCGGCACCGACGGATCGGCCGACGAGCACGCTTGTGCCGCGACGAAGGAGAGGACGACGAGGCCCGAGAGGCAGAGGGAGCGCTTCATGTTGCGCGTTGGTTACAAATGCCGAGCCAAGCGATCCTTTTCGCGCGATTGCGCGCACATGCGTGAAACACGGGCCGTGGAGCCCGCCTCCACGATGGGCCGCGCGCGATCCAGGTCGAGCCTTTGCGGGCCCATGGGGAAAGGTGGGCACGGCGCGATAGGAGCGAGGTAGATCGACCGGGCGGCTCGCGTACCATACGCGGTCATGCATCTTCCTCCGCAGCGCCACACCCTCCGCGTCGTCTCCATTTCTCTCTTCGCGGCTGGCATCGCCGTCGTCGCCGCGTGCGGTGGCGGTCCGGGCGCTCACGGCGGTCAATCGAACCTCGTCGAGAAGTCGTTCGCAGGCGCGAACAAGTGCAACCCGAAGAACCACGATCGTCCCTTCATCATCGAGTGGGACGCGACGGACATGTCGAGCTTTCAAGCTCACACGAAGGCCGACGTCGTCGTCGTGAAGTACGAGGGGTGCGATCTCAAGGTGCTCGAGAGCTGCCGCGACGACTCGGTGTCGGGCGCGTTCGGCTCGTACAAGCCGCCGACCTTCACCAGCGGCTCGGTCGAGTCGCTCGAGATCTCCGACGAGTCGGAGCTCTACGCGAAGCTCCCGCTCGGCGCGGCGACGCTCGGCGGGCGCGTGACGAGCGGCGAGCAGTTTCGCATGGAGTACTACGTGAGCGGCACGAGCAACGCGACGCGCGACAAAGTCTATCGGACCCCGCTCTCGAAGAAATCCGGATGCGAAGGGGCGACGCACTTCGTCTACGCGTACAACCTCGGCGCGTTCGCGCTTGCGTCGAAGAAGTCGCTGCACGGTGAAGTGAACGGCTCGTACCTCGGCTTCGGCGGAGGTGGCTCGAACAAGAGCGAGACGAAGGCCGACAAGCGGGGCGGCGATCTGACGAAGTGCAAAGGCGATTCGGCGCGCGAGGTCGAGGACTGCAAGGTTCCGATTCGTTTGACGCTGCGACCGATCACCGACGGCGACGATCCGGATGTGGCGGCGGCGACGGCGCCGGAGACCGACGCTTCGAAGAACCTCGCGGGCAAGCTGCAGGCGTCGACGGACGCCGAAAAGAAGGCCGTCGAGCACTTCGACAGCGCGACGAAGAAGCTCGCTGTGCGCGACGGCAAGGGTTGCCTCGCCGATCTCGACGCGCACGACAAGCTCGACCCGCGTCCGATGGGACTCTCGTCCAACGCGGCAGCTGCGTGGCCGTCGCTGCTGCGCGGTCAGTGCCTGATGCTCGCGGGACAATGCGAGGCGGGCAAGGTGCTGATGCGTAAATCGTGGTCCGCGGCCCATCCGGATCAAGACGCGAGCACCGTCGACACAATCGTCGGCTCGTACGTCGGGAAGCACTGCCAGGGCAACCTCACGCCGCGCGACGAGTTCCTGAAAGCGCGCATGACGCTGCAAGACGGCGCGTGGACGAAGACGCTCGACGTCGCGACGTGCACGAACGCCTACAAAACGATCCTGCGCCTCAAAGACTCGGTGAAGCCGAAGGACGACGACGACGCGCTCCTCAAGGATCCGACGATGTTCATGCTCTCGGCCGCGCCGAACTGCCTCGCGAAGGCGGGTGATTGCACCGCGGCGTTCAACGCCTATTGGGAGATCGCGAAGATCCATTACAAGGGAACGCAGACCGAGAAGTGGTACTCCGAAGAAGCGAACGCGCGGACGAACTTCGCAAGCACCGTCCAGCGTTGCAAGGGCAAGTAGCGCCCGTCGGCTTTGCTTTTTCGCCGACCCTGAGTTAACTCGCGTGCTCGATGCGAGACGTCGTGCGCGTCATCACTCCCGGTGTGCTCATGGTGATCGTCGCCGTCGTGGGCGCGAGCCGCGAGGCGTCGTCGCGGGAGCGTGAGGCGCCGGCGCCCGCGCCGCTTCGCGCGAAGGCTCCGAAGAGCGGGTGCCCAAAGGACATGGCGCGCGTCGGCGACTCGTGCGTCGATCGCTACGAAGCGCCGAACAAGCGGCGCGGGCGACCGCTCGTGATGCAGACGTCGGCCGAGGCCGAAGACTGGTGCGCGGTGAAGGGGAAGCGCCTTTGCCGCGAAGACGAATGGATCGCGGCGTGCGAAGGGGCGAACAAACGTCAGTACCCGTACGGCACGAGCCACGAGGACGCGCGCTGCAACGACGACAAGGAGTGGCGGCAAGTGAACGAGCCGGTGCTCGCGAAGTGGCCCGCGGCCGAGGCGAAGTCGCACACGAAGGAGCTCTACCAAGCGGCGAAGAGCGGATCGAAGCGCGGATGCAAGAGCGACACGGGCGTCTACGATCTGACCGGCAACGTCGAGGAGTGGGTCGTGCGCACGCGCGGGCACACGAACGATCATCATCACATTCTCGTCGGGTGCTATTGGGCCGGCTGCTACGGCGGCGGCAAGCCGACGTGCACGTCGTCGAACTCGGCGCACGGACCGGGTTTTCGATTTTACGAGACAGGGTTTCGGTGCTGCAAAGACGCGGCGAAGAAGCGCTGACTTCTCAGTCGTACCGCTCGCTGTGCACTTGCTGGCGCGGCAGCTCCATTTGTTTTCGCAAGAGCTCGCGTACGGCGCTGATCATCCGCTCGAGGCCGCAGATGTACACGTGCGGCAACCCGACGCCGAACGAGGCCATCTCTTCGTAGAGCGCGCGCACGTGCGTCTGCACGTAGCCGCGATGGCCGGTCCATCGGTCGTCGGCGCGCGACAGCGTGAAGCCGACCTTCACGTTCGTGTTCTCGGTCGCGAGCTGCTCCCACTCGTCGCGGTAGAGAATGTCTTCTTCGCGGCGAACCCCCAGCAAGAGTCGCATGGGCGCGTCTTGCTTCGCCGCGAGCGCCGCGCCCATCATGCTGCGGAACGGCGTGACGCCGGTTCCGGTCGCGACGAAGATCGACGGCGCTGCCGTCGCGAGCGGTCGCGTGAAGAATCCTTGCGGTCCGGCGAAGTCGAGCTCGCTTCCCGTCGCGAGCGCGTGAAGGTACGTCGAGACGGGACCCCCTTCGACGTGCGTGATCGCGAGATCGAACCGCGGCGTTCCGTCGGGCGCCGACGCGATCGAATACGAGCGGCGGATCGGCGCGGCGTCGAACGGCACGATGACCTGCGTCCATTGCCCCGCCTCGAACACGAGCGGAGCGCCGTCGATTCGCTCGAAGGTGAGCTCGCGGACCGCGTTGGTGAGCGCGCGCGAGCGGACGAGCCGGGCGCGAAAGGTCGGAGGCGGCGGCATCGCGTTCTCTCTACTTCCCCAACGCGTCGGCGCGATAGGCGTAGCCCGCCTTCACGCGCGAGAGCGATCGAAAGCGTTGCTCCATGCGCATCAGCGCGTCGAGCACGTCGGCCGCTTCGAGCGCGCGTCCTCGTGCGGCGTCGAGCACCGCCTCGATCGACTCGGTCGCGTCCTCGGGATGAAAGAGCGCGCCGGGGAGCATCGCGACGCCGAGCGGATCGTCCTTGCCGACGACGCGCGCGTCGAAGAGACCGCTCGCCGCGTGAAGCGCTTCGCGCGATCCGTCGTCGGCGCCATCGACGTACAGCTCGGCGCCGCTCCACACGTCGCGCAAGATCCATTTTCCGTCGATCTCTTCGGCGCGGAAGAGCCCACGATGCGCGCGGTCGAACGCCGCCGCCCAACCGCGCGCCTCGTCGGGAAGCTGCGTCGCGACGTCGCGCGCGAAGCGTTGCCGCGTGAGCGCGTCGTCCCAGAACGCGCGGCTCCGCGCTTCGAACCACGGATCTTCCGCGCCGAACGATCCCGTGCGCTCCTCGAATGCGCGGTGCATCGCCGCGAGGCGATCCGCGTGCTCGGGCGTGCCGGCGATCGCGACGATGCGTTCGTAGACGTCGAACGGACTCAGAAGCACTGCGTCGCGAAGTTGGCGGCGAGCGTATTGACGCAAAACGTCGCGGACTGGTTGCCTTGGCTGAACTGGCAGCAGCTGGGGTTCGCCGCCTCGGTGCAGTCGCCCGCGACTTTGCAGAGACGAAGGCGCGCCGTGCCGGGGCAGTTGGTCGGGAGCTGCGTCGCGCACGCCGACTTGCAACCGGCGGCCGCGGATACGAACGGGCACCCGGGCGGCGTACCCGCGCCGACGACGACGTCCGCGCAGCAGATCGGATTCGCCGTCGTGCATTGCGCCGGGCTGTCGCACGAGATCGTCACGCCGCCGTCGGGGCACGACGCCATGCACGTGAGCGTCGCACTCGTTCCGCCGTCGGCGATCGTTCCGCAGCAGACTTGTCCGCCGTTGCACGTGGTGTTGCCGCAGGTGATGCCGGCGTCGCTCATCGGCGTCCCGCCGTCGTGCGCCGTGCTGCCGTCGCCTTGCGCCGCGTCGCCGCCGCCGCTGTCCAGTCCACCGGAGTCGCCGGTCGAGCTGTCGTGCGTGCCGCCGCTGTCCGCGATCGAAGCGTCGCTGCCGCCGCCCGTCGTCGTCGAATCGCTCGAACAGCCGAGCCCGCCGAGCCCGCCGATCGAAAGGACAACAGCGCTCGCGAGGAAGAGGAGTCGGTTCGTCATGGTCCTCTCGCTATATGAGGTAATCTCGCAGACGACAACGCACCCGCGCGCAGATCGCGCGTCGACGTTCGTCCTCCCCATGCAAAATCGCGTCTTTTTCCCTCAAATCGCGCTCGACACGTGGCTCTCCGACGGGACGGTCGACCTCCAGCAGACCGAGCTGACGATCGTCGCCGAAGGGCGACGCTACAAGCTCGCCGAAGCGGCGCGCGTCATGCGTGAGGTGACCGGCTCGCCCGACACGAACGAGCTCATCGGCAAGGTGAAGTCGCTCTCGTACCTGCAAGAGCTCGGCGGAGAGATCGTCGAGTCGTCGATGATCCTCGGCGACCAAGCTTACGACGTCGTCCCCGGTTGGCTCGGCGCGCCGGTCGGCACGTTCGACGAGCACCTCGCCTCGCCCGCGCGACTGAAAGTCATCGAGAACCGCACCGGCGACTACGACGAGCCTCGCACGGAAGAGGATCTGCTCGCGCGTTTCCTCATCAAGAATCTCTGAAGACTGGCCATTCCGGGCTGGTCGCGTCACGATCACCGAGTCCCGCTCTTCGCGCCGCATGAGCCCCCTTCTCGCCGACATCCTGTTTCTCGCGACCGCGCTGACGTACCTCGGCGCGGCGTCGCTGTTCGTCGCGTACCTCGCGGGGCGCGCAGATTGGACGCTTCGGGTTGCCCCGCGGCTCGTCGCGCTCGGCGCCGCGATGCATGCCGCGCACATCGTCGTCGCGTCGTTCGTCTGGCACGTGTGTCCGGTCGAAGGGATTCACTTCGCGATGAGCGTCGTCTCGATGCTCGCGTGCGTGCTGTACCTCGCGATGCGGACGCGCTTCCGCATCGACGTCGTCGGCGCGTTCGTGTCGCCGGTCGCGCTCACGTTTCTCCTCGCGTCGCACTTTGCGCCGACCGAGCCGTCGCAGCGCGTGAAGAGCGCGATCCTTCCGTTTCACATCGCGTCCAATCTGTTCGGCATCGCGCTCTTCACGCTCGCGTTCGCGGCTGCCGTCGCTTACCTCGTGCAAGAGCATCGCCTGAAGCAAAAGAGAATCGGCGGCGCGTTCCAGCGCTTGCCGCCGCTCGATGCGCTCGACAAAGCGGAGCATCGCTTTCTGCTCGCGGGATTTCCGCTCCTTACTATCGGCATCCTCACCGGGACGCTCTGGGCGCGGCACGTCGAAGCGGGGAGCGCGTCGGAGGTCGCGCGCGCGGCGTTCAGCTACGTGTCGTGGCTCCTCTTCGCGGGCGTGCTGCTGCTGCGCGCGGCGGCGGGTTGGCGCGGTCGGCGCGCGGCGTACGGGACGATCGCGGGCTTCGGGTTCGCGGTGCTGGTGCTGCTCCTCTATCTGCTTCGCGGCGCGGTGGTGCCGGCGACGGTCGCGATGGTCTTCGCGGCTTCGGGGGCGCCGCCGTGATCGTCGTCGTCGGCCTCTCGCATCGCACCGCGCCTGTCGAGCTGCGCGAGCGCTTCGCGACGGGGGCCGACGTGTTGCCGCAAGTGCTCTCGCGTCTGAGCGCGCGGCAAGAGCTGAAAGAAGTGATGTTCCTCTCGACGTGCAACCGCGTCGAGGTCGTGGCGCTCGCCAACGGAAGCGCGGACCAGGCGACGCGCGCGATTCGCGAGGTCCTCGCTGCGCATGGACAGGTCGATGGCGCCGACGCGATTGCGTCTGCGCTCTACGAGAAGACGGGCGACGACGCGATCCGTCACGTCTTCCGCGTCGCCGCGAGCCTCGACTCGATGGTGCTCGGCGAGCCGCAGATCCTGGGACAGGTCAAAGATGCGTACGACGCGGCAATCGCCGCCGGGACGCTCGGGAGCTTCCTCGGACGATGCGTGCATCGTGCATTCACCGTCGCCAAACGCGTCCGCAGCGAGACGGCGATCGGCTCCGGCACTGTGAGCATCAGCAGCGTCGCGGTCGATCTCGCGCGCAACATCTTCGGCGATCTCGCGAAGCACACCGTGCTCCTCGTCGGCGCGGGCGAGATGGCGGAGCAAGCGGCCAAGAGCCTCGGCAAAGGGGCGCACGCGATCCGCGTGTGCAATCGCAGCTTCGATCGCGGCGCGGCGCTCGCTCGCGATTTCGGCGGCGGCGTCGCGCCGTGGGAGGCGCTCGAGGACGAGGTCGCGGTGGCCGACGTCGTCGTCGCGAGCACCGGGAGCACGTCGTACGTCATCACGCGCGACATGGTGAAGCGCGCGATGAAGGTGCGACGCGGGCGGACGCTCTTCTTCATCGACATCGCCGTGCCTCGCAACGTCGAGCCGAGCGTGCACAAGATCGACAACGTGTACGTCTTCAACGTCGACGATCTCGAGGCGCAGGTCGCCGATGGATTGAAGTCGCGTCACGGCGAGGTCGCGTCGGCCGAGGCGATCGTCGCGCACGAGCTCGCCGAGTTTCAAACGTGGGCGCGCGGTCTCAACGTGCAGCCGACGGTCGTCGCGCTGCGCGCGAAGACACGCGCCGTCCTGCTCGCTGAGCTCGAGCGAAGTCTCGGCGGGCGCTTGAAGCACCTGAACGAAGGCGATCGCGCCGCGCTCACGCAAATGATCGAGAGCGCGACCAACAAGCTCCTCCACGCGCCGACGACGAGGTTGAAGGCCGCCGCGTCGAGCGACGACGGCGCCGACTTCGCCGAGGCGCTGAAGCACCTCTTCGATCTCCCGGATCCGCCGGCGACGAGCGAAGAGGCGCGCGCCGAGCACGCGGGCACGGCCGACGACGACGACGAGCGCCTTCCGAACTGACTAGTTGTGGCAGGCCGTCGACGACGACTTGAGCAACGGGCAGATCGTCGCCGCGCTGCCGCCGCCGACGTCGTTGACGAGCGCGAGGAGCTGCTTCTCGCGGCAGTTGAGCGTGTTGCCCGCGTCCGTGTATTCGAAGCCCGCGTCAGTGTCGAACTTGTACGCCGTGCCGCAGTCCGCCATGCACGCCGCGACCGACGCGTAGACGGCGTTCGCGCCGGTGCAGTTCGTCGCGACCACGCGGCAATACGCCACGCATCGGTCGCCGCACGTGCCGCCGCCGAACGGTCCCGCGACCTCGCATTGCGGTGTCGGGTGGATGCGTCCTTCGTCCGCGCGCTCTTGCCGACAACCGATGGTATCGGCGTTGTCGCCGTAGGTGCCGACCGTGAGGCCCATGCACGTCGCCATGCACGCGGCCTTCGACGTGTACTCGACGTCACCGGCGTTGCAGTGCGCGATGAGCGAGTCGCAGAGGTTGTCGCAGCTGACCATCTCGAGGCCGCCGTCGGGCGCGGCGTCTGCCGTCGACGCGTCGCCAGGGGGCATCGTGTCGGCCGATGCCGTCGCGTCGTTGCTCGCATCGGCTCCACCGTCGACGGCCGCGTTTCCGGTGGTGCTGTCGCTGCCGCAACCTATCGCGCTCATCGCGCCGCCCGCGGCGGCGATCGCCACTGCACTACAAACCAAGATACGACGAAGCATGAAGCGTGTTCCTTTCGACGAGACCAAGAGAATTTCGGGCGTGGCGTTCGGGACCCTTGGGATCCCATACATTTTGAGCGTCGCGATCGTCGCCCGCGCGCCGCAGGCAAGCACCGAACGTGCCGCGGGACGCGAGGCCCCGCCCGCATGCGCTCCACCGAGAAATTCACGTCCGCGTTGTCGCGCGATGGGATCGCACGAAGGATCGCGCCGCCGTTTCTTCATCGGTGCGCGCGTTGCGTCAGCAACATGACGATCGATGCACGACGTCGAGCATTCGCGACCCGTGGGGCGTGGCGGCGCGCGCACGACGACGGAACGGGATCAAAGGTCCCGCGCACGACGCGCGTGTTCGCGCTATCACCGTCGAGGATGAGCCGCTCGATTTCGCTCGCTGCTGTAGCGCTAGCGCTCGCGCTCTTCACGTCGGCTTGCGTTTCGTACGGACCACCACCTCGGCGCGTCGCGCCGCCGTCGCGCGCGGTGACGTCGAGCTGGTATTCGGCGCTCGGGCGCCACCATCCGCTCGCGGGGCAGATCTGGGGCGTGCGCGAGGGGCGCTTCGTTCGTGAGAGAGATCTCGTCGCGTCGCTCGCGTCGGCGCGGATGGTGTTGCTCGGCGAGCGCCACGACAACTTCGATCATCATCGGTTGCAAGCGGCTCTGCTGCGCGCGCTCGTCACGGCGGGGCGCCATCCGGCGGTCGCGTTCGAGATGTTCGACAGCGACGAGCAACCGAAGGTGGACGCGGCCGTCGCTGCGACGCCACGGTCGAGCGACGCCATCGCTCGGGCCGTCGGTTGGGAGAAAAAAGGCTGGCCACCGTGGCCTGCGTACGCGCGGATCGCCGACGTCGCGCTCGACGGCGGGCTCCCGATCGTCGCGGCGAACCTCCCGCTTCGCGAGGTGCGAGCGATCGCACGACAGGGGCTGAGCGCGATCGACGCGCGCGAAGCCGCCGATCTCGGATTGAACGATCCGATGCCCGAAGCACTCGCGGCGTCGTTGCGCGACGAGCTCGTCGCGTCGCACTGCGGCCATCTCCGCGGCGACGCGGTCGCGCGGATGTCGCTGGCGCAGCGCGCGCGCGACGAGCAGATGGCGGCGCGCATGCTGCTCGCGTAGCGGGGCGACGGCGCCGTTCTCATCGCGGGCGCCGGGCACGCACGCAAGGACCGCGGAGTGCCGCGCGCGATCACGCGGCGTGATGCGACGGTTACCATCGCGAGCGTCGCGTTCATCGAGGTCGACGATGGAGAGCCCAAGCCGGCGGGTTACGCCGCGAAATGGCACGCCGCCGAGCTCCCGTTCGATTTCGTCGTCTTCACGCCGCGCGCTTCCGACGAGGATGCGTGCGCAGGCATGCGTGCGAAGTGAGCGGCGTCAGCGCAACGTCTCCGGGTATTCCTCTTCCGCGATGACGAACGTCTCGGCCTCCGCTGCGCGAGTCCATCGGACGACCGCGGGGAGCGCGCGGAGCGCTTCGACGTACGCGGACGCGACGTCGTCGAGCGTCACGGCGTAGGTGACGAAGCGCATCGCGATCGGTGCGAACATCGCGTCGGCCACGCTGAAGCGCCCGAAGAGGAACGGCCCGTCGTTGCCGAAACGCGCACGGCAGTCGCGCCAGATCTCGAGGATGCGCTCGATGTCCGCGAGCGACGCCGCCGTCCGACCGCGACCGGGAAGGCGCGCGCGAACGTTCATCGGCATGTGCTGCCTCAGCGCGGCGAAGCTCGAGTGCATCTCGGCGCTCACCGATCGCGCGATCGCGCGCGCGGCGACGTCGTCCGGCCAGAGCTTGGCGCGAGGGAACGTCTCGGCGAGGTACTCGCCTATCGCGAGCGAGTCCCAAACGGTGAGGTCGCCGTGGCGGAGCGCCGGGACGCGACTCGACGGCGAGTGCGCTCGAATCGCGGACGGCGAATCGGTTCGATGGAGCGGGATGAGCACTTCGTCGAAGGGGACACCGACGTGGGCGACTGCGAGGTGGCCGCGCAGCGACCACGACGAGTAATTGCGGTTGCCGATGTAGAGGGTGAGGTCGGGCATGCGGCGACGCTGCCGCTCGCCGGAGGCGTCGTCAAGAACTGCAGATTACGGTTCGGTCGAGCGCAGCTGCGGCGCGTCGGCCATCGCGCGCACGACGTGGAACATCGTCACGAGCTCGCGTGCGAGCGCTCGCGGCGACGGGCGCGTCGCGCCGGTGTGATCGTACATTCCGGTGACGAGGACGCGGTGCGGGTGTCCTGGCGGGAGCGCGCGGCGGAGCTTCTCGGCTTCGAGCCACGGGATGACATCGTCGTCGCGGCCGTGGAGCACGACGATCGGCGCCGCGACACGCGCGAGGTATGGGCGAGGATCGGCGAAGGCGAACGCGTCGCCGACGGCAGCGAGGCCCGCGTCGAGGAGCGCGCGATCTTCGCGGAGACCGCAGCCGACGAGGAAGAGATCGCGATCCGCTGGCGCGAGCGAACGCGCGAGATCGTCCGCGATCGATCGTCGCGCGTCGGGCGCCTTGAGCTCGGTCCGCCCCCAGGTGCGCTCGACCATCGTTCGCCACGCGCGTGCGACCGCTTCGCGATCGACGGCGGGGAGGTGCGGAAGGAGCGCGAGGAACACCACCGGCGCGTTGAGCGGATCGAACGGCGCGGCGATCGCGCGTGCCCCGTCGCGCGCTTCGCCCGTGACGGCGAACCGTACCGACGCGTCGAAGTCCGCGTATCCGCCGAACACGACGAGCGCGCCGATGCGATCGCGATACCCGTCGCGCGCGGCGAGCGCGATCGCCGGGAGCGAGCCGAACGAAATGCTGAAGAGCGCCGGCCGCGGCATCGCCTCCGCGCGCGCCATCGCCTCGACCGCGTTCCACGCGATCGCGAGATCGTCGGTCGCCGTCGGAGCGACGCGAAGCGCGAGGTGATCGGGGAGCGCCGGCGCGAGCACCACGAACCCCGACGCTGCGAGGACGCGGCAGAATCGATCGAGCCGTGGATCGTCCGGACCCGCGTAATGAAGCCCGGGGACGACGAGGTACGCACCGTGAGCGCGCGCGCGCGATCGGTACACGAACGCGCGGTACCCTCGCGCATCGTCGAGCGTCGACGTCGTGCGCGTGACGCCGCGCGGTACGGCGTCCTTCGCCCAAGGACCGAGCCAACGCGCGAGGCGAAGCGACACGCGAACACGTGAAGGGCCGAGCCGCATCGTCGGCACAGGCTACGCCCATGCGCGATCACTCGCGATCGCGTAGTCTCTCCTCTGGACGCGTGCATTCCCCGAACGACGTCGAAGCCTTCTCGGTCGGCCAGATCCTCGCTGGCAAGTACCGCCTCGAGTCCCTCATCGGGCAAGGGGGGATGGGCGTGGTCTACGCTGCGCACCACGAGCTGTTGCACCAGCGCGTCGCGATCAAGCTGCTGCTCGCCGACGCGAGCGCGGACGACGGGACCGTGACGCGCTTCTTGAACGAGGCGCGCGCCGCCGCGAAGATTCCGAGTGAGCACGTCGTGCGTGTCCTCGACGTCGGTTTGCTCGAGGAGGGGCGCCCGTTCCTCGTGATGGAGTACCTCGAGGGGCACGATCTCGCGCGCGTGCTTCGCGATCGCGGTCGGCTCACACCGCGCGAGGCGGTCGACTACGTGCTCGAAGCGATCGAAGCGGTGAGCCAGGCGCACGCGCTCGGCATCGTGCACCGCGATCTGAAGCCGTCGAATTTGTTTCTGACCGAGCTCGCCGACGGCACGCGCGCGATCAAGGTGCTCGACTTCGGGATCGCGAAAGCGTTCGGCGACGCGGCGGGGGCGAACGCGGCGGTGACGACGCAGGGGCTCCTCGGATCGCCCGGTTACATGGCGCCGGAGTACGTGAGGAGCGCGAAAGCGTTCGAGCCGCGATCGGACATGTGGGCGCTCGGCGTCGTGCTCTACGAGCTCTTGAGCGGGACGTTGCCGTTTCGCGGCGACAACGTCGGCGAGATCCTCGTCGCGATCCTCGAAAAGAAACCTGCGCCGCTCGCCGTGATCGCGCCCGATCTTCCGCCGGGGCTCGGGTCGGTGGTCGAGCGCTGCTTGCGTCGAAAGCCGCAAGATCGATTTGCCGACCTCGCGGAGCTCGCGGAGGCGCTAGCGCCGTTCGCGACGAAGCGCTCGCAGTCGATCGCGCGTATTCGAACGACGATGCGCATGCTCGAAGAGCGACCGGCGACGAGCACCGCGGCCGTTTCGCGTCGCGCGCATGCCGACGATCCGACGGAGCTCGCGCCGGGCGTACAGACGAACGACTCGTGGAGCGGCGCCGCGCCGACCGTGCGGCGCCCGCGGAGATCGCGCGTGCGCCTGCTGGTCGCGATTCTCGCGGGCATGGTCGTCGCGGCCGCGATCATGGTCGGCGTGCTCGTGCTCCATGACAGCGGAGCAAACCTCGGCGCCGCGAGCGCGGAGCCGTCGCCCTCGACGTCGCCATCGACCGCGGCCTCGACCACGCCCTCGCCCTCGATCGAGGCGTTGCCCTCGCCCTCGATCGCCGCGCCCGTCGCGCTCCCTTCTGCATCCCCTCGTCGCCCCACCGCCCCCAAGCCGCCCCCACGCGTCGCGACGCCCCCCTCGCCACCGGCTCCCACGCTCACCCGTGATCGCCTCTAGCATCCCGCGTTCGACCTTCGCCTCCGTGGGCCTCGCGCTCGCGATGATCGCGGCGTCGCCTTCGTCGCTCGCGCAGTCGGCCGGCGAGAAGGGGAGCGTCGCCGAAGCGCTCTTTCACGAAGGCGTCGCGCTCTTCGACGGCGGGCGCGTCCACGAGGCCTGCGAAAAATTCGCCGAGAGCTTCCGACTCGATCCAGCAAACGGCACGCTCCAAAACCTCGCGCTCTGCCACGAGCGCGAAGGGAAGATCGCGAGCGCGTGGTCCGAGTTCGCGCAGCTCGCGGGGCGCGCCGCGCAAGCGGGGCAGAAGGAACGCGAACAGATGGCGCGTACTCGCGCTCAGCAGCTCGCGCCGCGTGTGACGCGCGTTCGCCTCGTGTTTTCGGGCGAGAGCAACGTCGAGCAAGTCGTCGTCGACGGGCAAGAGCTCGGGCGCGCTGCGTGGAGCACGCCGCTGCCGCTCGATCCGGGCGAGCATGCGTTCGTGTTCGCCGCGCGCGCGAAGAAGAGCGAATCGCGATCCGTGCGCGTCGCATCCGAAGGAGAGACGCTCGGCCTCGACGTTCCTCGGCTCGAGGGCGATCGAGCGATCGATGCTCCACCTGGCGGCGCGCGCGACGAAGGGACGCCCGGTCGTCGAACCGCGGCGCTCGTCGTCGGTGGCGCAGGCGTCGTCGCGCTCGGCCTGGGTACGTACTTCGGGCTCGCGACGATCGCGAAGAAGCGCGACGGCGACGCGCGATGCAGCGGTCGCGTCTGCGATGCGGACGGGCTCGCGCTGCAAGACCAAGCGCACACCGACGCGACCATCTCGACGATCGCGTTCGGCGCAGGGCTCGCCGCCATCGGCGTCGGTGCGTACCTCTGGATCACGTCGCGGGCGCCGGGCGCGTTTCGCGTCGCGCCGACGGCGTCCATGCGCGGCGCAGGCGTCGCTGCGGTGGTGATGTGGTGAGGAGGGGCGCCGCCATCGCGATCGTGCTCGCGAGCTCCGTGGCGATCGCGGGTTGCGCCGCGATCGTCGGCTTGCAAGATCACGAGCTCGGGTCGATCGCGATCGATGCATCGGCGACCGATGGAGCGGACGCTGATCCGTGCAGCGCGTGCGCGGTGGGATACGCGTGCGTCGACGGGCGATGCGGCAACGAGGTCGTCGAGGTCGCGGCGTCGGGAACGCACGCTTGCGCGCTCCTTCGCGTCGGCGAGGTCTGGTGTTGGGGGAAGAGCCAGCTCGGCGCGCTCGGCGTGGATTCCGCGGCGACGCCAGCGCGTTGCGGCGCGTACGCGTGCAGACCCACCCCCGCGCGCGTGGCCGGCGTCAGCAGCGCCGCGCACGTCGCCGTGACCGAAGACGCGACGTGCGCGCTCGGACGCGACGGCGTGGTGTCGTGTTGGGGACGCAGCGTTCACGGCGAGCTCGGTCACGATCCCGCCGCCGATCCGCCCTGCGCGCGCCAAGCGATCGGCGACGCCGGCACCGCGACGGAATCGTGCAGGGCGACGCCCACCGCCGTGACGATGCCAGGCAACGTCGTCATCCTGCAAATCGTCGCGGGCTCGAGCGGCGCGTGCGCGCGGAGCGTGGACGGTCACGTGTACTGCTGGGGCGACGACTACGTCGCCGTCGACGGCGTCTTCCCGATTCCGACGGGCGGGTTCGTCGCGACGCCCACGCGCATCGTGGGAATCGAAGGTGACGGCGCGCTCGTCGCGATGAGCGGCGCTGACGGCCACGGGTGCGCGCTTCGTGTGTTCGATTCGGTGTGGTGTTGGGGAGCCAACGGCAGCGGCGAGCTCGGTCACGCGAAGTCGACGATGGGCGACAAGGCATGCATCTTCGGCGTGGCATGCAACCCGATCGCGCAAGCCGCGATGGGCGCTGGCGGCACGGCGATCGCGGTCGGACAAGGCGCGTCGTGTGTCCGGCGCGGAGACGGCACCGTCGCCTGCTGGGGCGCCAACGACTCCGCGCAGCTGGGAAACGGCGCGTCGGTCGACAGCAACGCGCACGCGATCGGCGCGGTCGTCGGCTTGTCGAACATCATCACCATCGAGCAGCACTACCAGACCGGCTTCGCCATCGACGGCAACGCGCGCGTCTGGGCGTGGGGGCTCTCGTCGAACGGGGCCCTCGGCACGCCCGCGACGAGCATCGCGTGTGCGAACGGCACCTGCGTCCCCACCGCGACCGTCGTCCCCGCGCTCGAGGGCTCCGTGCAGATTGCATCCACCCGCGCCGGCGGTATCGCCTTGAAGAAGGACGGAAGCGTGTGGACGTGGGGGATCAACGAGCTCGGTCAGCTCGGGCACGCGCCAGGCGACGGCGACGCGAGCTGCCGCGACGGACCGTGCCGCGAGTCGCCGTCGGTGATGCGCGGTCTGCCATGATGCGCCGACGCGCGCTGGTCACGCGCGCGTGAGCGTCTTCTCGTAGACGTTGTCCTCCCATTCGTTGTCGATCTGCTCGACGAGGACGAAGCCGCTCCTCTCATAGAGGCGGTGCGCCTTCACGAAGCGGCGCGACGACTCGAGCCAGATGCGCGCGTACCCGGCCAAGCGCGCGAACGCCTCGGCGTGGTCGTAGAGCGAGCGTCCGATGCCGGAGCCGCGGAGATCGGCGCGAAGGTAGAGGCGCTTGATCTCGCACGCGTCGCCCTCCTTCGGTCGAACTGCGACCGTGCCGACGACGTCGCCGTCGATCTCGGCGACCCAGAAGCCCGCGCGACCGCCGGCGTACCGATCGACGGCGAGCGCGAGATCGCGCTGGATGCCGCCGACCTGCGCGGAGAAGCCGTACTCGGCGAGGACGTCCTCGACGAGGCGGACGACGGCGGCGTGGTCGCTCGCGGTGTACTCGCGGATGCACGCGCTCATTCCGTTTCCACTAGCATCTCGCGGCGCCATCGCTCGACGGCGGTGTCGCGCGCTAGCTCCCCGCCCCGAGTCGCCGCTTGTGATCGCGCCAACAGTCGGGGCAACGCCACTTGGGGACGACATCGCCGTTCGGTTGCTTCTCGCGAACGAGTCGCCAGCCGTACTTCGTGCTGATGAGCGTCGACGTGTCGCCCTCCTCGGCCGGGAGCGCCTTGGAGCAGTCCGAGCACGTGCGCGCGTCTGCGGTCATTCGGTGCAGCGTAGCGCGGCGGGCGCGTGCGGAGGTAGCGATGCGTGCTTCGCTTTCCGTCGGAGGAAGGGGCGCTCGACGGCGACGTGCGCGACGTACGCGAGCGCAAACGTCAGCGCGATCGACGCCACGACCCTCGCAGGCACTTCGATCGCTCCGAGCGGCAGGCGACGCGTGATCCCGAACGCGGCGGTCACGCCGTACATGTGCACGAGGTAGCCCGCGTACGTCAGCGTGCCCGCCCAGGCGATCGGTCGCCACGCGAGCGCGCGCGCGATCGGTCCACGACCGAACGCCATCGCCGCGACGATGGCGGTGGCGCAGATTGCCGATGCGAAGAAGCTCGCCCAGTACGCGAACGGCGACGCGCCGCCGCGGAGGATCAAGAGAAGCGCGGAGGCCGCGATCGCTCCGAGCTCGACGCCGCGTGCGTTGCGTTCGATCCACGCGCGGATGCGGCTCTGCGATTCGGTGGCTTGCGCGAGGAGCGCGCCGAGGAGAAGCCCATCGGAGTGCGCGAACGTGTTGCGATAGAGCTCGGTGTCGCCGCGCGACGCGAAGTACGTGCGACACGCCCACGCGATCGCGAGGCCGGCGATCGCGGGCACGACGACGGGGAGGCGTCGCGTCGCGAGGGCAAACGTGGGCGGAAACAAAACGTAGAACTGCTCTTCGATGCACACGCTCCACATCACGCCGAGCGGCGAGGGAACCGCGGCGTCGGTCCAGTTCCCGACCATGAACGCGTACGACGCGAGCGTCGTCGTGAAAAATCGCCCGTCCGACGGTCCGCGAAACGGCGTGGTGAACGCGTCGCCGAGCATCCACGTGAGGAGGAACGCCGCGGCGATGCTCGCGTAGTACGCCGGCAGGATCCGCAGCGCGCGACGCATGTAAAATGCACGCAGATCCGCAGCGCCCGTTCGCGCCCGCTCGCGCAAGAGCAGCGCGGTGATCAGGTAGCCGCTCAGCGCGAAGAAGACGTCGACGCCGAACGATGCGACGCGACCCGCGAACGGCCCCCACGCCGCGTGACCCGCGATGACCGCGACGCAACAGACGAGACGCAGACCGTCGAGCGCAGGGACGTGGCGCACGCGCGCGTCGTAGCACGGTCAGGTGATACTGTTGTCGTACGATGCCGGTCTTTCTCGCCGCGTTGGTCGCGCTTGTGTTCGCGGTCGGCGTCGCCGCGTATCTCGGACGCGCGCGTCGCCTGGTGGTCGCGCGCGACCTCGCGCGGGTGAACGACATTCTCGCGCGCACCGGACTCGAGGTCGCGGGCAACGTGCTCGGCTCGTACGTGCTCACCGGCCGCGCGCACGGGATCGATCTCGTCGTCGACAACGGAAGCTCGCAGCGACGTCCCGGTCCCGGCGACGAGAGCGCCGTCGTCTGCGCGCTTCGGTTCGCCGCGAGCATGTCCGATCTCGTCATCTGTCGCGCGAGCGAAGTCGACGCCGTGATGGGCGCCCTTCCGTCCGCGCCGCGCGTGCGAACCGGTCACGCGCGATTCGACTCGGGGTACGCGGTGTTCGTCGGTGGCGCGGCGAGCGCGGAGTACCGCGGGCCCGCGCCGATCGATCTCGGTGCATTCGCGGCGCCGAAAATCCTCGATCGCCTCGTCGAGCTCGATCTCCGATGGATGCGCGTGCAAGACGGCAAGGTGGAGCTCGCGCTCACGAAGCTCGAGCCCGAGGACGTCGCGCGTGCCGTGGACCTCGCGGCGAGCGTCGCGCGAACGACGCGCGGAGAGCCGCCGCTCGACGTCGCTGCCGGGCCGCGCGAGACGCGCATGCCGTTGCGACTCCCGGGACATCCCGCGATCGCATGGGGCTCGGCCACGCTCGCCATGTTCTGCGGCATCCCGGTCGCGTTCGTCCCTGCGCTTCGCGATCTCAACGCCGAGAGCGTCTGCGGTCCCGGCGCGACGATCCGGTCGGTCGGCTGTGGCGACGGCGGTTGCCTCGAATGCTCGAACGCGCCCGACAGCTGGGTGCTCGGCCACTACGCGAGCGTCTTGTTTCTCGTCTTCGCGTTGACGTCGGCGATCATCTTGTCGGTCATGGCCGCGCGCTACATCGGGCGCCCGCGCGAGATCGTCGGCTGACGTCCTCGTGCTAGAGGTCGACGCATGTGCGGAGTGATCGGCCTCATCTATGAACACGACCGCGACGATCTCGGACAGGTCGCCGCGGAGCTCCTGAAGACGCTCGAATACCGCGGCTACGACTCGACCGGCGCCGCGATCCAAGGCGACGGCCTCGACGTGCAGCTCGCGAAGGGGGTCGGCGCGCCGTCGGTGATGGTGCACGAGCTCGGCATCACGCGGATGAGCGGCCGCGCGTTCTGCGGGCAGGTCCGCTGGGCGACGTTCGGCGCCGTCACCGCCGAGAATTCGCAGCCGCACGTCGTCAGGTGCAAATCGTTTCTCTACGGCGCGCACAACGGCAACGTCACCAACTGCGACGATCTCAAGGCGTGGCTCGTCTCCGAAGGGCACGCGGTGCTCTCCGACAACGATGGCGAGATGGTCGTCCACACCGTCGAGCATTTCTTCGCGCGCGAGCTCGACAAGTCGAAAGAGAAAGACGAAGGCGCGCGGCGACGGTGCATGCGCGCGGCGCTCCTCACCGCGGCGACGAAGCTCGAAGGATCGTTCGCGGCGGTCATCGTCGATCCGGTGACGCGCGTGATGTGGGCGGTGAAGCAGGGATCGAGCTTGTATTTCGGGGTCGGGAGCGACAAGGCAGGCGGGCGCTTCGCGATCGCGTCATCGGATCTGTCGAGCGTCCTCAAGCTCACGCGCGTCGTCGTGCCGATCACAGAGGGCGAGCTCGTCGAGTACGATCCGAGCGGGCACGTCATCTATGCGATCGAGGATCGCACGCTGAAGACTCCGCAAGGAGTCGTGCATCAGAAGGCGGGGCAAGCGATCGAGCGCGAGCCGGTGCGCAGTCGTCTTCGTGCGAAGGACACCGCGCTCGTGCCGCCGTTCGAGTCGTTCATGGATCAGGAGATCAGCGCGCAAGAGCAGACGGCGCGCGAGGTCGTCACGCTCTTCCTCGGCGGGTCCGAGGCGTCGCGCGCGGTCGCGGCGCTCGGTCCCATGAGCGATGCGCCGGAGATCTCGTCGCGTCTCGATGCGCTGCGCGATCAGTACGACGACGATCGCATCAAGCGAATGTTCCACGAGCTCGTCGACGTGCCGGCGTTTCGCGCGATGCTCTCGAAGACGCCCGCCGTCGTCGAAAAGTCGCAGACGCTCCACTCGGCCGAGGCGGGCTTCTTCGCCGACTTGCTCCCGATGGCGCGCGATCGCACGGACAAGACGGCGGTGCGACTCCTCGACGCGATCCTCGAGGCGGGCGAGGCGCGCGAGTATGCGCACGCCGTCGATCGCTTCGCCAAGATGTGCATCGACTCGGTCGAGCGACGCGGACGCATCTACGTCATCTGCTGCGGCAGCTCGTACCACGCGGCCAAAGCGGCGAGCCTCTTCTTCAACGAGCTCGCGCGCGTCGAGCTCACGCCGATTCTCCCCGGCGAGTTCCGCGGTCAGTCGGCGCGCTCGCTCAAGGACGGCGATCTCGTCGTCGCGGTCAGCCAGAGCGGCGAGACGAAGGATCTGATCGACGTGTTGAACGACGTCATCGCGTCTGGAAAAGACGTCGGCCGGATCGGCCTCGTCAACAACGTGAACTCGACGCTCGCGCAAGAGAAGAGCGATCTCGTCATCCCGCTCCGATGCGGCCCGGAGATCGCGGTCCCAGCGACCAAGAGCTTCATGAACCAGATGGTCGTCTTCTATTGCCTCGCGCTCGACCTCGCAGATCGACGCGTCGACGCGATGGCGAGCACGCCGGAAGAACGTGTGCAGATTGCACGCGATCTCGCCGTGCGGCGCGAGAAGCTCGTGTCGCTGCCCGCGCTCATTCGCGAGACGTTCGACAGCACCGACGCCGACATCGAGGTCGCCGCAAAGCTGCTGTACCTGCGGCCGAGCATTCACCTCCTCGCGACGCGGATCTCCGCGGTCGCGAAGGAGGGCGCGCTCAAGATTCGCGAGGTCGTGCTCAATCACACGGAGGGATTCGAAGCCTCCGAGTTCAAGCACGGGCCGAACACGATCTTGGGATTCAATACGGTGCTCGGTCCGCAAGAGGTCGACGCGATGCTCAAGCGGCTCGGGCACGCGCTTCAGGATCTCGTCGTGCGCGCGGCCGCGGCCGGGCTCGGGACCGAGTCGCTCCAGCGACTGACGCAGGCCGCGACCGACTTCATCATGTCGCCGACGACAACTCCGTTCTCGCTCAGCGGCGCCGAGCGCGAAATCTTCGAGCGCGCGGTCGATCGCACGGCGATCGTCGGCGAGCTGTATGCCGACTATCCGCTCATCTACACGACCGGGCCGGACGAGCGCGACGTCGCGCTGACCGTCTCGCAGATCAACACCCACAAGATTCGCGGCGCGAGCACGGTCGTCATCGCCGAAGAGCACCCGGCGCTGCTAGGCGCCGCGACGAAAGCGCCGACGGACAACGCCGAATACCGCTCGGTCTTCGTGACGCTCCCGCGAACGAACGATACGTTGATGGCGATGTTCAGCGCGACGGTGGCGCTTCAGCGTCTCGCGTTGAAGATGAGCTTGTTGAAGAAGCATTACTTGGACAGACTCGGGATCGCCGATCACGGAGTGCACCCGGACGTCCCGAAGAACGTGAGCAAATCGATCACCGTGGATTAGTTGGAGGCTCGCCATGCGTCGTTCGCTCGCTCTTGTTGCGCGTCTTGTCTCGATCGGCTCGCTCGCCTCGCTCGGCTCGCTCGCCTTTGCGTGCGGCGAGCCGCCGCCTCGGCCGGTCAACGAGGTCATTCGTCCGCCGCCGCGAGAAGACGCCGAAGCACCCGCGGTCGCGACCGTCGCCCCGCCGCCGAGCGCGACGTTCACCGCGACGCCGCCGCCACCACCGGAGCAGCCGCCGCCGCCGAAGGAAGACGATCCGTGGATGTCGCACCGGCAGATCGGGCCCGACGCGGTCGTCGCGACGATGAAGCCCGCCGCCGCGAAGATCGACAAGTGCTTCAAGGACGGGATCAAACGCGATCCGACGGTCGAAGGCGAAGTGCGTCTTCGCTTCATCATCACGCACGAAGGCGCGGTCATCGACTTCAAGGACGACCACTCCGACATTCACGATCTCGAAGTCGTGAAGTGCGTCGGTGGCGTCATCAAAGCGCTCAAGTTCCCGGTGCAGCTCTCGCCCGGCGGAGCGTTCGGCGTCTATGCGACGCACCTCTCGCACGCGCACTAGCCACACGAGGAGGCGTCATGTCCGACGACGAGATGAAGAAGCGCGTGCTGGCGCGACGTGCAAAGTTCATCGCGGCCGCCGTCGCGGGGCTCGTCGCGTGCGAGCCCGGTCCCGACGCGCAACCGCCGAACGTGTGCCTCTCGATTGCGGTGCCTCCTCCCGAAGACGGTGGCATGGGACCGACGATCGTCGACGCGGGCGTGAGCGCGGATCCCGACGCGTCGTGGGCCCCCGATGTGACGACGAACGCGTCGCCTCCCTCTGTCCCGTCAGACGGCCCGCCGATGCCATGCCTGGCGCCGCCGCCGATGCCGTGTCTCTCCGTCGCGCCGCCGCCGCCTCCTCCTCCGCAGACTCCAAAGGATGCCGGAGTGCCGCGTCCGTGCCTCAAGCCGATGCCGCCGCCGAAGCCCGCACCGACGTCGTCGGCACCGAAGCCTCCGCCGCCTCGCGTGTGCTTGTCGTTTTCCGGCGGTGACTGACGCCATCGCCATCGATCACGCCGTGCGTGCGGCGATCCGACACAGATGCGCATCGCGAATCGAGTGCTAAGAGTCGCGTTCATGCGATCGATTTCTTCTCTCGTCCTCGTCTTGTCCGCGTGCCTCGGCGCGCTCGCGACCGCGGCGTTCGCGCCCGGATGCGGCAGCAGCAGCGATGACACCGCCAACACGAACGACGGCGGCGGCGGCGACGATTTT
This sequence comes from Polyangiales bacterium, assembly GCA_038209335.1. Classification (GTDB taxonomy): domain Bacteria; phylum Myxococcota_A; class Polyangia; order Polyangiales; family Polyangiaceae; genus JBBQXV01. The sequence goes on along the minus strand of JBBQXV010000072.1, from coordinate 3,168 downwards.
CCGGGCGTCTTCGGCGACGGCGGCACCGGTGGTCCGTGCACCGGCCTCGCGTGCCAAGTCGTGAGCTGCCCTGGCGGCGGAACGACGACGCTGAGCGGCACCGTGTTCGCGCCGACGAAAGTGAATCCCGATCCGCTCTACAATGCGATCGTCTACGTACCGAACAGCGCGGTCGCACCGTTTCCGTCCGGCATCTCGTGCGACAAGTGCGGCGCGCTCACGTCGGGCTCGCCGATCACGTCGACGCTCACCGGCCCGGACGGAAAGTTCACGCTCAAGGGTGTTCCCGTCGGCGCGAACATCCCGCTCGTCATTCAGATCGGTCGCTGGCGCCGCCAAGTGACGATTCAAAATGTCCCGCAGTGTACAGACACGCCCGTGCCCGCCGAGCTCACGCGCATGCCGCGCAACAAGAGCGAAGGCGACATTCCGCAGTTCGCGTTCTCGACCGGCGACGCGGACGCGCTCGAGTGCGTCCTCCGAAAGATCGGCGTCGACGACGCGGAGTTCACGCTGCCGAGCGGCAACGGTCGCGTGCACCTGTTCGAAGAGAACGGCGCGACGATGCCCGGCATCCCGAAGGCGAGCACGCTGTGGGGCGACGTCAACACGCTGAGCAAATACGACATCGTCGTTCTCGACTGCGAAGGCGGCCAGAACGACAAGCCGCCCGCGGCGCAGCAAAACATGATCGCGTACGCGGGCAAGGGCGGTCGCGTCTTCGCGAGCCACTTCAGCTACGTGTGGCTGTACAACGACGCGCCGTTCTCCGGGACGGCGATGTGGGCGCCGCAAGGCTCGCGCCCGAACAATCCGCTGACCGGCGTCATCGACACGAGCTTCCCCAAGGGCAAAGCGTTCGAGCAATGGCTCGGGATCGTGAAGGCGCTGTCGGCTCCAGGGCAGATCAACATCTTCGTTCCGCGCAATGACGCAGTCGCCGCCGTCGCGCCGTCGCAGCGTTGGATCTACTCGACGCAGCCGGCGACCTTGCAGCACTACACCTTCAACACGCCGGTCGGCGTCCCCGACGACAAGCAGTGCGGGCGCGTCGTCTTCAGCGATTTTCACGTCACCGGGAGCGGCGGCATGTCGAGCGGCCACACGTTCCCGGCCGAGTGCGACAACGGTCCGCTCTCGCCGCAGGAGAAGGTGATCGAGTTCATGCTCTTCGATCTCTCGTCCTGCGTGCAAAAGGACACCGATCCGCCGATGCCGCCCCCGCGCTGAAGGCGTCCGCGGTGTAGGATGGGCGCGATGCCCACCTTCGAGGAAGACGTCGCCGCGATTCGTGAGTGGTTTCAGAGCCCGAGGTTCGCCGGGATCAAGCGCCTGCATTCGGCGCGGGAGATCGTCGAGCAGCGCGGATCGATACGTGCAGATTACACGGTTGCGCGCGACACCGCGGCCGCGTTCCACGCGCGTCTGCGCCAGCTCTTCAACGAGAAGAAATGCATCACGACGTTCGGGCCGTTCTCGCCCGGGCAAGCCGTCGCCATGAAGCGCGCGGGGATCGAAGGGATCTACCTCGGCGGCTGGGCGACGAGCGCGAAGGGATCCGCGCGCGAAGATCCGGGGCCGGATCTCGCGAGCTACCCGCTGAGCGCCGTGCCCGAAGAGGCGGCGCCGATCGTCCGCGCGCTCCTCACCGCCGACAAGAATCAGTACCACGCGCGCTCGCGCATGACCGACGAGCAGCGAAAAGGATCGCCCGAGGTCGACTACCGACCGTTCATCATCGCCGACGCCGACACCGGACACGGCGGCGACGCGCACGTTCGAAACCTGGTTCGACGCTTCGTCGAGGTCGGCGTGCCGGGCTACCACATCGAAGATCAAAAGCCGGGCGTGAAGAAGTGCGGCCACCAAGGCGGCAAGGTGCTCGTCTCCGAGGACGAGCAGATCAAACGAATCAGCGCCGCGCGCTTTCAACTCGACATCATGCAGGTCCCCGGGATCATCGTCGCGCGCACCGACGCCGAGTCGGCGACGCTTCTCGACGGGCGCAGCGACGAGCGCGATCAGCCGTTCATTCTCGGCGCGACGAACGTCACCATCCCGAGCTTCAAGGTCGCGTTCCTCGCGATCCTCCGGCGTTTCCACAAGCGTGGAATCGAGGAGCTGAGCGGACACCAGCTGTACGGAACGAGCGAGGAAGAGTACGCGGCGGCCGACGCTTGGGTCGATCGCGCGGGGCTGGCCAAGCTGCTCGACGAGGCGATTGGCGATTACGAAAAGAGCGGGCGCACCGCCATCGACGCCGCGCTCGACAAGGTCTTCGATCGCTTCGTCGATCTCTGGGAGGCCGAAGCGGGGGTGAAGACGTTCGGCGAAGCGGTCGCCGAGGTCATGCGCTTTCTCACCAGCGAAGGCGTGCAGTTCCCCATGACGGAAGAGGAGTGGTTGACGTTCGCGTCGCGCGCTTCGTTCTGGGTCATCAACGAAAAGGCACGCGACATGGGCGTGCACGTCGTCTGGGATTGCGAGCACGCAAAGACGCCCGACGGCTATTACCAAGTTCGCGGTGGCATCGAATACGCCATTGCCAAGTCGCTCGCGGTCGCTCCGTACGCCGACATTCTTTGGATGGAGACGAAGACCGCGGACTTGCACGATGCAAAGATCTTCGCCGAGGCCATTCACGCGAAGTTCCCCGATCGCATGCTCGCGTACAACCTGTCGCCGTCGTTCAACTGGGACACCACTGGTCTCAACGACGAGCAGATGCGCCGCTTCCCCGAGGAGCTCGGGAAGATGGGCTACGTGTTCAACTTCATCACGTACGGCGGACATCAGATCGACGGGCTCGCGGGCGAAGAGTTCTCGCTCGCTCTCCGCGAAGACGGCATGCTCGCGCTCGCGCGTTTGCAGCGGAAATTCCGGCTCCTCGAGTCGCCGTACCGCACTCCGCAGACGCTCGTCGGCGGACCGCGCGCGGACGCCGGATTGATGTCGCTCTCGGGCCGCACGTCGACGACGAAGGCGATGGGCAAAGGGTCGACGCAGTTTCAGCATCACGTCCTCACCGAGGTGCCGCCCAAGCTGCTCGAGGAGTGGCTCGGCATCTGGCAGAAGCGTCACGGCATCGACAAGAAGCTCAAGGTCTCGCTCAAGCCGCACAGCTCCGGCTCTGCGTTGCTCGAGCTGAGCATCTTGTCGCCGGGCGGC
>JBBQXV010000071.1:0-32698 GCA_038209335.1 Polyangiales bacterium | reverse complement strand
TGACCCATGCTTGCTAACGTGGAGTAGGTGAACGATCCGAAGCATCCGCTCGCACGCCTCCGCGCGCGTTTCGGTCGCGCCGCGACGGATCGCGCGTGGCATGCGTTCGCGCGCGCGGCCAAGGCGTTGCCGATCGCGCGTCCCGAGCGTTGGGGCGTCGAGCGCATCGAGGACGTCGCGTACACCGGCTCGGGTCTCGCCGCGCACAGGCTCGACGTCTACCGACCGAAGGCCGCGAACGGTCCGCTCCCTGTCCTCCTCTATGTGCACGGCGGTGGCTTTCGCATCTTGTCGAAGGACTCGCATTGGATCATGAGCCTGCCGTTCGCGCGGCGCGGCTTCCTCGTGCTCACGATCAACTACCGCCTCGCGCCGGAGCATCCTTATCCCGCGGCGATCGAAGACGCGTGCGCCGCGCTCGTCTGGGCGTCGCGGCGCGCGCAGGAATTCGGCGGCGATCCGACGCGCATCGCGGTCGCCGGAGAATCCGCGGGCGCGAACGTCGCGACGTCGCTCGCGATCGCCGCGAGCTGGGAGCGCCCCGAGCCGTACGCGCGCGCGGTATGGGACGCGGGCGTGCGTTTGCGCGCGGTGCTCCCCGCGTGCGGCATGCTCCAAGTCACCGACACCGATCGCCTGTCGCGACGACGAAAGCTCCCGCCGTACATCCGCGATCGCCTCCACGAGGTCGAGCAGGCGTACCTCGGCTCGAGCCTGCTCCGATCACCCGCAGAGCGCGAGCTCGCCGATCCACTCCTCTTCCTAGAACGCGATGCTCGTGCGCCGCGCCCGCTGCCGCCGTTCTTCGCCGGCGTCGGCACTGCGGATCCTCTCCTCGACGACACACGCCGCTTGAAGACCGCGCTCGATCGCGCCGAGGTCCCGTGCGAGGTGCGCTACTACCCGCGCGAAGTGCACGCCTTCCACGCGCTCGCGTGGCGACCGAACGCGCGCGCGTACTGGCGCGACGCCCTCGACTTCGCCGCGCGTCACGTCGCGCTGCCCGACGCCTAGAGGCGCGATGCGCGATCGGTACGCTTGGAGCGTGCCGCGCTGGACGGAGCGCGTGGAGGATGGTCGCCAAGATGCCAAGGGGCCAAGGGGAACCCAGTGTCTCGTCCCAAAATCCTTGGCGCGCTTGGCCCCTTGGCCCCTTGGCGACCCCTCTGCCGCGGATCCACCCCATCCGTCGAACCGCCGCCAACGTCCTAGCCATCGAGTTCCCACCGCAGATCGAGCGGCGTACGATGCGCGCATGTCGTCATTGGTCGTCGGGTCGATCTTCGCGCGCGACTTTCGTGTCGTGCGACCGCTCGGCGAAGGGGGAATGGGCTCGGTCTTCGTCGTCGAGCAGCTGAGCACCGGGAATCTCCGCGCGCTCAAGCTGATGCACCCGCAGCTCGTCGCGGATCCGAATCATCGGCGGCGCTTCGAGCAGGAGTCGCGCGTCGGCGCGCGGATTCAGAGCGAGCACGTCGTGCAAGTCGTCGCGGCGGGCGTCGACGACGCGACCGGGACGCCGTTCATCGCGATGGAGATGCTCCACGGCGAGGACCTCGCCCACGCGCTTCGGCGGCGCGGACCGTTCTCCGCCGCCGAGACGCGCGACGTCATCATGCAGGTGTCGCACGCGCTCGCCGCGGCGCACGCGGCCGGAATCGTCCACCGCGATCTCAAGCCGGAAAATATTTTCCTAGCGGCTTCGCAGCGCGAGGGGGGCGCGGGCGTCGTCAAGGTGCTCGACTTCGGGATCGCGAAGGTCGTCGCCGACGCGCAGACGCACGCGACCGCGGCGATCGGTACGCCGCTGTGGATGTCGCCGGAGCAGACAGCCACCGGCGCGCAGATTGGTCCGCCCGCGGACATATGGCCGCTCGCGCTCATCTGCTTCACGATGCTGACGGCGCGCGTCTTCTGGATGTCCGGGAACATGCAGGATGCAACGACCACGACGTTGCTCCGCGAGATCATCATGGATCCGATCCCGGCCGCGAGCGCGCGCGCGGCGCAGCTGGGCGTCGCGGTGCCGTTGCCGCCCGGGTTCGATGCGTGGTTCGCGCGCTGCCTCGTGCGCGAGCCGCACATGCGCTTCGCGAACGCGGGCGAGGCGCGTGCGGCGTTCGCGCAGATGATGGGCGGGTACACGCCGGTGACGTCGTACGCGCAGCCGCCGAACGCGTCGCAGATGTACGCGTCGCCGGGTCCGCTCCCGCAGACGTCCGCGCAGCCGTTCGGCGCGCGCGGTCCAACGCCGCCGGGCGCGACACCCGCGGGATTCGGCGTGTCGGCGCCGGGCACTTCGCCCGCCGCGGCGCCCGCACCTCCGGGAGCGGCGTCGTCGCAAGTCACGAAGAAAGGATCGTCCCTTCCGCTCGTGATCGGCATCGGCGTCGTCGCGATCGCGCTCCTCGCCGTCGGCGGTGTCGTCGTCGCGAAGAAGGTCTCGTCGTCGCGCTCCGCGAAAGAATGCGACGACAGCGCCGCCAACGCCACCGCGACCAACGCCGCCGCGCTCGCCGAGTCGTGCCGCCTCGCGTGCGACGCCCAGCCCGGCGCCGCGTGCGTGTTGCGCGGCGATCTCGTGCGTCGCTTTCGCATCGGCGACAAAGCGAGCGAGGTCGCCCAGGCGTCGTTCCAAAAGGGATGCGACGCGGGCGCGCAGAGCGGATGCCGTCGCGTCGGCAACATGATCGAGACGAAAGAGCCGAAGCGCGCCGCCGAGCTCTACGCGAACGCGTGCAACGCAGGCGACGCCGCCGCGTGCACCGCGAGCGCCGTGATGCTCGAGCTCGGCCTCGGCGTCGATCGCGACGGAACGAAGGCCGCGTCGCTCTACGAAAAGGCGTGCAAATCGAACGACGCGCTCGGCTGCGCGTACCACGCGTTCATGCTCGAAGCCGGACGCGGCGTGAAGCGCGACGAGAAGCGCGTGGCGGATCTCCTCGCGTCGACGCTGCCGGGTCTCGAGAAGGCGTGCGACAAAGGCGAGATGCGCGAGTGCGTCGCGCTCGGCTTCGCGAGCGAGACCGGCCCGAAGCCCGACCAAGCGCGCGCCGCAGTGCTCTACCAACGCGCGTGCGAAGAGGGCTTTCAATCCGGATGCTCGAACCTCGCTGTCTTGAACTTTCTCGGCAAAGGGGTCTTCAAAGATCTCACGCGCGCGATTGGCATGTTCGACAAGGCGTGCGAAGCCGGCGAGCCGACCGCGTGCACGAACCTTGGAATCATTCGCAGCGGGACGTCGTTCGGACTTCGTCATGGCGTGCGCGGCGTCACCACGTTCAAGCTCACCTGCGAAGCGCAGTTCCAAGTCGGCTGCGCGGGATGGGGAATGCTCATCAAGGTTCCGCCGGAGCTCCCGCCCGGACCGTCGGCGGCGGTCGCGCTCTCGACGAAGGGATGCGACGGCGGCGATCTCGTCGCGTGCGTGAACCTCGGCGCGTTTTATCAAGCGGCGCTCGGCACGGCGAAGAACCGACAGCGCGCGTCGGAGCTCTTCAAGAAGGCGTGCGACGCGGGGAACGCCGGCGGGTGCGGCGAGTACGGGACGATGTATCTCCTCGGACGCGGCGTTCCGCTCGACGGAAAGCGCGGACAAGATTTGCTCACGCAAGCTTGCGAGTGGGGCGAGCTCGACGCGTGCTCCGTCGCGGCCGACGCGTACACGATGGGGTTCGAAGGGATCCCGAAGAACCTCGAGAAGGCCGCGGCGACGTACAAGCGCTACTGCGATGAATCGAAAATCTCCGGCGCGTGCAACGCGTACGCGAGCGCGCTCGCGCAAGGTCTCGGCGTGAAGAAGGACGCGCCGGCCGCGATCGCGCTCTTCAAAGAGATCGCGACCGACACGACGAAGTACGACAAACCGTACGTCGACGCGTACTCCGACCTCGGCGCGATGTACGAGCAAGGGGTCGGCGTGATGCGCGACTACGGAGAAGCGGCCAGCTACTACAAGAACGGATGCAACGCCGGATCGCTCCGCGCGTGCGCCGGCTACGCGCGCCTCCTCGCGGACGGGCTCGGCGTCGCGCGCGATCCCGACAAGGCGCGCCAGCTCGTCGAACGCGGCTGCAAGGTCGGCGAGGGAAACTCGTGCGGCGCGCTCGCAGTCTTCTACTTGTTCGGTAAGGCGGGGCTCACGAAAGACGGCGAGCGCGGGCTCGGCCTCTACAAAGAGCTCTGCGACGACGGCGACTGGGGCGCGTGCGGCAACGTCGGCGCGTTCATGATTCGCGGCCTCAGCGTGAAGCTCGATCGCGAAGGGGGCGCTGCGTATCTTCGTAAAGCGTGCGCGCACAATACCGAGTGGGCGTGCACCGAGATGAAGCGGAACATGATCTCGCCCTGACGCGCGCGTGGGAGTACATTTCCGGGCGCACAAGGGGGGGCCCATGACTTCAGCATCGCTTGCTCGTTTCGCCTGCTCGTTCTCCATCCTCGGCGGTCTCGGAGGCCTCGGCATTGTCGCCTCCGCGTGCGGCAACAGCCCACCGCCCGGTCCCGCGCCGACACCGACGGTGACAGCGCAGACGGTCGTCGCAGTCGTCGACGCGGGCGCGCCGTTCGACGCCGAGGCGCCGACGATGGACGCCGCGCCGCTCCCCGCGGAGCCCGACGTCGCGATCACCGTCCTCGCGAAGAACCAGCACGCGTCCGCTGCGCTCACCGCCGACGGCTCGCACGTCTATTGGATCGAGGACGTCGAAGGGAGCGTGACGCGCGTTCCGAAGCGCGGCGGCGCGATCATGATGTTCTACTCGTCGCCGTCCGGAGGATTCATGTCGCCGTCGACGATCGCGATCGACGAAAAGGACGTCTTCTGGACCGAGCACGTGAGGCAAGACTCGCCGGGCGCCGCGGGCGCCGTGATGGGCGGCGTCATGAAGCTCGACAAGACGGGCGGCAAAGCCGTCGTCATCGCGAGCGGGATCCGCGACGAGCTCAAGTCGCTCACGATCGACGCGAAGGGGGTCTACTGGCTCGCCGGCTCGTCGATCATGCGCGCGTCGAAAGGCGGCGGAGGGGTCGGGCCGCTCACGCTCAAGCTCGCGGATCCGACGAGCGTCGGCGCCGACGGCAAGCACATCTATTGGACGCAGGCCGGTCCCGCCGAAAAGGGAAAAGAGGGCGGCACGCTGCTGCGTCAACCGCAGACCCCCGGCGCGAAGGCCGAGACGCTCGCGGCGGGGCTCGACAAACCGACGAACGTCCTCGTCGACGACGACGGCGTCTGTTGGGTCACGTCGGGAACGAAGATCTCGTGCATGGGAAAGAAGGCGCCATTCACTCCAAGAGTGATCGGCGAATCGGCAGGCGGGATCGCCGACGTCACGCACGACGAGAAGTTCATCTATTGGCTCGGCGCCGGCGAGGGCACCGTGATGCGCGCCGCGCGCGACGGAGCGACGCCGCCGGAAAAGCTCGCGGGCGGTCAGACGAATCCGGTCGGGATCGCGGTCGACAAAACGAACGTCTATTGGTCGACCAAAGGGACCGACGCGAAGCAGTTCCGCGACGGCACGGTCGCCTTTCGCGCGAAGCCGTGACTACGGCGCGGGGACGACGATCGACTTGCAGGCGTCGATCGCTTCCTTCGGCGGCGCGGCCTTCGGCTTGTAGGCGAACGAGCATTTGAGCGAGAGCGGCGCCGCGGCTTTGAAGAGCGTGACGATGCGCGAGTAGTCGGCGTGCGTCCCTTCGAAGAACTTGTTGCCGCCGGGGAGATCGCCCTTCTTGTCGAGCTTGTCGCCGCCGAACTTCATTTCGCCTTCGGTCTGCTTCACGAGCTCGGCGACGGAGGTCTCGTCGAAGGTGATCGTGAGGTTGTCGACGCCGTTGCCGGTGTCGTATTCGATCGTCCCCTTCTTCGGCGACGTCCGCGCTTCTTTCACTTTGTACGTCGCGGGCAACTTGATGCAGTAGGCGGGGAAGCCGTTGCCGGTGAGTCCGGCCGGGCACTTCGGGAGCGGGACCGCGGCGCTCGCGCTTGCCGTCGCGCTCGCAGCGGCGGTCGACGACGCGGTCGCGCTCGGAGGCGTCGTCGCGGTCGCGCTCGCGGATGCCGACGATGCGGCGCCGCCGCTCGACTTCGGATCGTCGCAGGCGAAGAGCGTGGAGAGGAGTGCGGGGAGGAGAGCGAGAGTGGCTAGGGTGCGTCGCATGGGCGACGACTCTACGTCACGGCGCGACGGAGAGCTGTCGGAATTCGACGAGACGCGCGACCGGATTGAGCGGCGAGTCCCAATACTCGACGGTGGCGACGCGAACACGCACGAGCAGGATTTCCGGATCGTCGAGGCCGCGCGGAAACCACTCGGCGCACCACGGTCCCCAGATCGTCTTCGCGGTCTCGCGATCGTCGACCATCGCGGCCACCGCGGAGACCGACGCGAAGCGCATTCCGTCGGTCGCGACATAGCTGAGGTTGACGTGAGCGTTGGCGCGAATGTCGGACGCGAGCGCGCTCGAGTTGCGCGCGAAGAAGTAGAGGTCGCCCTCGGTCCCGAACTGTGACGTGGCGATCGGTCGAGAGTGGAGCGCGCCAACGTCGTTCGTCGTCGTGAGCATCGCGATTTTGATGTCGCCAAGGAGCGCGCGAAAGTCGTGCATTTCGCGTGTCGCGGTGGCTTCCGTCGCTGGCGTGGATGTGGAGACTGTCGTCGTCGGCATTCCGATCGAAGGGGCATCGGGCATGCCAGCGGACGAGTCGCGAAATCGCGGAGGTACGCGCGAGCGAGGTCGCAGGCGTGCCGCATGTGAGGCGCTTCGCTACGAGATTGCGGCGCTCATGGAGCGAACAGAACGATCGTCGCAGCGCGCGCGTTGCACGTGGCGGTCCGCTCACGCGCCGACTCCAGCTCACTTCCGGCGGCGCCGCGCACCGCTCTCCCGGCTCGCGCGTGCTCCGCCCTCGCGAGCATGTCTTCTGCCTCCTTGCATCGCCCGAGCGGGACCAGCGCGTTCGCCGCGAGCGCGAAGTAGTGCGGGTCCTCCGGTTCGAGCTCGGCTGCGGCGCGGTAGAGAACGAGCGCGCTCTCGATGTCGCCGCGTTCCGCGCGGAGGAAAGCGAGCCGCGCGAGGTCGAACGCGCCGCCGCCCGTCAGCGCGATCTCGGTGACCACGGGTTCCTCGTTGGTGGCGTCGAAGCTTCGTGCGTTCACGACGATCCGGAGCAGCGCGACGAGGCCCACCGCGATGAGGATCCCGAGCCCGCCGAGTTGCGCTCCGCGTCTCGGCGGCGGGAGCGGTCGAGGAAAGGAGGGCGTCTCGCCGGCTGCGAGCATGCGGTCGTAGAGCTCGGGGTGCGTGGTCTCGATCCCGATGCACGCGGGCGAGACGTTCACTTCGTGAATGGCCTGAAGGGAATGCGCGAGCGCGCCGGCGTGCGCGTCATGCCCGCATGCGACCGCATCAGCCTCTCGTTCGAGTCGGCGATCGAAGCGAAGCTTGAAGCGATACACGATGAGCGCGACGAACGGCCCGACCAAGAAGGCGAACGTCCCGAGGAGCTCGGTCAGCGGGACCGGCATCACGAACGAGAGCGACAGAAGCGCTCGGAACGCGAACCGCTGCCGACGCACGCCGCTCGACTCGGCAAGGTGACCGAGCTCGTGCGCGAAGACGGCCATGAGATGGGCGTCGGAGAGATTTCGGATGGCTCCCGTGGTCACGCCGACCGCGCGCGACCCGAGCGCGTAAGCATTCGCCGTGGCGGTCCGAAATTCGTATACGCGCGGCACCGGAGCGCCCGCCGTGGCAGCGGCAGCCGCCACGACGTCGTGCATGTGCGGCGACGCCTTGCGAACGAGCCCCACTACGCGCGCAATCCAGAACGCGCCGCCGAACATAGCGAACACGGCAAGCGCGAAGGTGATTGCGAATCCGAGCCACGGCCGATCGCCGAGCAGACAGCCCACTACGATCCCGCCTATGGCTGGGAAAACGACGGCGGAACTGCCCACGAGGCACGAGAAGACGACGTCGCGCAGCCAGTCGAAGAACGTGGTCCGCCGTTGAAGCACGATGCCTTCGATGTGCGCGCAAACGACTCCGGCGCCGCAGAATGCTGCCGTCGCGGCGAGAAGCTGCATCGTCCCCGCCGGAGTCGCCGCGAGCGGACCGCTCGCCGTTGCCGCCGCGAGCGACGCGAGGCAAGGCATCAATATGAGACCGAGCAAGCCAACGACGCGCGCGGCGTACGCGTGCCGGGCGCGTTCCCACCAAGGTGCGTTCGCGTCGACGCGACGGAGCGCGATCAGCGCGGGCACGAGCGTCGCGACGAGCGCGACCATGTACATCACCGGCACGACGACGAGCACGTTCCCCCAAGCGACACTCGGCGGGAGCAGCTCGCTCGCCGCTTCGAGGTAGCGGTTCGTGGGAGCGGCGAAGGAGGCGGCGAGGTTCACGGCGCGTTACCTCGTTCTCTCGCGTCGACGTTGGCGCAGTGGTCTTGGACGATGCTCATCAAGCGAATGCAGTCGTTCTGATCACGGCTCGCTTCGAAGCTGCAGCGCGTGGTCATCCACTGCGCCGACACGCCCGTCAGCGACGGGTCAGGGACCTCGTTGCACGCGCGTGCTTCCTGTTCGGGTCGCGCGAGGCACGTGCGGAGCTCGGCGCCGACCGTCGCGAAGCAAGAGATGTCCTCGCAGGAGTGCGACGAGCGAAGCGCCGCGGCCGCGCAGTCGTCGTCGGCACGGTCGATCGCGACGACCGTCGGCGGCGTCGGCGTCGAGGCGGCAGCGGACGTCGCCTCCATTCTTCCGATCTCGGCGAGCACGGCTGCGGCGATACTCACGACGAAGACGACGGCGACGATGCCGATGCCGAGCACAGCCGCGAGAATGGCGAGCGCCACGGCGGCCGGGCTCGAGCGTCGGACGGGAGGCGGCGGCGGCACCGGCACGGCGAGCGGCGCGTACGCAGGGCCAGCGCGATGCATTCTCATGGTCATGTCTTCTTTGTCGGCACCGCTGGTTCGATGTTGCGTAAATAGCGAGGTCGTTCGACGCCGCCCCGATCATTTTTCGAAACTCAATGTAGATTCCCGCGCCGCTCGATCGTCGCACGGTGAGGAAGAGAGGAATCTGCGATGCCCGACTTCATGGTCATGATCTCGGCGGACGAGTCCCGCGACGCGCAGTTGCGTGCGGCCGAGATGAAAGCGCTGGTCGAAGGCGACTCCGCGTACGAAGAAAAGCTTCGCGAGGTCTCCGCGTTTCTGGACGCCGAACGACTTCGGCCATCGGCCGAAGGACGCCGCGTGAGCGTCCGCGACGGGGAGGTGCGCGTCGAGATCGGTCCGTTCGGCGAAGTGGCTCTCGCCGGCTACTACCTGGTGCAAGCAGACAGCCTCGACGCCGCGGTGAAGCTGGCCGACGAATGCCCCATGGCGCCGGGGAGCGCGCTGGACGTGCGACCGGTGATGACCGGCAAGCTTCGTCCCGGAAAGAGCGATGCGCAGGGCCGCATCTTCGCGTTCGCCGTCCTCGGTAGCGCCGCGAACGAGCAGGGATGGATCGACGTCATGGATCGCATCGACGCGAGCAGCCGCGATAACTTCCCCAACGATCGCATGCTCGGCGGCGTGCGCCTCCACGCGCCGAGCCAAGGACGTCGCGTCGTCGCGAGCGGCAACCAGCGCGCGATCTTCGATGGTCCATTTCTGGAGAGCAAAGAGGTCATCGGCGGGCTCTTCTTCATGCGCATGACGAGCATCGAAGAGGCGGTGCGCTGGGCGAGCGAGACCGCGTTCGTGAAGATCGGCGCGGTGGAGATCCGGGAGCTGTGGAGGAGCTGAGTCGCGCGCTCGATGACGTCTTGCGGCGCGAGAAGAGTCGCGTCGTCGGCGGGCTCGTGCGTTTGCTCGGCAGCATCGACGCGGCCGAAGACGCATTCCAAGAGGCGGTCCTCGCGGCGATCCCCAACTGGCAAGCGCGCGGCACGCCCGACAACCCCGCCGCGTGGCTCACGACCGCGGCCAAGAATCACGCGCGTGACGCCGCGCGCCACCGCCGCATCGTCGACGCGAAAGCGCCGCTGCTCGTGGAGAGCGACATGGTGAGCCCCGAGACGATCGAGTCGGTCAGCGACGACGAGCTGCGTTTGATCTTCACGTGCTGCCATCCGGCGCTCACGCTGGAGAGCCAGGTCGCGCTCACGCTGAAGGTCGTCGCCGGCTTCACGACCGACGAGATCGCGCGCGCGTTCCTCTCGCCGGAGAAGACGATCGCGCAGCGCATCGTACGCGCGAAGAAGACGATCGAGGACAAGCAGCTCCCGTACGAAGTGCCCGATCGCGCGGAGCTGCCGGAGCGGCTCGCGTCGGTGCTCGCGGTCGTCTACCTCGTCTTCAACGAGGGGCACACGACGCGCGAAGGGCCGCTCATGCGGCTCGATCTCCAAGCGGAGGCGCTGCGCCTCGCGCGTGTCTTGTGCGAGCTGTTGCCGAGCGAGCCGGAGGTCTTCGGACTCTACGCGCTCGTCGCGTTCTCGTTCGCGCGTGCCGCGACACGCACCGACGAGCGCGGCGAAATGTTGCTCCTCTCGGAGCAAGACCGCGCGCGGTGGGATCGGCCCACGATCCGCGAGGGGCTCATGGCGCTCGAGCGCGCGCGGCGTCTCGGCGGACGCGCGACCTACGTGCTCCAAGCGGAGATCGCCGCGTGCCACGCCACCGCGCCGGCTTGGGAGAGCACCGATTGGCGACGCATCCTTCGCTGCTACGACGATCTCCTCGTGCTCGCTCCCTCACCGATCGTCGCGCTGAACCGCGCGGTCGCGGTCTGCATGCATGACGGACCCGCTGCGGCGCTCGCCGCCATCGCCGAGCTCGCCGAGCCGCTCGCCAGCTACCATTTGTTCTACGCGATGCGCGCCGACTTCCGCCGCCGACTCGGCGAGGACGCGCGCGACGACTACGGCCGCGCGCTCGATCTCGCGAACAACGACACCGAGCGGAATTTCCTGCGCCGCCAAATCGACAGTCTCGGTAGAGAGCGAATGTAGATTCTGCGAGGCGTCGATCGTCGTCTGGGTGAACCAGTACCTGGAGGCGACCATGAATACGACGACGACCGTGGAATCCAACGCGAGGACTTTCGAAAGCAACATGCGCATCGGCGTGAAGGCCTCTCGCGACGAGGTCTTCGAGGCGCTCACCGACACGAAGGGGCTCGCGAAGTGGTGGACGTCCGACACGCGCGGCAGCGGCGTGGCGGTCGGCGACGTCCTCGAGTTTTGGTTCGGGAAGTTCTGTCAGAAGTTCGAGGTCAAAGTCCTCGAGCCCGGCAAGCTCGTCGTCTGGAAGGCGACGAAGGACGGCATGGAGGAGTGGGCGGGGACGGAGATCTCGTTCGCGATCTCGGCCGACGACAAGCAAACGTGGGTCCGCTTCAAGCACGGGGGCTGGCGCGCGAACACGGAGTTCTTCGGGCACTGCTCGATGAAGTGGGCGACGTTTCTCATGAGCTTCAAGGATCTGATGGAGAAGGGGAGTGGGCGGCCGGCGCCGAACGATGTCGCCATCGAGCACCGCTGACGAACAACCACCACGACAGGAGACAACACCATGCACACCATCGAAGACAGCGAGCATCGGTAACTTCGAGCCGCGCGAAGCGCAGCGGTTGCTCGCGCGCTTCGCGGCGGCCGCTGCGCCGCCGACCGATTGTGGTGCAAGGGCGCTGAGCAGGAGGCCCGAATCAAGTGCTAGGCTCGCGAAAGCAAGCAGCTCTGGAGGAGTGGCCGAGTGGTCGAAGGCAGCGGTTTTGAAATCAGCGTTTCGCTGCTTTTTGCCAGTTCGCTGAATCGCTCCCAGAGCCCCCGGGTTTATCCGGGCAACAGCTGAAAAACCGAGTCACGACGGCCGCATGGGTGAGGTCGGCGGTGATGCTCGGGGGCTTTTGGGACGCGACGCTGCGAGACAGTGGAGGACGCTCGGCGACGTTCGTTGTGGCAATAGCGTGGAAACGGGGAAGATGCATGCATCGTCGGTTTCGACGTCGCCGACTTCAGTGCGCGCCGTCGTTCGAGCTCTATTGCTCTGTATGGAGTTTGATCCGGCCCTGCGACTGGACCTCCATTCGGGTAACGCGCGAGCCGGCAGGGAGAGCGTTCACGGCCTGATGCACGTTCGAGATGAACAACTGCCAACTCGTGAGCTCGACGACGACGATGTTCTCACGGTTGACCGGGCCGCCGATGATCGGCGGCACCCGGTATCCGAAGCCTTGCCCGGCTCCCGGGAGGTGCCCGGCTTGGTGCAGCGCGTCCACCGTGGCCTCGGAGAACCATTCATCGAGCTCCGGGAGGCTGCTCTTTCGGTGCTGATACTCGGCGATGCTGTTGCAGATCGGCGTGAACGATCCGTCGAGCGCGTCGAGGCGGTACACGATGCCAGCGGCGTCGGCGACGAACCAGTCGCCAAACCGCGTCAGCTCCACGGCACCGACGGGTCGATCGACGAGCCAGTCCCAAAAGCCGAGGACCCTCGCCGGATCGACTTCCGACATCGGGACCACGAGTCGATTCCAATCCCGCAGCGGCATGGTCCCGAAGAGTACCGCACGGACCCTGCGGCGAACTGCGTCCCGTGAGGCGACTTGTCGCGTGCTCCGTGTCATCGGCTTTCTTCCGCGCCAAGGGATGATGAAAGAGCGAACCGCGACTTCGCGTTCATCTTCAGGGACGGCGCGCTCGTCGCGGGCGAGTGAGTAGGCAGCGCGCTGCTTCGTGGGGAGCGACTCATTGGCGCACGCCAGCGTGAGTAGATTAGTCTTAGACGGCGCGCTCACTGCGCTACGTAGATGCCCTTCCCCTCGCACACCTCGGGGCAGTCCGGTGACGCGACGGAAAGCTCCACGCCGACGTCCGCAGGAACCGGCGCCTTGCACGGATCGAGAACGTAGACCTCGAATGGCGGAGTATAGGGGCGCGTCGGCGGGCGGCGTGCGCGTGACCGTGCGTTCGAGTCTGTCCTCCGCCACGGGAGTAGTGTCCGTTAGGCGCGAGCTCGCACGAGGCAAAGTCCCGCGGGCCGGTCCGGCTTCGACCATTTCGGACCACGCGGCGCTCGTCGTCGATCTCGCCCATCGGAGTGAGCCGTCGAGACTCGACGCGACGATCAGTTGATGAAGACGATCAGTGCTTCGCCTTCCTTGGCCGCGCCGTCGACGAAATCTTTCAGCTGCTCGAACTGCTCGACGAAGTACTCCATGAACTCCGGATCGTCGTCGGCCTGCTCGGTCCAACCGCCGGGGTACACGGTCTGCGCGTCCATGGTTTCGGCGTCGTAGCCGGCGAGGAGCGCCTCCTTCGTGATTGGATGAAGCGCCTTCGAGATCTCGCGCACCTCCACGCTCGTGAATCCACGTGCAGGGCCGTAGCCGACGTCCTCTTTGCCGATCTCGGCTCCACATGTGACCAGGAAGCCGAGCACGCCGCGCGATTCCCAAGCGCTTCCGTTCAGCATGAAGTGAATGCCGTGCCACGCCTTCTCGATGTCGAGGTCAGCGAAGGCCTCGTCATCGCCATCGTCGGGCGAGCCCTCTTGCTCGAGGTAGTCGCCGATGCTCGCAGGCGCCGCGAACAGCGTCGCGAGCTTCGCGTCGGAGAGGCGTCGCAGGTTGCCGATCATGCTCATGGTCGAACCTTTCGAGAGAGAGAGAGGCGCTTGAATCTGCCGCCGACCTTCAGCCGTAGAACGAGATCGCGTCGCGCCCCATGGCCACGGCGCACTCGAGAATCCCGATCAGTTCGCTCCAGCCCTCCTCGTCTGGGTCGATCACGTTCGGCGGCGGCGTGAGCCCGGGTGCTCGGAAGACCGGCAGTGCGTCCCGCATCGCGGAGAGCGACCAAGATCCGATCAACGGATACTCCGTCCACGGAATGGGGACGGGCGCGCCACTGTAGAGCAACTTGCTCCATCGAATCGCAGCCGGCAGCTTCGCAGCGTCGAAGGCGGTGTCCAGATCGCGCGCATAGGCTGGGCGAAACGGACACGTACCGCGCGTCGGAGCGTCGCCGGCGATGACTTCGCAGATCGATTCGAACGCACGCGCATAGATGTGCTCGAGCGCGGGATCGCTGACGTCGCCGGAGAAGATCCCACGCACCGCGCGTCGCCAGCGATGCGACTCCTCGTTGTACGCGCCCGGCTCGTCGAACAAGTGGTCCTCGTAGCTGTTCGCGTCGACGACCGCGTCTTCGAGCTCGCGGTCGTTGCTCCCGAAGACCTTCGTCACTCGCTCCATCGAGACGAAGAAGACTTTGAACCCGTCGCCCATGGTGTTCTCCCTAGCCGTTGGATCGCTGCGAAGAGAGCAGCCGCTCGATGAACGCAAATGGATGCGGATCCTCGGCACCGACGCGCAGCGAGCACCCCGCCGCCGCCGTGTGCCCTCCGCCGCCGTGCGCCTTCGCGATCGCCGCGCAGTCGACGCCGGTGTGCGAGCGGAGCGAGAGTTTGACCTTCGGCGCGCGATCTTCGACGCCGTAGCTGAACCCGACGAGCAAATCGACGCTGTCCCCGAGCAACTCCGCGCCGTCGCTCGTGACGGAGACGCCTTGCACGGCGAGCACGCGTCGCCCGTCGCCGCTCGTGAATCGGTAGCCGCCATCGATCGCGCGGCGCACGCGCTCTTCCTCTTTTGCCTGTAGGAGGTGCCCGTACTCCAAGAGTTGCGGGAGCTCGCCCTCGATGTCGTGCATGGAGATGCCGTGCCACCACTCCTTCGGCCGGAACAAAAGCATCCGCGACAACGCGCAAGCGTCGGTCCACAGGGGACTCTTGCGCTGCCACGTGTCGCGAATGCCAACGAGCGTCGCGAAGTGCTCGGCAACGTTTCGGTACGGCTCGAGGTCCTTGTCCCCGTGGGCCATCGGCGCCCACACATGGCGATAGGCAAGCACGGCTCCGGATATCCCGGGCTCGGCGGCTTCGTCGCCGAAGACTCCGTTTTCGCCCATCGCCTCGACGATCCGCTTCGCGGTCCGGTGGTGGTCGAGCACGATCGTCCCGGCGCGCGTGAACTCCGCAACACGGTCGGGATGCGGCGAGAAGTCGCAGAAGAGGACGTGGGGCTCCGCAGGTAGCTCGAGATGTTCGCGCGTGCCGTACTGGAGGTAGCGCACGGCGATGTCCTCACCGATGGCATCGCGAAGAATGACGGCGGACGCGATGCCGTCAGGGCAGTTGTCGTGGACGACGATTGTCCGAACGGCGCCAAGCTGTTTCAACGGAATCATTTCGAGGCCTCGATAGCAGAGAGAACGGCGTCATGCCGCACGCCGACGTACGACGGGAAGCGCGGGACACCGCCGTCGGAGAGCTCTTGGTAGCGGAACGTGATGACACTGCCGACGGGCGGCGGATCGCCGCGCTCCGCGTCCGAGAATCCAGTGCCGACCGAGAACTGCGTGCCGTCGGCGAGCTCGACGAAGAGCGCGCCGAGGCGTCCCTTGTGACGACCTTCACCCGGGAGATGGCGAAGCACGCGCGCGTCGGCGTCGCGGAAGCTCTTCACTTTGAGAAGCGTCGACGAGCGACCGACTTCGTACGCCGAACCGGGCTGCCGAAGCATCAAGCCCTCGCCGCCGAGCGCCTCGACGCGCGCGAGCTCGGCGCGCAGGTGATCGGTCCCGTCGCAGCGCGCGTGCTCGTGATGCTGGGCGTGACGCGGGAGGCGCTCGCGCATGTGACGACGCACGTGCTCGAGTCGCTCCTCGAACGGCGCGTCCATCTTCGGCGCGTCGAACACGAGGAACGCGAGCTCTCGCCACATCTCGCTCTTGTCTTGTCGGCGCGCGATCGACACGGTGCGCTGAAACTTCTTCCGCCCGCCCCACAGCTCGCCGTCGAGCGGCGTGTCGGGGAGGCCTTCGAGGAACCACTCGGGCGCGTGGTAGACGTTGCCGAGGCGCGAGAGGAACTGCTTCCCGTCCCAGTACGCGCGCACGCCGTCGAGCTTCTCGCTCATCCACCAGCCGGTGAGATCGAGGTCGTTCTCCCAGGTGTGCGAGAGGAGGAGCGGCGGGGCTTTCGCGGTCGCGGCCTCGTCGGGATCCGTGTCGGCCGCGGCCGTCGGCTTGGCCTTCACTTTGCGCGCGGGTGCGGCGGCGTCGCCACCGACGCGCGCCACTTCCACCGCTTCGCCGCGCAGCTTCTTCAAGTGCTTGCACGTGCGTCGCTCGATCGCGACCGACTGGTTTCGCCACGCCGGACACGTGCACGAATAGACGCCGCCCGTGTTCTTCAGCTCGTACGGCTTCGCACCCGAGCCCTTCATCTCCACCGACTGCCCGTCCTCCAGATCCGCCATCGGCGCCCTCCTACTCCACTTGTCGGCACGTCGCGCCAGTTGTTGCTTCGACACAGAGACAAGGGCGCGCGGGAGCCACGTCGACGACAGAAATCTTTCACACAACGATCTTTGTTACTGCCAAACGCAGCCGGGAACCGAGATGCACTCCTAACGAACGACCGTCCCGCTGCTCCCTGCGGGCGACGGAGTAACCGCTGGCGCTTCGGCGACGCTCGCGCCGGGCGCCGGCTGCCTCGAGCGCCTGCAGTCGTGCAGTTTGTAGGTTGTGACGTTCCCGCCGCCGGAGATGTCGAGCATGCAGTGCGTGACGAGGAGCTCGCCGCCGACCCCATACCTCACGTCGGTCACGAGCGGGCCGAGCGTGCCTCCGCACGCACTTACCCCGATGCACGTCGCGGCGAGCATGAGCCGCATCCAAACGTAGTCGGTCCTTCGGTGCATTTTCGTTCTCCTCGTCCTTCTTCATCGGAGTCAGCCGGGACACAGTTGCGTGGATTCGACTCCGCCCAACTACTTCATGCCGCGTCGTCACTCGTCTTCATCCCATCGGCCGTCGCGCCGTCGCGATCGCGTTCACCGCCACGTCATTCGCTTCCAGTAGATCGCGCCGGCGACCAGCCCGACCGACCTCGTCGCCACGCCGAGGACGATCCCGCGCCACGCTACCGCGAGGTACGGAGCGGCGAAGCCGACGTAGACGAGGGCGTATGCCGCGAGAACGAGAACGGCCCAGCGCTTCATGTTCCAGAGCGCGATCATCACGCATGACGTGATCGTCCACGCGGCGACCGTCCAGAGTGCACTGGAGGAGCCGGGCTCCGTGCTTGGAGACCCTGCCGTCATGACGAGGAGTAGACCCTGCACGACAGCGACGATCTTGATGGCGACGGGCGTCACGACGCCGGTCGGCTTGTCGAAGATCCACGAGAGCATCGGAACCCAGTTGCGCATTCATTCTCCGCTTTGAATCGAGTGCTTCCTTCGCATCCGACGCTCACCCGCGTCAGTTCTTCCACCCGGGCATCTCGCTCAGGTGAAATGCCTTCGCGTGCTTGAGAACGTAGGCACGCATGAGTCCGTCGATGTCGTCCTTCCACTGGAGAAGCTCGTCTCCGATCTCGGAGAAGAAACGCTCTTTGATGTCGTCGCCAAACGCGAAAATCTGATCTTCCAATTCCTCGCGATCGACTGGCGGTTGCCCGTTCGGGAAGACCGCGAACAGCCGATCCATGGCGTCCGCCGCGTGGTGTGCACCGACCTCTCGAAGCGCGCGGAGGGTTTGGAAGGCGACGTCGCTATGGCGCTCGAGCCAGGCGTCGACGCCGGAGCAGGCCACATCGAAGTGGATATCGTGGATGAGAAAGCATTGCCGCACCCCGTCGGGCAGCCTTCGAGCGTCGCCGTCGACTTTCTCCATCTGCGCACGCGAGAAGTCGCGCGCCCATTCAACGATGGGGTCCGGCACATGAATGAACTCGTTGTACCTCGCGTAGTAGAGAACGGCCTGGCACGCATCCTCGGTCGTCGCGTCCCGTCCTCCGCTCCGCTCCGACCACACCTCCAGGACTTTGAAGACATCGCGAATCGCGAGCAGGTACCGTTTGCCAAACGGTTCGGTCTTGCCCGTACCTGCGAGCTCGATCTCCGAATCGCCGCTCGGCTCGTCAACGTCGTCGATGTAGATCCTCAGATCCGGATCGCGATCGCGCACGCTTGCGAGCAGGTCGCGCAAGGGTCCTCGCATGCCTCTCATTCTCGTCTTCCGCGGCGGCACGCCTCGTTCTACCTCTTCCCCGTCGAAGGCGATGCGTTGTCGCCAGGTGCTCGCGGCGCTCGCGCGCCGCCGACGAGCGCAAAGCTCTCGAGGAATCTCGTCGACTGCTCCGGACCAACCCCCAGCGTCATGAGCGTGAAGGAGCTGCGGCCCGCGATCAGAATGCGCAGCACGCCCTCCCCGTCGGGCGACGAGAACCGCACTTCGCGCGCGCGGTGGCCGGCGATCCGCACCGCATGCTGCGCCGTGACGCGCCCGTTGAGGGTCTTCACGATCGACGCCTGGACCGAATCGAAGACGGCGTCGCTTGCAGTGAGCTCGGCTCCGTCATCGAACTGCGCGCACGCGGCGACCGTCGCGCCGGTACCCGCGCGTGTCTCGGCCACAAGCGACCACGTCGTGAGCGGGCCGGATTCCGTGTCTTCGGTCGAGACCCGCTCGATCGGCGACGCCGGCATGCGCACCCGAAAACCGCAATGCGTGGAGTCGACGACACGCCACGGATCGGCGTCCGCGGGAGCCGCTGCGGCGTCGTTCGCCGCCGACTCCGAGGTCTGCGGTCGCGGTGTAGCCGCGCAGCCGGTGAGCGCGACGAGCGTGAGGGCGAGGAGTGTTCGTTTCATGACTCGGGATCTCCGTGGCGAGGTCGTCAATCCTTCTGCGACTACATCTTTCATCGCGACGGCGGCGGCGGCCGCGTCGCAGGCACGTTCGACGTGAACGTCGGCACCGGTCGCGTGTTCGCCTTGAAGAACCGCGCGACGGTCTCGCCGTCGTTGTTGATCCACTGGCACTCGAAGTGCACGCACACGCCGATGTACGACTTCTTTCGTCCGCAGCCGCCGACGAGGCTCTGCGAGTCGCTCATCTCGTAGACGTTGAGCTTGTCAGCGGGGCATTCGAGATCGCTCGACGCCTGTGTGCGAAGCTTGGTCTGCATCTCGGCGCGCGAGTAGCAGCCTCCGAGCGTCGACGCGGCGACGGGCGCGACAGCAATGAATGTGAGATATCGCATCGTCGTCTCCGTTCCGATCAGAACTGCGCGAACGCGATCGCGGCGGTCGCCATGACCCCCATCGTGTTGCTCGCGTGACCCATGTCGAGGGACACGACGCCGGCACGCAGATCCCACCGGCCGGTCTGGTAGCCGAACGATGCCGCCGCTCCGAAGTTCGTTTGCGAGCCGGACGCGGCCACGTCTACCGGGGTGGCCGAGGTCTGACCTTGCACGCGCATGGAGACGATCGCGAGGACGGGCCCAGCTTCACCGGCGAAGAAGACGCCTTCGTTCGGCTCGGCGAAGAACCATTTGATGCCGCCGAGGAACGGCGCGAAGTCGACGCTCGACTTCAGCGTGTAGCCAGCGATCGCGCGGCTCTGCTCAAACGTCGACACGTACCCGCCGCGCATCGTGAGCACCAAGTGCGGAGAGAGTCGGTAGTCGATCCCCGCGAGAGCACCGCCGCCCGCTTGCGTCGCGTCGGCGAGGTTGCCGAGCGGGACGAAGAACGCTGGCGCGATGTGCAGCGCGAGACGCTCGGCGGGCATGTCGCCCGGCTTGGCGGGCGCTTCGGCCGGCGCGGGCGGCGGCGTGTAGTTGGTGGGATCGCTGTTGTCGGCGCGCGCGACGGAGGGCGCGGCGAGAGTGGCGGTGGTGAGCAGAGCGCAGAGCAGTTGGCGGGGGTTCATGGATGCCTCCTCGGCTTTCGGGGCGATGGTTCAATGTTGCGATTGCGCGCCGACGTTGGCGCAGTGGTCTTGGACGATGCTCATCAAGCAAACGGAGTCGGCCGCGGCAGCGCAGTCGTCGCCGTCGCGGCAGGGTTCCACCGCCGCACGGGACGCGGCGGCGGCATCGGAGTGACGAGCGGCGCGTACGCCGCGATTCGAAGGGTGCGCATGGCGACCCCTACTGATGGTGGTTTCCCTGCGGATGATTCCCCGCTCCACCGCCCGTGGGCGGCTCGGGGCGCGTCGGCTCGGCGGGCACCCACCAGCTCGACGCGACGGGGACCACGCGCGCGGCGCTGCCGGCGTCCTCCTCGTCCGCCTTGTCGCTGGTCGCGGTCGATGCCGCGGGCTCGTGCGACGGATCGCCGTCGGGCGCTGCGCCGCACGCCACGGAGGCGAGCGCGAAGGCCGCGACGAGCGCGATGAGGGAGAGCTTTCGGAACTGAATCTTGCCAGCGAGATGCGTTTTCATGGTCGTGCTTCCTTGTCGGCACCTCGGTTAGGAGGTTGCGCGAATTGCGACGTCGGTCGTCGGAGCGTTGGTGCGCCGTGCGGCCTCGGTCTTCGGATGACACCCATCGCAACCGTCGTGCCGAACGTGTTCTCTCGGAATTTCTGCGAAAATGACGATCCGCGGTGCCCTTGGTGGAAACTCGACGTCCATAGGAGATGGAGGATGTCTTTCCAACTGCGGACGGGCGGGCCCTGGGGAACACGGCACAAAAGGAAGAAGGCGAGCGGGGAGGGGTCTCCCGCGCTCGCCTACGTCGTCCTCACTCGAGCTTGCGCGCCTCGCGCGCCGTCGCCCGCTACGGCGACATCGTGACCGTCAGCGTCGGCAACGTCGACGGATCCACGTTCGGGACCTGCACGATGCTCGCCGGGTAGAAGTCGTTGTTCTGGAGGTAGTTCGGGCCGTTCGACGTCTCCTGCGTGCAGCTCGTCCCGTTCTTCACGTAGACCGCGGAGAGCGTAAGCGGCGATGACGTCGGCAACGGGAACAGCTTCACGCCGCTGCAGCCGTTCAGCTGGAGGGACTTCGCGATGAGCGTGGGGCGCGGCCCGGGGAACGCGCATGTCCCGATCTTCGGCACGGCGACGACCGATTGCATGCAGGACGCGTCGGCGTAGTAGTTCGAGTCGACGTCGAGCTGCAGCCAAGTGAACGACGGCACGCAGTGCAGCTGACCGTCCGTCAACAAGGCTTCGCGGCACGTGGTCTGCGCTTGCTTGTCCTGGAACAACATCGTGTCGGCCATCCACGAGAATCCGTCCACCCCCGCGTACGAGAGCGACATCGGCGCGAGCCGCGTTCCGGCTTTGCTGCGCGCGTTGCTACCCGTCACGTAGGTCGCTGTGAACTCGACGAACGTCGACGGCGGGATCTCCGTCATCGCCGTCTTCGTGTAGGCCTGGTAGCTCGTTCCGCTGGAACCCGTGCTGAGGCACTGGTTGCCGCTTTTGTAGTAGCGGTCGGGGTGCGGCGGCTCGGTCGGGAACGGGAAGAGCTGCTCGACCATGCAGCCGCGCACGTTCTCGCGCGACATGAGGTACTTCCCATTCCGGTCGTCGCGCTCACACGCGGACTGCTGAGGGATGGAGACTTCGACGGCCGGCGTCGTGCACGACGAGTCGACATAGCTCGCACCGTCGTAGAACCACGAGCCGCTCGGCGCGCAGTGGAGCTTGCCGTCGGAGAGCGTGGCCGCAGGCGAGCAGAACTCGGAGCGCGTGTAGTCGACGAGCTGCTGAACACCGCGGTTGAACGAGCCGTCGGTCCCGCTCATCCTGACGATCACCGGATGCACGCGCGATCCCACGGTCACGCGGTCGCTCGGCTGGATCGTGGTCTCCTCGGTGCGCGTCATCTCGACGAGCGCGCTCGGCGCCACCTCCGTCAGCGAGGCGAGCGCGGACTTCGGATAGAGATCCCAGTCCGTCGTGAGGTAGCTCGCGCTTTGCGCCGTGCAGCTCGAGCCGTTCTTCGCATAGATCGTCGTCGGAGCGACCGGGCTCGTCGACGGCGGAAGGTACACGCGCACCGCGGAGCACTGAGGATTCTGGTCGTAGCGCGTGACGTAGTTGTTGGCGCTCGTTCCGCTCCACCCGCCGGCACACGAAGGCGCAGCCTTGCGGATGCCCGCGACCGGCGTCGCGCACTGCGCGTCGAGGAAGTACGTGTCCGTCGCCTCGTAGTCGACCGAGCGACCGAGCGGCGTGCAGTGCAGCTTGCCGTCGGAGAGGCGCTGCGGGTAGCAGTGCTCGTTGCGCGACGTGTCCTTCCACGCGATGAACATCTGAAACGACGCTCCGTCGGAGCTCCGCGTCGTGCGATACGACGGCGTAAGCCGCGAACCGGCTTGCTCTGACGGAGGCGCCAGCGGTGCGCCATCGGGGCTCGCGTCGTCGCCGGTGTTCGCCGTGTCGCCCGCAGCGTCCGTGAGCGCGCCCGCGTCCCCGTCCGGTGAACCGGGCGCAGCGGCTCCGTCCGCCCCGCTGCTGCAGGCGACGACGGTCCATGTTCCAAGCGCGAGAGCTGCGGCGGCAACGTAGCGGGTCATCGGTGTTCTCCTCGATCGAAAGTTGCGGGTCTGTCCCGCGCGGAAGCCGACGGTCGTCGTCGGGTCGCGCATCGGACTTCAGCAACGCGCATGCCGCACGCTGGGGACGCAGAACGCCGGAGAAATGCCGTTCGTCATCGGTCTCGATGGCAACGAAACCTCCAGATGCCATGGAGGGGTTCTTTCCACTTCCGGCGCCCCCAAACCTCGCTGCAGGGAAATGCCGGCGGGCGTGGAGGTCGGCTCGCATGGCGTGCCGCTTGCTGAAGGAGGGCAACCGGGCGCCTCCGCGTTCGGCAAACACCCGAGGCTCCCCATGCGTCTCCTGGCCGCCGCGGCGGTCGCTCTTGCGACCGTCCTCACGACCTCTTTGTCCTCCGCATCCGGCGTGCAGCCGACGCGCATCAGCCTTCCGAAAGGGCCCGGCTCCATCGAAGGGCTCGGTCGGAACTTCGCGCCGTCGCTCGCATCGGGCACCGCGAGCTACGGCGTCGACATCGCCGTGCCGCCGTCCGCGGGCGGCTTCGCGCCGAAGCTGAGTCTCGACTACGACTCCGGCGGCGGAGTCACCGACGTGGGCATGGGATGGAAGCTCGGCGGCATTCCGAGCGTGCGGCGTCGCACCGAGAACGGGATGCCGAAGTTCGACGCGTCGGACCCGTTCGAGATCACGTCGCTCGGCATCGCGTGCGATCTGCTCGAGGTGACGCCGGGGACGTTTCGCCCGGAGTACGAGTCGGGCGCGTTCGTGCGCGTGCAGCGCGCGACGTCGGGATGGGAAGCGCGCGACAAGAGCGGGACGACGTACCGCTTCGGCGGCGACGGCTTCACGGAGGCCGAGGGCGGCAACGTCGCGACGTGGCTTGTTCGCGAGCAGCTCGATGTGCACGGCCATCGCATCGCGTACGAGTGGGACACGTCGAGCGGTCACGCGCTCCTTCAGCGCGTCGTGTGGAACGACTACGGCGACGACGCGCGCAACGTCGTCACGTTCAAGTACGAGGACCGGCCGGATCCGCACGTCTTCTTCTCTGTCGGCATCAAGCAAGGGCTGACGAAGCGCCTCGTCGCCGTCGACGTCACGCACGGCGGCGCGCTCGTTCGCCGGTACGAGCTCGGGTACGCGCCGGGCGTGCACTCGCGTCTCGCGTCCGTCGATCTCGTCGGGCGTGACGGCACGTCGCGCTTGCCGCGCCTCTCGCTCGCGTACACGCAGCCGAGCTTCGCGGCGGACGGGCAGATCGTCACGATGACGACGCCGCCGGGCCGTACGCCGTCGGATCCGAACGTCGAGATCTCCGATCTCGATGGCGACGGGCTCCCCGATGTCCT
The DNA here is from genome assembly GCA_038209335.1 of Polyangiales bacterium. Taxonomy (GTDB): domain Bacteria; phylum Myxococcota_A; class Polyangia; order Polyangiales; family Polyangiaceae; genus JBBQXV01. The sequence continues at coordinate 8,972 of JBBQXV010000071.1, read as the reverse complement.
CGTCAGTGTCGCGGGTCAGTACCGCTCGTACCAGAACCACGACGGCATCGCGTGGAAGCCCGGCGTCGATTGGGACGCGGGGCAGAGCCCGTCGGTGCAGCTCGGATCGACGGGCGTGCAGCTCGCGGATCTCGACGGCGACGGAGCGATCGATCTCGTCATCAAGAGCGGCACGTCCGACTTCCGGTATCTGCCGGGCAGCAACACGACGAGCTTCCGTCCGGCGGTGTCGATCGCGACGGTCCCCAACGTCACGTTCGAAGATCCCGACGTGAGGCTCGCCGACATGGATGGCGACCGTCGCATCGACGTCGTCGTCACGACTGCTGCCGGACTCGCGATTGGCTACAACCTCAACGGCGTGGACTGGACGGTGCCGAACATCATCGGCAACGTCGACCCGAACCAGGCACTCCGCTTCTCGGACGGCGGACACACGCAGCTCTGCGACGTGAACGGCGATCGCGTGCAGGACATTTGTTACCTGCGCTCGCAGAGCCTCGTTTACTGGCTCGGGCGCGGCCGCGGGAAGTTCGAGCGCGCGCAGACGGCGAGCGGTGTTCCGTCATGGGATCCGTCGAGCCCGTGGGAGCTTCACGATCTCGATGGCGATGGCTGGGTCGATCTCGCGCACGTCGGCGTGAATCAGGTGGAGTACGCGCTCGCGGTCGGCGCGGGGAAGTTCGACGCGGTGAAGACCATCGCCGGCACCCCGACGAAGGGGCCGAACGCGACCGTGCGCTTCGCCGATATGAACGGGTCGGGGACGACGGACATCGTTTGGATCGATGTGTCGGGAGATCCGGCGCAGGCGTGGCGGTACTTGGAGATCTTCCCGAAGGGGCGCGGCGGCCTGCTGCAGCGGATCGACAACGGTCTCGGCAAGATCTCGACGATCATCTACGGCGCCGCAGCGAAGGACGCTGCGACAGCGCGCGACGCGGGGAAACCGTGGACGTCGCGCATGAACGTCGCGATGTCGGTCGTGAAGCGGACGGAGATGGATGTGTCGCTCGGCGATCCCATCATGGCGTCCGAGTACGAGTACCGCGACGGAACGTGGTCGCCGATCGAGCGGACGTTCGCGGGGTTCGCGGGCGGAATCGACCGGCATCTCGGCGACGAGTACACGCCGACGCTCGTTGAAGAGAGCACGTTCGACGTGGGGCTCGATGACCGTACGCAGCGCGGCCTCTTGCTCACGCTCGAGAAGCGCGACGCGAAGGGGGCGATCTTCTCCCGCTCCACGGACACGTACACCTCGAAGACAATCGCGGCGGCGCTCAACGGCCGTCACGTTCACTACACGTTCAAGTCGGCTGAGCAGGTCACGCACATCGAGGGCGGCGATCCCGCGAAGGGGCGAATCACACTGACCGAGTGGGAGCAGGACGACTACGGCAACGCGACGGCGGAGCGTCAGTGGGGCGAGGTCGTGGCTGGGGACAAGCTCGCAGGCGGCGATGAAGCGATCGCGATTCGCACATTCGCGAACAACACGCAGGATTGGATTCTGGGGCGCCTCGCGACCGACGAGCTGCAGGACGCGGCCGGACGCCGAGTGCGGATGAAGCGCGTGTTCTATGACGGCGCACCGTTCACTGGGCTGCCCCTTGGACAGCTCACTCGTGGAGACGCTGCGCGCGAGGAGAGATGGGTCGGTCCGGACCTCGGCCAGTTCGAACTCGAGCTCGCGACCGCCTATGACCGGGACGGCAACCCGATCGAAAACAAGGATGCGCGCGGCGGCGGGCATATCTTTCAGTGGGCCCCTGACGATCACACCACATTGCTTTCGGAGGCCGTGAAGCTCGAGACCGGGGTGCTCACCGAGACCGCGGAGTTCGATCGCGCGTTCGGGATGTTGCTTCGAGTCACCGCGTACGCGGGTCAGACGACGAGCTTCACGTACGACGCTTTCGGACGACTGGTCGCCACCATCAAGCCTGGGGATGCGCCCGAGCGTCCCACGATGCAGTACCGATACATCGAGGTTGCGCCGCTTCCGCGGGTCGTGAGCGACGCGCGCATCTGGAGCGGGCGCGACGACGTCGAGCATCGCGAGACACTCTTCGACGGAGCCGGGCGCCAGCGCGGCGCTCTTGCGGCCGACGAAGGGAGCCGCTGGGTGCTCGGGGGCGTCTCCATGCTCGACGCGCGAGGAAACTCGCGCCGCACGCTTCGCGCACGCTTCGTCAGCACGAACGACCATGACAATGTTCCGCTACACGCCGACGCGACGGGGATCGATACTTGGCGTGACGCGACCGGCCGCACGGTCCGGACGCGATCTCAGCTCGGGATCGAAACGCGCGACTCGTACGAACCGTGGGTCGCGAAACATTGGGACGGCGGACAGACCGCGGCAAGTTCCGTCTACGAGAAGACGCCGAAGGTCGAGTCGCAGGATGGCCTCGGTCGTCTTACGACAACGACGCAGACACTCAAAGGCGTCCCAGTACGTGCGACCTACGCTTACGACGCCGCAGGATCGCTGCTCTCGAAGACGGATCCGGATGGCAACATGGCGCGCTATGGCTACGACGGTCGCGGTAGGCGCGTGCTCGTCGACGATCCCGACGCGGGTCGGCACTCGTTCCTGTTCGACGCGACCAGCGATCTGATTGAACACCGACGGCCGACGGGCGTGACGACGCGCTTTACCTACGATCTCGCCGGACGCGTGGTCACGGATGATTGGGACGGCGATGGACAGCCCGAGGTCACGCGGGTCTGGGACAGAGCTGGTCAAGGCGACGGCCCCTCGAGTGCCGGCGCCCTCGTGTCGATGACGGATCCGAGCGGAAGCACGGCCTACGAGTACGACGAGCGCCAGCGCTTGACCAAGGTCCACCGCGTGATCGGTGGAGCGAAGTACGACACCGCCGCCGCGTACGATGCGCAGGATCGGGAGTACTGGCACCAGTACCCCGATCGCTCTTCGCTCCGGATCTACCGCAACCCGCGAGGCTTTGTCTCGGCACAGGGGCAAGCCGTCACGTTCGACTACGATGGCGACGGCGTCGAGCTTCGCCGTTCGTTCAACACTGGTGTCGTCGCGGAGAACGGGTACGACGACGACCGACGCCGCAACGAGCTCAAGGCGAAAACGTCGACCGGCGCGATCATCCATCATCTGAAGTGGACGCTGGATGCCGCGTCGAACGTGCTATCCGTCGCGGACGCGCGGGCCGGCGTCGATTCGACGCGCGATCGGAGCGAGCAGTACACGTACGACAACCTCTATCGCCTCGTTCGAGCGAAGGGGGCTTGGGGCGACGCGTCGTGGACCTACGCCGCGAGCGGCAATCTCGTCAGGCGCACGAGCACGGTTTCCGCCCTCGATTCGGCTGGCGACATTGCGTACGGCCACGGTGGAGGCCCGCACGCCATGACCGGGTTCAAGGGACGGACACTTCGTTACGACGCCGCCGGGCGCCTGGTCGGCGACGGCGAGCGCACGTACACGTGGAACGGCGTCGACCACCTCGTGAAGGTCGACGCAAACGGCGGCTCTGTAGAGAGCACGTTCGACGGTGGTGGGATGCGTCGGATTCGCGTCGAGCGATCGGCGAGCGGCGAGTCCCACACGACCCACTTCATTGACGATCGCTGCGAGAGTCGCGACGGGAAGTTGACTCGATACATCGTCCACGCCGGTCGCCGCATCGCCAGACTGTCCGAGACGAACGGAGTTCCATCGCGCGGCGCAGTGGCAATGAACACGGTTGGCGAAGGCGAGGAGCCTCCAGCAGACCGCGTACGACTCGCTGGGTTCGCGCGCGATCTACCGACCGCGCTGATCTGCGTGAGCGTCCTCCTCGCAGTGACGGTTCGGTACCGGAGACGGATTCTTCGAAGCGGACTCCACTTCGGAGCTCCTGCGATCGGTCTCGTTCTGATGATGCTCGGCGGTTGCGGCGCGCACGACGAGCCGGCGCCTCCGTCGATTCTGGAAGGGACGATCCAGACTCTGAGTGACGCGGACGATCTGCTGTTCGACGACGCGATCGGATCGCTGGCCGAGCAGACGACCGGAACTGGCAAAGGTAAGGGCTCTTTCGCAAGCTACCCGTTTGGTCTCGCGAGGTACGACACGAGCGGCGAGACGCGCAAGTACGCCAACGTGCCGCGCGACGGCGTCGTCGGTTTGGATCAGATGGGTGCGCGCAGTTACGCAGCCGACCTCGGCGTGTGGACGAGCGCCGATCCCGCTGCAACCCTGACGCCTGACCGCGGAGTCGGAGCTGCTTTCGCGTCGAACAACCCGTTCGCATACGCCGGGCTGTCGCCGATTCAGCGAGTCGATCGTGACGGTAACTTCGACATCGCCGACTACGGTCCGAAGCTCACCGCGATGGCCGGCGTCGCGAAAGCCGTTGTGGACGCGGCGACGACGACGATCGTCGCTGCGCCGCCTGCGGTGGCGCCGGTTGCCGTGGGCGCCGGTACTGGTACGGGCGTTGGAGTCGCCGCCGTTGGCATCGCCCTGACCGTCCTCACAGTCGTGGCGGTCGCGGTGCCCGCGACCGTCCTCTACATCAACAGGGATCGTGTTCTCGACAAGAGCCCCGTCGCTCCTGCTCCTTCGATCAGTCCGCCGCATCCGGCGCCGCCGACGCCAGTCCCGCAGGTTGCACCAAAGGTGCAGCCGCAGGTGTCGGCCAGCGGCGCGGGTCAAGGAAAGCGGCCGAACTGCCCAAAGGGGCAGGACGGCGTGATTTACTACCGTGAGCACTCGGGCGGCGGTCGATATGTTGGGCAGTCGAAGAGCTGGGAACACTACGAGAGGAGGCAGAAGGACCACGACCGCCAGACCGGTAGAACCAACAAGTTCACCGAGCTCGAAGTCTGCGTCGATCCGAAGGATCTCAGGAAGAAGGAAGAGGACTGGATCCGAGCCGGGGACGGCCCCGGCGCGCTCGAGAACAAGCGACACGAAATGAACGACAATGACTATAAGCAGCAGGGCGGCACGATGAAGTAGCCGACGGCAAGAGGAGGCGACGTGATGGTCACGGGTTTTGGCGAAGAGCGTGCGCCGGTTTCTTTCGGCCGACTCGAGATCGATCCGCCGCAGGCGGATCGGCGAGGCTTCACCATCATTGTCGACCTCGCCGGCGTGCTCGGCCTCGAGTTCAACCATGAGGCGGCGAAACAGCTCCGGGCGGCTCTACGCAGTCGGAAGGAGCAGAAGCCGAAAGGAACGCTCGAGATCGACCACGAAGCCGACTACGTTTTCCTCCGCGCGGGCAACACTCCAGTCCTCGTGCACCTCCTCGAAGCGCTCATCGAAATCGCCGGGGAGAAAATCGGCTTTACGCAATCCGCTCTGGCGACCTACCGCCCGAAGTTCGAAGAGTTGGAGCACTCGCGTCCGAAGGCTCAGAACTGGAAACTGGGGGACGTGTTCGCGTTCGCCCTCGAGGACGGCTCCTTCGGCTTCGGTCAGGTTGTGGGTGTCAAAGGCCGGGCGCCAGCAACGTGTGCACTGCTCGACGAGCGCTCAGCCTCGCCGGTCTTCGATCCCGAAGCGATCGCGACGGCGCGCGTTCTCGCGATCCTGCATTGCGGCGACCTCGATCTCGCGAGCGGGCGATGGCGCGTCATTGGTCATCGCGAGGCGGTGGTCGATCCGTGGTCGGGACCTGCCAATGACATGACTTGGGGTGTCATTGCGCAGTTGGCGAATGCCTACTACGGGCTGTCTCCGTGGAACGAACACGGAGAGAAGGCATACGACAAGATCCTCATGCCCGGAGTTCGCCGCCCGTCAAACGCAAAGATCGCTACCGACGAAGAACTGGAGGAGCGGCGACAGGCTCTTCTAAGGCGACGTCGCGGCACGGGATGAATGGACACACGCGTCCTCGAGGAAAGGCTGGATACTGAATTCCCCAACCGGTGGACCATCTATCCAGAAGGCTATCCAGCAAGTTTTGCTTTCAAAGAGTAAGAACTCGCGTGCACTCCGGTCGTCACCGGTCAATGACAGTCGCTGTAACCGCCGAGCGCGCCGCAGTGCAGACAACGAAAGACGTACGCAGTCGGACTGTCGTCCTTCTCCAGCGCCACGAAATACGCGACCCAGTCCTCGTCGTACTCGGCGCCTTCCATACCCATCTCGCGCCGCAGCGACGCTTCCACGCCCACGTACTGCGCGACGATCTCCGCGTTCCCAGCGCGTCCCAGAAACGCAGCGGCATCGTTGCAGCACGCGAATTGCGTGAGCGTCCTCATCGCGCTCACAGCTCATTACCGCAGGCGGACCGTTCGAGGTCCGCTGAGCTTTGCGGCGCCGGCGCTCGGCGTGGTCTTCATGCTCCTCGCAGGCTGCAGTGCGAATAGGGAGCCTCCGCCTCCTCCGGCGATCCTCGAAGGGACGATCCAGACGCTCAGCGACGCCGACGACTTGCTCTTCGACGATGCGATCGGGTCCCTCTCGGAGCAGACGACGGGAACGGGGAACGCCAAGGGATCGTTCGCGAGCTACACACTCGGGATCGCGCGCTACGACACGAGCAACGAGACCCGCAAGTACGCGAACGTGCCGCGGGACGGTCTTGCAACGCCTCGATCAAATGGGCGCGCGCAGTTATGCGGCTGACCTCGGCGTCTGGACGAGCGTCGATCCCGCTGCGACGCTCACGCCGGATCGCGGGGTAGGAGCGGCGTTCGCGTCGAACAATCCCTTCGCGTACGCGGGTCTTTCGCCGAGTCAGCGGGTCGATCGCGACGGTCACTTCGACCTTGGCGAGTACGGCGTGAAGTTGCTCGGTAGCGCGGCTGCCGCGACGGGCGTGGCGAACGCTGCCGTTGCAGGCCGCGACGACTACCATCGTTGGCGGCACGACAACGACCGCCACTACTGCGACCGTGGGTACGGGGGCCGCCGTCGGCGTCGGCCTCGGCGTTCTTGCGGTCGTCGCGGTCGCCGTGCCCGCCACGGTGCTCTACCTCAATAGGGACCGCGTGCTCGACAAGAGCCCGGTGGCGCCGGCACCGTCGGTGAGCCCGCCGCAGCCGTCGCCGCCGGCAACACCGCCGACGCCTCAGCCAAAGGTGACGCCGCAAGTCGCGCCGCAAGTATCCACGCAGGGCGCCGGAAAGGGCAATCGGCCGAATTGCCCGAAGGGTCAGGACGGCGTGATCTACTACCGCGAACATGGCGGCGGCACGTACGTTGGGCAATCGAAGAGCTGGGAGCGTTACGAGAAGCGACAGGGCGAGCACAACCGCGGCCTCGGCAAGGGGCAATCCTACAAGTTTACCGAGCTCGAGGTTTGCGTCGATCCAAAGGATCTTAGGAAGAAAGAGGAGGATTGGATCCGGGCCGGTGGCGGGCCGGGACCGCTCAAGAACGGGCGATACGAAATGAACAACAATGACTACAAGCAGCAGGGCGGCACGGTGCCGAAGTGATCGGCCGTTTGCCGCGTGCGAGGAGAATGGAATGATGTCCGACATTCGCATCGATGGTTTCCGGCGTGCGCGCGAAGCCGGAGTCAGCGCCTTGGTTTGCCATTGAGCTCGCCGCACATGACGAGCCAGCAAAGGACACTGCGCATCGGACCGATCGACGTCCATTTTCCGGACGCCACCGATGCCACGTTCTGGTTCATGCACGATCTCGCGGGTATTTTTGGGCTCGAGACGAATGCCGAAGCAGAAGCAACACTGCGCGCCTCGATCGAGATGCTCGGCGAGAAGTCTCGACGCGAGATCGATCACGAAGCCGACTACGTGTTCTTGCACGCGCGCAAGCCGGAGGGTCTGCTCGCTGCACTTCGCGCGGTGGAGCACGCCGCCGGCCGCCCGCTCTATGTGGAGGGGGAGTTGGAGCGCGCGCGCGTCGAGATGGCGGCGTGGAAACGCCCCAAGCCCGTGCCCTACAGCGAAGGAGATCTTCTGGCCGTACCGCTCATGGACGGAACGTACGGCGTCATCCACACGCTCGCGGCGCAGGTCTTTCTGGTCCTCGACGCCCGCGCGGCCTCGGTCAACGGTTTGCGTGAAGCGCTTGCAATGGGGGCGGGAGTGCCAATCGGCGGCCGGTCCTTTAGCGACCATGAGATCCTCAATGGCGAATGGCCGATCGCAGGACGACGATCACCGGAGTCCTCCGAGCAGACCGAACATGTGTTCGGTGGGAAGACGAGCGGCGGTTCCGTCGTCGGTTTCTTGGAGAGCTTCTTCGGCTTGCGTCCATGGGACTCGATGTTCGACTGCGACGAACACGACGAATGGCTGCTCCCGGGGGTGATCGCAGGAAAGCGTCGCTTGCGTCGCGACATCTTCAACGCGCAGCTTCGTGTGCTCCTCGGCGACCCAGCGCGGCGCGCCGAGGTCGGGGAGGCGACTATTCACTTGACGATCGCCTACAAGGGAGGTGGTCGTCCCCGAGTCATTGATAAACCGAAAATTCGCGGCGTTGCTGACCGCTTGCGTCCGGTCTCGCAAGGACTTTGGACCGGCGGAGGTGACGGGTTCTTCGACGTGTTCGCGCGCGTGCCGAGTGTCGAGGCGCTGCGCGTTGCGGTCGACCAGGCCGCCGTCGAGTCCCGTATCAAAGACGACATTTTGCTCGAGTGCTATGCGCCGTTCGACGTCGACTGGGATTCTCACGGACGAGGACAGAAGTGAATTCCCGCCGAGAAGAAATGAGCCGGTCCGAGGTGGCCCCTTGATGCTGCAAAACTGCGTCACGCTCCCCGCGCGGGTGGCCCGATGAAGCCGCAAATCGGGTGGCCCCATGACCCTGCAAAAATCACCGATGCCGTGGCCCCATGAGGCTGCAAATTGGCACCCTCGACAAGATTCTGATGCCAGGTTGTTGACGATCGCGGGAATCCGTAGAAATCCGATCTGGACCCGCTGATGTGGCGGGGCGACGGGGCGACAGCATCCGCGGTGCAGCCGGATGCTGTCTCTGGAGCGCTCAGGCGGCTCGACGCTTTTTCTTTCCGCGCGCC
>JBBQXV010000070.1:0-32710 GCA_038209335.1 Polyangiales bacterium | reverse complement strand
TCGCGCGATCTCGAAGCCGACGCGCACGACGACGCCAAGCGCGTGACGATGCGACGCGAAGCGGTGACGGCGTCGACGGCGCCCTGGCTGAAGGATGCGCTCGTGCGCGCGCTCGGTGACGATGGCGCGACGGCGTTCCTCGAAGCGTCGCTCGAAGTTCCGCCGGTGTGTCTGCGTGTCGAGCGTGTGGCCGAGCGCGACGAGCGTCTCGCCGCGCTCCGTGCCGCGAGCGACGCCACCTTCGATCTCGGTCGCGTCTCGCCGCTCGCCATCCTCGCGCGCGGCGCGGGGAAGCCGCAGTCGTTGCCGGGATGGAGCGAGGGGGCGTTGGCGGTGCAAGAGGAGGGGTCGCAGCTCGTGGCGCTCTCGCTCGGCGCGCGGGAAGGCGAGCGCGTCCTCGATGCGTGCGCCGGGCGCGGGAACAAGACCGCGATCCTCGCGCGCGCTGTCGGAGAGCGCGGCGCCGTGGACGCTGCGGATCTCCACGCGGCGAAGCTCGAGCAGCTCGCCCGTGAGCTCGCGCGCGTCGGGTTGCGCGCGCACGCGACGCACGCCGTCGACTGGCGCGTCGGTGCGGGTGACGTCGCGGCCGAATACGATCGCGTCCTCGTCGATGCGCCGTGCTCCGGCACGGGCACGCTGCGCCGACGGCCCGAGCTCCAAACGCGCCGCGCCGCGGAGGACCTCGCGTCGCTCGCGTCGTTGCAGATCGCGATCACGTCGCGCGCCGCCGAGCGCGTCCGACCCGGAGGTCGCCTCGTCTACGCGGTGTGCAGCGTGCTGCGCGAGGAGGCGGAGGACGTCGTCAGCGCGCTCCTCGCCGCGCGCCCGGAGCTCACGCCGGCGCCGTTCGAAGGCGACGCCGCGCGCGCGATCGCGGGCGAAGCGACGTCGTTGCGACTTCTCCCGGGCGTGCACGGGACGGATGGCTACTTCGTCGCGAGCTTCGTGCGGAGGACGAGGTGAACGGGGCGCGCCCGCGCCGTTCATCTCGCCCTCTCCGCCGCCACCTTCAACACCTCCAGCGGAGGTAGCTCCCACGCCGCCCGCTCTTCATCCGTCGTCGTCGGCTCGTACACATGCAGTCTGCACCCTTCCGCGTCGCACCTCGCGAGCGTTCCGAACCGCTGCGGATGGCCCGACCGCACGAGCCACCGATCCCACGCTTGCGCCGCGAGCCGCACGCCGCGACGTTCACCGAGCTTCGCGGCGACCACGGCGTAGCGTCGCGCGTCCGCGAAGTCTTGAAGCGACGTGCCGTGATCGAGGACGACCGCGACCGCGAAATAGTCGAACGCGGTCCGCGCGCCGCCGTCCGTGAGGATCGCGAGGACGCGTGCTCGTCGCGCTTCGTCGCGCCGTGCGAGGCCGACGCTCGGCGCGAGCGCGCGGCGATCCTCCTCGTCGGACGCGAGGACGTCGCGTAGCTCGACGTTGTCTGGAATGCCGCTCGTGGAAGCGCGCGCCCGCGGCGGCTCGATGGGGCCCAGCCACGATCGGCGCATGTCGGGTCGCGTTTCCGGAAGCGACGCGGGATCGACGGCGCTCGGCAGCTCGCAACCGACGACGACGACGACGACGAACGCGGCGACGAGCTTCGCGCCAACGACACCCGCACGTACAGCTCGTGATCCCCCAACCACGACTCGATTCTAACGCATCAACGTCGTCGTCGCCGCCCGAGCGCTGCGATCGCGATCCCGACGAGCACGAAGAGCTTCGGCGTCTCACGCGAGCCGACGACGCGGCATCCGCAACCGCTGTCGGCTCCCGGGGTGTCGCCGTTCGGCGCGTCCGTCGCATCCGCACCCGCATCGCCGCCGCCGATCGCCCCGCCGTCTCCCGCGTTCGGTCCGCCCGAGCACTTGTTCGCGTTGCACGTCTGACCCGTGGCGCACGTCCCGCACGCGACCATCCCGCCGCAGCCGTCCGGCATCGAGCCGCAGTCGTTCGGCGCAACGCACGCGGTGAGCGGCGCGCACATCACGATCTCCACCGATGCGTACGCTGGATGCACCGCCGACGTCGCCTTGCCGATGACCGTGAACGTCGGCGGCGTCCCCATCGTGACCGCTGCGCTCGCCGCGGCCGTGAGCGTCAGCGTCGACGTCGCCCCCGCCGTCACGCTCGCCGGATTGAACGCGGCCGTCACGTCCGCCGGCAGATCTTGTACGACCAGCGCGATCGCCTCGGGCATTCCGACCGTCTTGGTCGTCTTCACCGTGTACGCCGCCGTCTTGCCGACTCCGATCTTCTGCGCCGTCGGCGTCACCGCGATCGTGAAATCGTTCTCCGCGCAGCTCGGGAACTTCGCCGCGGCGATCTGCGTGTCCCACGTCCGCGGGACCGGCCCGGTCGTGTGATAGAGTTCGGACGTGTACCAAAACGTGCAGTCGTCGGTCGGATCGACCGTCATGCTGCTGTAGTCGCCCCAGCGCTGCGCCGTCTGCCCGTTCATGAAGCTACCGGTCTCGACGCCGGTGCCGTCATCGACGATGGTCTCGCCCTGGCCCATCGTGCCCGGCGCGTCGCTCGCGAGCCGTCCCGTCCACGCCATCGACGGGAAGCGCGTCGTGCTCGTGATCGAGAAGCCGAGCGCGATGCCCTCGCTCTGATCCTGCGCCATGCTCCCCATCCATCGCCAATTGCCGTCGGCCGGCGCGTACGTCCCTTGTTGGAAGATCACCGGCGTCGCGTTCGGCGATCGGATTTCGTACCAGCGAACGCCGCCGGTGTTGTTCGCCGACACCGAGTGATTGAGCAGCAGCGACTCGTGCGTCCCGAAGTTTCGGTACGTGAATCGGAACATCGGGCGATCCGAGAGCGTCGCGAGCGTGTTCCCCGGCGCCGGCTGCGGCACGCACGATCCGGTGTTGCAAAGCGGAGTGAACGCCGCGACCGGCAGCGCCGTCGGCCCGGTGAGCTTCGTGTTCGCGGGCGTCGTCCAGTCGAGGTGGAGCTTCCAGAGATCGACCGCATCGGTCATCGCGTTCGCGATCCCGGCGAAGAACGCCGGCTCGCCGCGCGGCGGCTTGATCGGACCGTCGACGCTCACCGGCAAGACGCCGAAGACGCCGCCTCGCTGCTGGAAGCATTGCTGCGTCGCCGGCATTCCGGACAGCATGCTCACGCGATCGTACGCGCAGAGGTCCGACGCGGGTCCGCCTCCACCTCCAAACATGTTGAACGTCGCCAGGTAGGCGTCCGGCCAGACTCCGAACTTGCCGTAGTCGTTGAATGCCGAATAGCGAAAGTCGTAAAGCCAATACGTGCCGGCCGGATCGCCCGTCTTCGAGACGGCGACGCACTGGTAGTTCGGGCCGCCGTTGACGTTCGGCAGGGAGAACTGCGTGATGAACCAGCGGTCGGCCATCTGATCGTAGAGCACCACGGGATCGCCGTCGTTGCGCGCGGCGCACCCGTTGCCGGCGTTCGTGCCGACGTATCCAGTGAAGAGCGATTTGATCTCCGCCGACGCCGAGACGACTTGGCCCTGCTTGTTCCAGATGGCGATCCCGCCATTGACGACTTGCACGTAGTGGTTCGGTCCGACGGCGCCGTTCGTGTCGGGCGGCGTGCCGCTCATCGTGGTGGGCGACGACGTGTTGCCTTGGCCGAGGAAGTTGCGGAACGTCGCCGGCATCGTGTTGATCGGATGCTGCGGCTGGAGCACGAGATCGGCGACCGCATGCGTCCGGAACGGGCGCGGGTTCATGATCGGCTCGTGCTCGTGCTCTTCGTCTTCTTCTTCGCTGCTGATCCACGCTTCGGCGACGAGGCGCAACGGCATCGACGTCTCGGCATAGGAGACGTCGACGTCCGGTCCGTGCTGCACGATGGAGTGCGAGAAATCGGCGGGACCCGCGAAGTGGCCGGCGACCTTCGGCTGCGTTGCCGACGGCACGTCGCCTCCATCCGACCCGGACGAGAGCTGCGACGAATCCGGCATCGCGCACGACGTGAGTGCGAAAAGGCCGATCGCCGCACGCGCGAAGCGATGCATGCGCAAAGGCTATGCTCCGGATCGCCCGCCGTGGAAGGGCTCGATGCCGTCTCGGCGGTCGATCGCGGCGAGAGCGTAATTTGGCGCATGGATCGGAATGCTTCGCCGCCGCCGCGCGAGAGCTGACCGTCAGTTCATGCAGAGCGCGCCGTCGCGGCACTTGTCGTAGCGGGTCAGCGTGTCGAAGGGATGGCTGCACTCTTCCGACTTGACCGCGGCCATGCAGCGATCGACCCCTTCGCTGTTGAGACCCTTCGGGCACTTGTAGGTGTTGAGATCGTTCCCGATCGTGCCGCGAATCTGATCCATGCAGATCTCGCGCGACGCAAACTTGGCGCCGGGCGCGATGTTCTTGCAGGTCTGCTCTTGATCGCAGCGCGCGTTCGCCAGCTTGTCCACGACCGCCTTGTCGGCGGCCTGTGCGTTCGACGTGCCGGGCTCGACGGGCGAGGTCCCCGCCACGGCAGGTCCCGGGTTTGCGCCGCCACAAGCAAGCAGTGTCGTTGCGGTCGCGAGAGAGAGTACCAACATCGTTTGGATGGTTTTCATTGTCGCGCCCCAATGCACGCGCCATACCCCGCGCGGTCACGGGAGATCGCCGCTCCAAACGCGGTTCTGCGTCGCTAGAGCGCGCGCGCACAGCACGCGTTCGCCACGCGGCGACACGAACGCCACGTTCGGTGCTCGTTTCGCCGTCGCTAATTGTTCGGCGCGTCGCAGACGAACCACTGCAAGAGCTCGGCGCGCTCCTCGGATGTGAGCTGCCCCGCGTCGAGTGGCGGCATCACGCAGCCGTACACTTGTCCGAGCGCGGTGCCGCGTCGCTTGTAGACTTGGGCATACGTCGACAAATCGCGCTGGGGATACGCGACGCCGCCAGGGCCGTGGCAGCCGAGGCAGCGACGCTCGATGAGCGGCGCGATCGCGGCGTCGTAGCTCGGCGGCGCGGACGTGCAGCCCGACGGGAGATCTTGCGGACAGCTTGAGTCGACCGTCGGCGTCCCCGAGCTCGTCGTGCACGCGGCCATGCCGATCGCGACGACGCACGCGACGACGACGAGCGCGAACGCGGCGGCTCGAAGCATCACGGGATCTGTAGCGCGCATCCGAGCACCTTGCCTTCTGGTGCGCGCGGCGCGCGACCGGCGAGGAGATCGTCGAGCGCGTCGGCGACGTACGGCGTCGCTTGATTCGTGAGGTGCGTGCGGTCGGAGTCGATGCCTCCCGCGTAGAGGACCGTGCCGTGCGCGTCGACGACGAGCGTGTACGTCGCGTTCCTTGCGCCTAGCGCGCGCGCGACGACCCCGCGCGTGTCGACGTAGATGGAGAACGGATAGCCGCGATTTCGCGCTTCGTTCGCGTCGCGCTCGGGGGTCGCGCCCGCTTCGGAGTCGACGGCGAGGATTTGGACGCCGCGCGATGCGTAGCGTGCGTGGAGGGCGACGAGCCTCGCGTCATGCGCGACTTGCACCGGACAGTGGTGCGAGAAGAACGTGATCACCGTGAGCGGGGAGCGCGCCACGAGCGCGCGGGCGTCGTTCGTTCGCGCGGTGTCGTCGAGGAGCGGCGCCTCGGGGACGCTCGCCGTCCTGGCCGGCGCACTGCACGCGGCGATCGCGATCACGAGAAGCGCCACGCACCGCCGCATCGCGATCACATCCACGATCGCACCAGCGTGTACGTGAGGCCGCTCGTCGCGGGCATGTTGCGCCCGAACGACGAGAACGGCGGGTTGGTGAAGATGCTCCCTTGGATGCGCCAGTGATCGGTGATCGGCCAGACGCCGGAGACGCTCGCGAGGAAGATGCGTCGCGCGCTGCCGGCCGCGTCCGCGCCGTTGATCGTCGCGTCGCCCTCGATCGAGTAGGACGCGAACGCGGCGAGCGCGGCGTCGTTCGGGAACGAGTGCGCGACGCCGGCGATCGTCACGAGCTGCGTGCCGAGCGTCTCGTCGACCCCTTGAACGTTGCGCCCCGCGCGCTTCGCGACGAGCGCGGTGAGGTTAAGGAGCCATGCGCCGAACGACTGCTCGAGCGCGACGCCGAAGTTGCCTTGAAACGCGCCGACTCCCGTCGCATCGACCGCGAGCGATCGCCGCGCCGACTCGACCGGCGTGCCCGTCGGCAGCGTCACGCCGCCGAGGAGCGCGATCCCGGGGAGCGTTCGCGAAACGCCCGCGAGAAAAAAATCGTAGCGCGCGCTGAGGTTCACGTCGCCGATCCCGCCGCCGAACGCCGCGCCGTCGGACGGCGTGCGCCGGCGTGTCTCGACGAACGGGACGAGGAGCGCGACCTGTCCGTGCCGGAGGACGCGCAGCGCGCCGAAGAGATCCTGCTCGAAGTCGAGCTCGCCGACACCGCGCGGCGATGCGGCGTAGCGCCCGCCGTCGTCGAACGATCCGACGACGCTCGACGCGCGCGATTGAATGCCGACGAGCGCGTCCTCGTGCGGCGCCAAACGTCCGGGCGTGAGCGCGCCTGCCCCCGCACAGCACGCTTGTGCGCGCGCCGTCGTCGGACACGCGAGCGCGGCCGTGACGAGCGCGAACGCGAGGGCCTCAGAGAATCGGAATCGACGCACTTGCATGATCGCTGAGTGAACCCGAGAACGTAGTGCGCAGCTCCCACGTCCCGGGCATGAAGAGGCTCACGTTGGTCAGGACATACCGGCCGTTGCCTCGCGCGGTGATCGTCGGCTTCACCGACGCGCCGTGACCCATCGCGGGCATCCACGGCACGACGTCGATCGTCAGACCGTCGCGCGCGGCTCCGGTCGTGTCGGTGACGAAGAGCTCGATGGTGCACGTGCCGCGCGGCGGAGGTTGCGTCGGAGCGGTGCGCACCTCGATGTGGAGCGCGCCGGAGTCGCTCGTGGCGACGGCGTACGGATCGCGTGGAAATCCCGCGCCCGAAGCGTCGTCGCTCGAGGATCCTCCGCATGCCGCGGCGAGCGTCATCGCGGCGATGATCGATGCGCGTCGCATCGCTACGGCACTTGAACGAAGAACGCCCCGTGGCCGTGCGGCGACTCCGCTCCGTCCACGCACTCCTCGTGAAAGTGGAACCTCACCGTCCACTGCCCCGACGCATCGAACTTGATCGGCCCGACTGCGTACGTTCCCGTGGGCGACTCGGGTGCCTTTTGATCCGAGTTCGGCGCCGGGTGCGTCGTGTTGAGAAACGCCTCGACGCGGATCGGCGACATCTTGAGCGGCGTGTTGTCGGCCTTGTTCGTCACGACCAACGCGAACGTCGCGTCGCTCCCTTTGGCGATGCCCGTCGCCGTCCACTTGAGGTGGTACTTGCACTGATCGTCGTCGCCTTCGGCGTTGTACATCGTCACGCCGTACTCGTCGCCGGTGTCACCGGCGCCCGCGTCGCCGGCTGCGTCGCCGGTCGCCGCGTCGGCTGGGGTGCCGGCATCGCTGGCTGTACACGCCGATGCCTTGACCGTGACGGCGGGCATCCCCGTGCAGTGCGTGTCCGCGGTGCCCGTGATCGGGCCGCCGGTCGCGCCTGTGGCTCCGGGGTTGCTCGATGTCGTGCACGCGACGATCGATACGGCGAGGCAGGCGCAGACGGACAAGGGACGAAGTGAACGAACGATGGACGAACGCAGCATGAGAAGAGCTCCTTGGATCGAGAGAACACGCGCGCACACCGCAGGCGCGCACGCGGATGCGTGCGTCGCGGCGTCGCGAAGGTTGCGATCAACCGCGTGTGGATCGAGGAGGAGGAGTCGGCGGGCGCGAGCGTCCGCGTGCAAGGAGGGCATCGTCGATCGGAGGGGCCGCGTGCACGATCGCACGCAGCGGAGGCAACGCGTCGCCGACGGGCAGGGTCGCGACGTCGACGGCTGCGAACGAAGGGAGAATGCGTGCGTCGTCGTCGCAGCCCGATTTCAGCACCGGACGAGGCGACGGGAGTGCGTCGGTCGAGTCGTCGTCGTGCTCGGCCTTTGCGAGGCGCTCGCACTCGGGGCAGCCGCATTTCCCCTGCTGCATGCCGCACGCGCAGAGGTGCTGCGGCTCGCCCGCGATCGCTTGCGCGAGCGGCGTGAGCGCCGGACCGAGCAGGAGCGGCGCCGCGAGGACGACGCCGAGCGCGAGGATGCACGCGAGGCGCACCCAGCGCCGCAGGCGATCGCCGACATCCACAGAGCGTCGCACGCCTTCGTTCTAGACCTCGCGCCCGATCGGGGCAAGGTCACGCTATCGTTCGCGACGATGGCCGCCACGACCGGATGGATCGCGCTCGCGCTCGTCGTCCTCGCGGCGTGCCTTCCGATCGCGCATCGCCTCGCGCGCGGTCGGCGCGCTGCGCCCGAGTCGACGTTCATGCGGACGCACGTCGCGATCGGCCTCACGGTCGCCGCGGTGGCGTTCGGTCACACGCTCGTGTCGGTGTCGGCGCTCGGCGATGCGCGCGCGACCGGCGGTGGAATGACCGCGCTCGCGCCGGGCGCGTTGGCGTTTCTCGTGGTGCTCGCGCACATGGGGATCGGTCTGCAGCTCCGAAGACCCAACTTGCGCGACCGCGCGAAGAAGCGTCGCGCGCACGTTACGACCGCGATCGTGATCGTCGCCGCGACCGCCGCGCATGTCGCCGCGCTTTTGCGAGCGGGGTGAGCGAACGTGCTCCGCGACGACCTCACGCGATTCCGCGCGCTCCTCCGCATCGGTCTCCTCGAGGCGCTCGCGTACCGCGCGCAGATGCTCGTGTGGGTGCTCACGTCGACGATGCCGCTCATCATGCTCGCGCTCTTCGGCGCGGTCGCGAGCGAGGCGCCGCTCGGTAGGTACGGTCAGCCGCAGCTCGTCGCGTATTTCCTCGCGACGTTCATCGTGCGTCAGCTCACGAGCTCGTGGGTCGCGTGGGACATCAACATGGAGGTGCGCGACGGCACGCTCGCGACGCGTCTCCTGCGTCCTGTGCATCCGCTCGTCGGGTATGCGGCGGACGGCGTCGCCGCGATGCCGCTGCGCCTCGCGGTGTCGATCCCGGTCGCCGCGATCCTCCTCTTCACCGTCGGCGCGCGCGAGCTCTCTTCCGATCCGGCGATATGGCTCTTGTGGTGCGTGTCGATCGTCGGCGCGTGGCTCATCTCGCTCTTCGTCAGCTGCGCGATCGGCGCGCTCGCGTTCACCATGGAGTCGAGCATCAAGGTGATGGACGTGTGGCTCGCGACCTTCCTGGTCTTCAGCGGCTACCTCGTGCCGATCGATCTCTTTCCCGCGCGCCTCCGCGCCGTCCTCGATTTTCTTCCGTTCCGCTACCAGATCGGTCTCTCCGTCGAGCTGATGACGGGCGCTCACTCGCGCGGCGACGCACTCGCGCTCGTCGGACGGCAATGGGTGTTCGTCGTGCTCGCGGCGATCGTCATGCTCGCGACGTGGCGCCGCGGCATCGCGCGATTCTCGGCGTACGGAGGCTGACGTGACTCGCTACGCGCGTCTCCTCGTCGTGCAGCTTCGCGCGTCGCTCCTCTTGGCGACGCAGTACCGCGCCGACTTCTTGATCGACGGCGCGATCGAGATCCTGTGGACGGCGACGGCGCTCGCGCCGCTCCTCGTCGCGTTCCAAGGGCGCGCGACGATCGCCGGATGGAGCTTCGGCGAAGCGCTCGTCGTGCTCGGCTTCTTCACGTTGCTCCAAGCCGTGCTCGAAGGCGCCATCAACCCGAGCCTCGTCGCCGTCGTGCAGCACATTCGAAAAGGAACGCTCGACTTCGTTCTCCTCAAGCCGGCCGACGCGCAGTTCCTCGTGTCGACGGCGCGCTTCTACCCGTGGCGCTCCGTCAACGTCGTCACCGCGATCGTCCTCTTCGTGATCGCGTTCCGCGCCATCGGTCGCACACCGACGCTCGCCGACTGCGCGCTCGCCTTCGCCTTCTTCGTTTGCTCGGTGACCGTCCTCTATTCGCTGTGGTTGCTCGTCGTGTGCACGGCGTTCTTCGCGGTGAAGATCGACAACGCGAGCGATCTGTTCAACGCGGTCTTCGATGCCGCGCGTTGGCCGTCGTCGGTGTTCCGCGGCTTCGTGCGCTTCGTCGTCACGTTCGTCGTGCCGCTCGCGCTCATGACGACGGTGCCCGCGCGCGCGCTACTCGGCGTCATCGACGTCGCGTCGATCGTCGGCGCGGTCGGGGGAACGATCGTCGTCGCCGTGATCGCGCGCTTGGTCTGGACGCGCTCGCTCGCGGGGTACACGTCGGCGAGCAGCTAAATTTACGGTAGCGCGCAGGGGTCCATTCGGGGCCGAGCCTACCGCGCGCGCTTCGGCGCGCGAGGCGCCGGCGCGTCCGCCACGTCGAGCACCCGTTCCACCACGAGCGCCCACGGACTCGGTCGCTCGCGCATGAAGAACGTGAACCCCGTGCCCGGCGCGACGTCCTTCAATGCGACGACGCGCGCGATGAACCGCACGATCTTGTCGTCGGCGTCTTGCATCGCGACCGTCAGCGCTCCGGTCGCCGTGAACGCGGTGACGCCGAGCGTGTCGCCGTCCTCGCCCACCGGGCACCGCACGTCGAAGCGCGCCGCCTCGCCGCTCCGCGCGCCGATGAGCTTCGCCTCCGCCGGAGGCAGTCCGCGATCGTCGACGATGGTCCCTGAAATCCAATAGCGCTCGCCCTCGCGCGCGAGGTACGCGGTGAAGCATTGGCGGTACTTGAGCACCGTGAGCTTCGGTATCCACTCGCCGTCGATCTCGAGCGCCTCGGGCGGCGGCATCGTGCGCTCCTTCTCACGGAGATCGATCATGCGCACGCGTTCGGCGGGCGCGCGTGTCGCGGTCGGTTTCGTGTCGACGGTGGGTGCGGGCGCTTTCGTCTGTGCGGTCGCTTTCGCTTTCGGCTCCGCGTGCGTCGCGATCTCCGCGCGCTTGGAGTCGAGCGCCTTCGTCAGGCAATCGAGGGTCGTCAACGTCACGCCTTTGTTCGACGCTTCGAGCGCGCGAATCGCGCGCACCGAGACACCCGAGATGCGCGCGAGCTCGGTTTGATCGAGCAGCCTCTCGACGCGAAGGCGGCGCAGCTCGGCGCTGCGAATGATCCACGCGGACATGGCGCGGAGGAATAGTCGCGAGGGCGAGATCGTGCAACGCTCCCGCGGGTCATGGCCATCATGATCCCGCCGCAGGAGCCGGAGCGTGGACCGGGCAAGCGCGCCGAGCGCCAGCTCTTTTTCGTCCTGCGAGAGTGCCTGCCCGACGACTTCTGGGTCTTCTACGATTTCCGTTTCGTCGGCGACCGCGCGAACGAGAACCAGATCGATTTTCTCATCGTCCACCGTCTCCTCGGGATGCTCGTCATCGAATGCAAAGGCGACGGCGTTCGCATCACGCGCGACGGGCGATGGACGCGCGAGACCGACCACGGCACCGCCGCGATGACGGAGACGCCGTTCGATCAAGCGCAGCGGCAGATCAAAGGCCTCGTGCACGAGCTGAAGAAGCGCATGGCCGGATCCTTCCCGTCGCACTTCCCGTTCGTGCACGGCCACGCCGCCGCGTTCCCGTTCGCGAGCCAGCTCGGCGACGGACTGCCAATGTCGGTGCCGCACGAGATCCTCTTCGTCGCCGACGACATCGCGCGCGCCCGCGACTGGGTCGAGCGCGCGTTCGCGTATTGGCGACAAGCCGCGCATCCGAAGCTGACGGCGCTCAGCGAAAAGGACTTCACGCGCTTTCGGAGGCAAGTGCTCGTTCCAGCGTGTCAGCTCATCGAGACGATCGGCGCGAAGGCGTGCAACGATCGCGCGGCGATCGAGCGGCAGTCGGACGATCAGATCGAGACGCTCAGCGGCAGCCTCGTGAACCACCGATTGCTGGTCGCGGGCGCCGCTGGCACCGGCAAGACCGCGCTCGCCGTCGCCGCCGCGCAACGCTTGGCGTACGCGAACCAAAGGGTCCTCCTCGTTTGCTACAACGCCGGCCTCGCCGCGCACCTCGCGGGGGTGTTCGCGCGCGACGGTGGCTTCGACGGTTGCGTCGACGTCATGACCTTCCACGATCTGTGTCGCCGCGCGGTGGAGGCGGCGGGGCGCGCGTGGATCGTGCCGGAGGAGAAGGAGGAGGCGCGGCGCTTCTGGGAGCACGAGGCGCCGGAGCTCCTCTTCGACGCCGCGACGAGCGGCAAGGCGACGCAGTACGACGCGATCATCGTCGACGAAGCGCAAGACTTCGCCGACCACTGGGCGATGGGCATCGAAGCGTCGCTGAAGGATCGCGAGCGCGGAGTGCTCCTCGTCTTCTACGATCCGGGACAGCGAATCTTCGATCGCAAGTGGGAGCTGTTGGAGCGCTCGGCGAAGCACGAGCTGCGAGTGAACTTCCGTAACACGCGGAAGATCGCCGAGGCGGTGAGCGCGGTCGGAAAGGTCGACTACCGTTTTCTCAGCAGCGCGCCCGTCGGGGAAGACGTGAAGCTCGCGATGAACACGAAGGGGACGGAAACGCCCGCGCGCGTCGACGAGCTCGTGCGCGACCTCGTCGGGAAGGGGCGGATCAAGCCGGACGACATCGTCGTGCTCTCGCCGCGGACGCGCGCGAACTCGTGTTTGAGCGGGATGACGGAGCTCGGCGGCGTGCCGCTCGCGGAGAAGTCGACGGACCGCGCGGGGAGGGTGCTGCATACGACCATCGGAGCGTTCAAGGGGCTCGAGTCGGATGTGGTCATTTTGGTCGATGTCGATGGGACGACGTCGCTGTGCGATGCGCGGGCGAGGTATGTGGCGGCGTCGCGGGCGAAGGTGGTGTTGTTTGTGTTTGGGAGGGGGGAGTGGGTTCGCGGCTAGAGACTCATGCGGATCAAAGCGTCGTGCCCCGCGCCTGCGCTGCCCGAACTGCGAAGGCCGGCTCCGCGTGATCGGCTCCGTCACCGAGCCCGCCATGCTGCGCCTCGTCCTCGACTGCCTCGGAATGCCGAGCGAGCCGCCGCGCGTCGCCCGCGCGAGAGGCGTTTCACGTCGGACGGAATCGCCGACTCTCTGGCGTCTCGCCCGAGGATGCGAAGAAACGCGTCATCGTCGCGTTCCCATGCCGCGGTGTTAGCCTCTTCCCATGCACGCTGCGTCCGCACTTCCGCGTTTGGCCGCGCTGACCGTGCTGCTTTCCTGCGGCGGCTCGGTGTCGACGTCGACCTCGCCGCCGCCCGATGCGTCCGCGTTTGCTTCGTCGGATGCGCTCGTCATCGACGCGACGAACCTCTACTGGATCGACTCGAACGCCAGCGCCGTCATGAAGGCGCCGCGCGCCGGCGGACCTGCAGAAGCGCTCGCCACGACCTCCGCGACCTCGGCCGGGTATGGGATCAAAGTCGATGCGACGAACGTGTTCTGGATCGACCCGTCTCGGAGCATAACGATCCAGCGCGTCCCCATCGCGGGCGGGCCCTCCGCGATGGTCGCGACCGGCGAAGGCGGTCCGATCGACGTCGCGGTCGACGGTGAGCACATCTACTTCGCGCGCCAGCGCACGCCACCTCAACAAGGCGGCGAGCTCGTCGAGATGACGCTCGGCACGGGCGTGACTCGCACCGTCGCGAACGCGTGGGCGCTCGGGCTCGCGCTCGACGGCGATCAGATCTTCGGAACGAGCTGCACCGCCGGCGCACCCGGCGACGGCGTATGGCGCGTTTCGAAAGCGGGCGGAGCGCCTGTTGCGCTCGTTCACGATGCGTACTGTCCAATCACGATCGCGATACGCGGCAACTACGTCTATTATGCAGACGCGCCCAACGCGACCGTCGGCACCGCCGCGTGGGCGCTCTGGCGCGTCCCACGCGACGGCGGGACGAAAGAAATGCTCGCGCCGATCGACGGCACCGTATTCGCCGTCGATGCGACGAACGCATACGCATTCCAATCGAGGGCGCTCATCCGCATTCCGCTCGACAAGAGCCCATCGGCGAAGCTCACGGACGTCAATTCCGGGCGAGGCATCGCAGTCGATGACGCGCGTGTCTATTGGACGTACCTAGGCGCGTCGGCGGCGACTGTCGTCGGGAGTATGCCGAAATAGGGATGGCCGCGCGAGCGGACTTCCGACATCGACAGGGCGTGCGCGCGGGCCGCTTTGCGACGGCGACGAGCGCCGGGGGTGCGCCCGAATTCGTCCAACGCTCGCGCGCCTCATGGCCATCAGGATCCCGCCGCAGGAGCCGGAGAGTGGACGCGGCAAGCGCGCCGAACGCCAGCTCTTGCTCCTCATCCGAGCGTGCCTCTCCGACGACTCCTGGGTCTTCTACGATTTCCACTTCGTCGGCGGCATGGCCGGATCCTCGCGCTCGCGACGGAGTCCCGCGATCCCGCTCCGAATCCACCGCGCGCTGATGTGTTGCCGCCGCGCGCCGGTGTGTAGCGAGCGTCCGCAGATCCGTGGGCATGAAACGCGAACGTAGCTCCTGCGCGTGTTGGAACGGTCGAGCGACGGCACGCGCAAGTCGCGGGGCGGATGCTGTGACGCCGATGCGCTACTCTGGTCTTCACATGCGGCACATCCTCGTGGCGGCGGCGCGCGACGAAGCGCGGCATGCGCGCGCGATGGCGGCGAAGGCGCGGCGCCATGGCGCGACCGTCGAGCGTGTGCGCGTGCGCGCGACGCCCGCGACGATCGTCGATCGCGCACGCGAGAACGCGGTCGAAGGCTGCGTGCACGAAACGCTCGGCGCGCTCCTCGCGATGCGCCAAGCGACGCATGCGCGCGACAGGGGAGTGCGCGCAGCGATGGCAGCGATCGCACGCGATGAGATCCGCCACGCGGCGCTCTCTTGGGACGTCCATGCGTTTCTCTTCGCGCGCCTCGACGCCCCGGGACGCGCGGCCGTGAGCGCGGCGACGCATGCCGCCATGGATCGCGCAGCGCGCCTCGACGTCGCCGAGGACGTACGCGACGCGGTCGGACTGCCGTCGGACGACGAGGCGCGCGCGATCGTCGCGGCGCTGCGCGCGAGCCTCTGGGGCGAGAGTCTCAGAGACCGAGCGAGGTGAGGGCGCCCTCCGGCGTCGACGGGTCGGCTTGCCTGCGACTCAGCCGACCGCGAGCAGCTCGACCTCGAAGACGAGCGTCGAGTTCGGCGGGATCGCGCCGGGGAATCCGCGATCGCCGTACGCGAGGTGCGGCGGGATCGTAAGCTTGCGGATCGTCCCACTGAGACGGCGATTCAAGTCTGAACGGACTGCGCCAAATACCCTCGTTTTCGGCGCAGCGCCGATCGCCTTTTCCGCCGCGTGAGCGCCTTTGAACCACCTGCTCGCCCGGCGCTCCGCGTGTCGCAATACGGCGGCCTGCCCAGGCAAACACGATCCCGCGGAGCCTGTCCCGTCTTTCCAAGTTCATGCGGCCTTCAGTCACGACGACGAGGTGCTCGTGTCGCGCGATGAGCCGAGAAAGATCGCGCAGCTGTGCGGCGGTGACTGCAACGACGCGCGCGCTGCGTCGCGAACGAACGGCCGCGCGCGCTCGCCGCGTTTGCGCGCGAGATCGGCGTCGTGCCCGCGGAGCTGAACGCGCCCTCGCGCATCGACGTGGAGCGCGCGCCCGCGCGCCGTCCGCGCCGCCGCGCCCCTCGTCGGCACGCGACGACTACCGGGCCGCCGGCCCCCGCCGCGGACCCACCACCACCACCACCTGGAGATCCGCCTGCGCCGATCGGCGACGCGCCGACGCGGTGGTTGAGCGCGGCCGCGAATCGAAGTGCGCTTCGACGAGCCGCTCGATTCGCCGGACGTCGCGATCCTCGTCTGGCAAGGCGGAGATCTTCGACGGCTCGCGATCCCGAAGCTGGGTGACGTGCTCGACGTCCCGTGGAGCGCGGGCCCCAGCGGGATGTTCTGATGACTCGTTTCGCGGAATCGGCGCGCGGGCAGCGCGCCGGTCGCCGGAGCGAATGCGCCGTGCTCAGCGACAGATCCCCATTCCATTCGGCTGCGGCAAACATGTTCCGCTCGCGCAGACCGCCGGCCTCCAAGCGCCGCCGGTGCACGTCTCCGGCCCCGCTCTGCCGCATCGTACCGAGCCGGCGATGAGCGCCACGTTGCCGTCGTCGCAGTCGCCTCCCAGGATGGACCAGCCCGGCGTCCCCGGGCATTTTTGCTGGAGTGCGCCTGCGCCGAAACCGTCGGAGTCGCCGTCGCGGAACATCGGGACCGTCACCCCGTCGTCGATTGCGGCGTCGCAGTTGTCGTCGAGGCCGTTGCACACTTCCGGCTGGTTTGGGTGCACGCGGGGGTTGGCGTCCCAGCAGTCGTTCCCGCAGTGGCGGGTCCCGTTCGCTTCGACGTTGCAACACTGACCGTCGAGGTAGCCGTCCGCATCGGCGTCGCGGTGCCCAAACGTCGTCGGATCACAGTCCTCGTCGTGGTTCGTCGCGTCGCAGATCTCCACGTTTCCCGGGAAGCGGTGGGCGTCGTTGTCATCGCAGTCGTTCCCCCCGCACTCGTACGAGCGGATGCTGTCGTGGTCGCGGTCGGCGGTGGCGGGGGAGCAGAGGGTCGTGCATTCCTGGCGCGCTTCGTTGCACGTACCGCCGGGTCCGCAGAGGGGCGCGACGGCCGCCATGCATCCGCGCGCGTCCGTCCCCTTCATCCCGTTGGGGCGGCAGCGCTCGGCGCCGTTGCAGAACACGCCGTCCTGGCAATCGTGATCGCTCGTGCAGCGCGGAGGGGGAATGATGCACGTGTTGTCGCGACAGACGGATCCTTTGGGGCACGTTTCGACGGACGCTACGCACGCGCCGGCGCTGCACGTGTGGCGGTGGATCTGATTGGTCGCGCACGTCGTGGCGCCGCATTCGGTGTCCTTCGTGCAACCTGCTGCCGCGCTCGACTCGCGCTCGCTGGTGCCGACAAAGACGGCGAGCGCCACGGCGCACGCGAAGAGAGTGAGCGGTTGACGCGGCAGGTGCATGTCGATCCCCTTCACACCGGAGGTATAGGCACAACGGCGGCCGTGCAGTTTAACACGTTCCCTCCGGTGAGCACGTTTACCGCTCGACGTGAGGAAGCGGGTCGCCGACGACGCGCACGCGGAAGAGGAGGTCGCGAGCTCTCGCGGCGCGAACGACGTAAGGGCTAGTCAGCCGCGCACGCAAGCGCACGGACTCGCGCGCGCGTCTTCTCGGCGGTGACGCTGCTCTTCGCCGCGCCCCAGCGATCGAGCACGACGCGGTACGCCACGCACGCGGCTGCGCGATCGCCGAGCCTGCTCACTGAGACGGCGATTCCAATCTGAACGGCCTGCGCCAAATACCCTCGATTTCGGCGCACTCGGGATCGCCCCCTTGCCCGCGCAACCCCCTTTCAATCGCCTGCTCGCCCGCGACCGTCACCTCACGCTCGGTGGTGCGATTCCGTTCGGTCGCTACCGTTCCACGAGCTCGTCCAACGTCATCTGGAGGCGGAGGAATAGTCGTGCGCCCGAATTCGTCCAACGCTCGCGCGCCTCATGGCCATCACGATCCCGCCGCAGGAGCCGGAGAGTGGACCCGGCAAGCGCGCCGAACGCCAGCGCTTGCTCCTCCTCCGAGCGTGCCTCTACGACGACTTCCGGGTCTTCTGCGATTTCCACTTCGTCGGCGGCATGGCCGGATCCTCGCGCTCGCGACGGAGTCCCGCGATCCCGATCCGTGTCTACCGCGCGCCGATGTGTTGTCGCCGCGCGCCGGTGTGTAGCGAGCGTCCGCAGATCCTTGGCGGTCGCGCGCGGATCCGCATTCCGCGCACTCGCGTCCAAAGCGTCGCGCTCCGAAGAGAGTCCCCGGATCCCGCTGCGCATCCCCCGCGCGAACATCTGGGCGCGCCTCGCTCCGATCCATATCCCCCGCGCGAACATGTTCCTTTTTCCGCGTGACGTCCGAGCTGCACAATGGATGCAAATCCGATGCAAAAAATCTCCCCCTGACGCCGCCCTACCGCGCTCCCCGTCAGCCCACGGATCGCATCCACAGCCATCCCACCGACGCGCCATAGCCCGTCCGCGCGCCGCCCCAACGTTGCATCCCCAACGACACTTTTGTGCAGCCCCAACGCCGTCCGGAACCGCGCGCCCCTCCGTAGGTACCCGGGTCGCAGCAAGGCGCTCTCCGGAACGGTCCGGAGCTCACCTCTCCGCGGACCGCGCGCAGTCGCACTCGACGGGGCGCGCGGTTTCGGAATGCGAAGTCGGGAGAAAGGATTGTCTAGTTATGAGTACCCACAAGAAGCCGAACAAGCTTCGCGTGGCCCCCTCGAACGCGGTGGTCGAAATCGAGACTCTCATTCAGAGTCTCGGCTTCGCCGCGGCGCTCCCGAAGGCGCAGCAGAACATGATGCGCAATCGGGCAGACGCCGTTCCGACCGTCGTCACCAACCTCTTGGCGAATCTCGCCGAGCAGCACGGTGGCGCCGTCGCCGGAATGCCGTTCGATGCGGCGGCCGTTCGCAGTGCGCTCGCGCGTGCAGATCACGCGCATGCCATTGCGAAGGCCGCCATGCGGCTCGCACGCCGCGCGCTTTCGGAAGCCATCCGAAACCGCGCGATCGTGTCGGACCGCTCGATGGCGGTGCAGCTCGCGATGAGCCGTATCGTTCGCCTCCCCGAAGGAGAAGCCTTCGTCGAAGCGAACGGTCAGGTTCGCGCGCTGATGCGCACGCTGTCGAAGTCGGGCCGTTCGCGAAAGGTCGCGCCGAAGGCGGCTGCCCCGAGCACAACGATCTCCACGCCGTCCAACGGCGCGGTGATCGCGAAGCCCGCGGTCATCCCCTCCGCTGCGCAACCGAGCTGACATTCGGCAACCCCCGCGCCCCGCGAGAAAGCGGAGCGCACCCGCGCGATCGGCCGAAGACGAGACGCACGGGCCCGAGGCCCCGGAGACACGACGATGATGTCGTGGTTCCGGGGCTGAGGTGTTTTGTGATCGCCGATCAATCCTTCGCGAGCACGTCGTCGATCGTCTGCGCCGTGACCGCGCGCGCGAACCAACGCTCGAGCGAGGCAATGTCCCTGCACGCGAGCATGTCGGCGCGTTGTACCTCGGACAACGCGACGCCGCGCGCAGCGAGCAGTTGTAGAAGCGCCTTGGCGATCCCCTCGGCGATCCCCTCGGCTTTGCCCTCGGCGATCCCCTCGGCCCTCCCTTGAGCGACGTACTTCCGCGCGAAGTCGCTTCTGTACTCGTACTTGTCCATATCCATCAGAGCCTCCAACGCGCGTCGCGCGGCCGCGTCGAGCGCGGCCAACATCAGGTTCAAGTATAGCTTCGTCTGCTCTTCGCGCAGCCCGCTCACGGCCTGCACCGCAGCGAGCGCGACGCTCGCTCCATCACGCGACCGCCGACAGGACCGCAAGCTCGGGCATCGCGCGCGCTTCGTCGGCGTCGGAGACGATCGGAATCGCGGCCCAAGCACGAGCGGAACAGAGGCCGAGGCGCTCGCTGCCGACGCCGAGCTCGCCGAGTCGGTCGCGCTGGTCGCGTACTGCGAGCAGCTTCTGCGCCGACTCGAAGGAGAGCGAGGTGAGCCGGCCGTGTTGGCGCTCTGGCGAAAGTTCGCGTGGACGAAAACGGGCGCGCCAAAGACGGGGTTCAGGCTCGACGTTGCGAACGTGTTGGAAGCGGAGCGGAGAGTCGTCGCGCGGATCGCGTCGCGCGGGTGAGGCGCGCCGGAACCGGACGTCGCATACTTCGCCCGTGCCCCCGTACCGCTCGCCGGTCCCAGACGGAACGATCGCTCTCGACGACGCGCGTTGGTCGACGTTGCGTCATGCCTACGGCGCCGCCACCGACACACCGGAAGCGCTCCGCGCCCTCGCGCGCACGCGGTGGCCCGACGACATCGCGATCTGGAGCGATCTCTACGGTTCGCTCTGCCACCAAGGCGCAGTCTTCCCGGCGACGTTCGCCGCGGTCCCTCATCTCGTTCGCTTCGTCGGCCCCGGCGATCTGCGTCGTCGCGTCGACGTTCTCTCGTTCGTCGGCGCACTCGCGATGGATCCGTTCGCGCGCGATGCGGCGCCACCCGAGCTCGCGCCGGCGTACGACGCCGCGCTCTCGACGATGCGCGACTGCGCGCTCGACATCCTGCGAGCCGCTAACTCGGCGGGCCGGCGGGCGAAGGGATCCATTGTGCCGAGTCTGATTGCGGGAACTGTCGCGCTCCACTGCGGTGCGGTGCGAGGCCTTTCGCTTTGCGAGGGAAACTCGGTGGAGGCGGGTTGGTTTTCAGGGAGCTGCCCAGCGTGCGAGCGCGAGGTGAGATTCATCGTCGACGCGGAGGGGATCCGCGAGATTGAATCGCTCGACGGCAAGAGGCGGACACCTCAGCGGGTGCTTGAACCGAGTCGGCTCCGACCGGCGCTTCCGGCGGCGCGCACGATCATCACCAATGAGTCGAACGCACCCTGGCCCGCGGAGCTCGCGCTGGCGTTCACCGCCGCGCTCGCGGACGAGCTCGACGATGCCGCTCTCGGCGAAGCGGTCATTCAGCTCGATGCGGTCATCGAGTGCTCGCGCTGTCGTGCCGCGGTGCGCGTGGCCGACCACGGCTACTGACGCATCGCCGTGCTCGAGTTCATGGTGTTGGATACGCGGAGATTAGTCCGGCCCAGCCGGTCGTCGTGCTTTGGTGCATCCCTCGAGGAGAAGTCTACTTCGTCGCGCTCCTCGCGTCGTTGGCGTGAGCTACGCTCGGCCCTCATGGCGGTTCCGACCTACGATCTCTTCATCGCACCGATGCTGCGCGTACTCGCCGCACATCCGAAGGGGCTGCGCAGCCGCGATGCGTACGCCGAGATCGCGAGTTCCGTCGGCCTCACCGAGGAGGATCGCACCGTGCTCTTGCCAAGCGGCGGGCAACCGCTCTACCAGAACCGCATCGGTTGGGCGCACGATCGCTTGAAGCGCGCGGGCTATTCGCAGTCGTTGCAGCGCGGCTACTGGCAACTCACACAGGCCGGCCGGGACTTCGTCGCGAAGCACCCACATGGACTCGACGCAGCGGCGGTGGACGCGATCGCAAGCGTACCTAGGACCTCGAAGTTGACCGATGGCGCGGCGACGACCACGACGACGGGCGTCGAGCCGGCGGTGACAAAACCCGCCCCGCCGCTGACGCCGATAGCTCCCCAAGTTCAAAGCCCGGAAGAGCGTATCGATGATGCGATCGAAGAACTGAACGAGAGCCTCGCGCGCGACCTGTTGGCGATGATCAGCGAGGCGTCGCCGGCGTTCTTCGAGCGGCTCGTCCTCGATCTGCTGCTTGCGATGCGCTACGGCGCGACCCGCGCTGACCTGCGACAGGTCGGCGGCTCGGGCGATGGCGGCGTCGATGGGATCATCGCGCTCGATCGCCTCGGGCTGGAGAAAGTCTATGTCCAGGCGAAGCGGTGGAAGGGGAGCGTCGGTCGTCCCGAGATCCAAGGTTTCTTCGGCGCGCTTGCAGGACGACGCGCACGCAAAGGAGTCTTCATCACGACGTCGACGTTCACGCGAGAAGCGAAGGAGTACGCGCGGAGCGTGTCCGACAGCATGGTGCTCGTCGACGGGGAGACTCTTGCCACGCTGATGATCGAGCACGGCGTCGGCGTGTCGTCGCACAAGACGCTGCGCATCGCACGGCTCGACGGCGACTACTTCGAGGATGCGTGAGGCGATGGGCACCAGCACCTCGTGGATAGCAGCACACGGCGCCACGCTCGACGAGCTCGCGAGCCGACTCGATCTCGAGAGGTCGAGCGACTCGTCGTCGGGCGACGCGATCGCGTACGAAGCGGTGATCCTCGCGAACGGTTGGATCATCTTCGTTCATCGCATGGTCGAAAACGGTGTCGTCGCGCAGCCCAAGCTGTTGGCGGATCTGTCACGAGAGTGGCGCGTTGTCGGCTGCGACGAGGAATCGCACGTGATGTACTCGGCCGCGAGCGAATGGCTTGACGGCCGCGAGACTTGGGCTGCCTTTCATTCCTCCGAGGAAGCAGCTGACCATTTCGAGCTCCGCGGGGCTCCGCCGCCCGAGTCCAACGGCGTCCGTGACGAGTTTCTCGCCAAGCATGCGGCGGCCTCCGCCGCCGGAGAGAACGTCGACTACGTCTACGAGATCCCACTCGTGCTCGCCCACCGTGCGGTCGGGTTTCGAGTCGACGTGATCGAGAACGACGACCTCGACTTTGTCGCGCTCAAGGCGCGCTCGCGGCCGGCGTCGCCGAGCGGACGTTCGAAGCCTTGGTGGAAGGTCTGGTAACGCGCTCCGCGCGTCCTCGGCGCTTTCTCCGCCTTGCCCGCGCAACCCCCTTTCAATCACTTGCTCGCCTGTATGGCCGCGCGCACCTCTCCGTCGGGTTCCTCGCCGCTATCACCAGCTTGGTCTGGCTCGCCGTGCGCGCCAAGGCGTTCAACCCGCATCGTCAGGGTCCTCGTCCCGACGACTTGAACGCCTCGCGGGAGCTCTCGGGCGCGCGCGCGAGCGCAGCGTCGTCTCGTGCGGAGAGCGCGCGTCGCGCGATCGAGGGTGTCGATCCCGTCCACCGCTTGAACGCGCGATAGAACGTGCTCACATCGCGGAAGCCGACCAAGTACCCGACCTCCAGAACCGTGAGCTTCGGATTCGCGAAGAACGTCATCGTGAGCTCGCGACGCACCTCCTCCACGAGGGCGCTGTGCGACGTGCCTGCGGCCTCCAAGCGGCGCTGCAGCGTGCGCGCGCTGAGCGAGAGGCGCTTCGCTGTCTTCGCGAGCGCGGGATCGCTACCGCGGATGCTCACGGCGATCGCTTGCTTGGCCTGCCGCAGGAGCTCGGACGATCCGGAGAGGCGCTCCAGCATTCGTTCGGCCTGGCCATCGAGGAACGTGCCGAGCGCAGGATCGTGCGCGATGCACGGCGTCTCGAGCCAGCTCTCGTCGAAGACGATCTCGTTGCGCTCGCGCGCGAAGCGGACTTTGGCACCGAAGAACTCTTCGTGCTCCGCGCTGGTCTCCGCCGAGCCTCGACGAAAGCACACCTCGCGGAGCGGCCACGGCCGGCCGGTGAGCTGCCGTCCGCGCGTGAAGAGCATCGCGAACAAAAGCTCGGTCGCGCAGAGCGGCGACGCGTCGAGGTGACGGTGGCAAACGAGCCGTGCGACGCCACCTTCGGCCTCGAGGCGAAGCTCACTGACGTCGTCGATGAGCGAGTAGTACCGCGTCGCCCGGCCGAGCGCCTCGCGCATCGTCGCCGAGGTTCGCATCGCGAAATCGACCACGTCGATCGTGCCGAGCGGGACGGCGTTGGCCGCGTGGAGCGAGAAGCACGGGTCTCCCGTGAGCTCCGCCGCGCGCTCGATGGCGCTGAAGACGAGCGCGGCTGGGAGACGCGCGTCGCTCTGATCGAGCAGCTCGCGCGCAATCCCCAGCTCGGCGAGCAGCCCTGCTCCGCGAGCCCCTTCTTTCTCGAGCGCCACCTTCAGTGCGCGCACGACCAGCACCGAGAGACTACCGCTAGCGTGCATGTCGACTCGCGAACGAGCAAAGAGCGCACCACGTCGCCGGCTTCACGCTCGCCGCGTTACGCCGCAGTTTCGTGCTCTGGTCCCTGGATCGCACGCGAGCCCCCTCGCGGTACCGCGCGAATCCCGACGCGTCGTTCGCGAGATCAGGGCATCGGCGTCCTGCCCACGCTCGGGGTACCGGTTCCGTTCTTCAGCAGTGGCCATTCGACGCCGTCGGCGCCGCGAGCCCACGCGAGCGGATCGATCATCGCTTGTCGCTCGCCCTGTACGCGGCAATACGGGTTCGGGGCCGGGCCGTCGATAGGGACCATCTTCACGGGCCGCGCGTATTCGGGATCGAGACGCGGGCACCCGCCGTGCGGGGGGACGACGATGGCGTGGTAGACGAGAAAATCGGTGCCGCTCACAGCGTTATGCACCACCGAGTTGCCGCCCGTCGCGACGAAGTGATGATTGAGCTTGATGACCTCCGGCCCCTCTTCGTCGAAGCGCGCGAGCGGCGACACGCCGCGCCGCACGCCGACGTGGTAGCCGTACTCGAGGCTCCCCGTGCTGTAGAGCTCGTAGAAGCCTCCCGCGTGCTCGATCACGGACGGCCCCTCCCCGCGCTGGCCGCGCGCGCGATCAGCGATCACGTGCACGTCGCTGCCACGCACGTGCTCGAGCTCGCCCGTGCGAGTGGCCTGCACACGCGCGCCGAAGACGCCGTGATTGACGACTACCCAATAGAGATAGAGCTCGCCGCTCTTCGTGATGAGCAAGCTCGGATCGTACGACGCCTCGCTGCCGACGCCGTTGTTGCTCGGCGTGATGAACGGCGCGTGGGGATGCTTCCACGGTCCCTCCGGGTGGTCGGCGAATGCGATGCCGACGCATCGTGTCGCTCCGCATGGCGCCGAATACCCGGCGACGAATTTGCCATTCGGGAGCTCGTGCACGTCGGGTCCCCAGAAGTCGCCGTCGCGCCTGCCATTGGCATCTCTCACCCACTGCGGCCACGTGGACCGCGACGCGCCGCCGTCCGGGATGAGCGCGCCGACGCGTTTGTACGGCCCTCCGAGGCTGCGCGCCTTGAAGATTGGAAAGCCGTCGTGGCGGCCGAACCGAAACGTGTACGAGGTGCAATAGATGTACACGTCACCCGATCGCGTCTTCAGCGCCGACGGGTCGGGGCAGCCCTCGGTGGGATGCCCGGGCGATCCCGCAGGCTCGCTCGACGGGACGCCCGGTGGACGCTCGAACATGGGAATCACCGGGTTCGTGAAGTGCGTCGCTGCGAGGTCGCTCTCTGCTTGCGATGCGTCGTCGCTCGGCGCGCCCGCGCCGCACGCGGCGATGGATCCCATCGAGAGAGCCAGGGCGATTCCGACCATGGCCCTCGCGAGGCGTCCTCGGCAACTGCTCACGAGCGCGCTCATCGGCAACCGCGCGGCGCCGCGGAGTCGCGGTGGGCAAGCACGAACATCGCGGGCCGCGGCGTGTGACCACGGAGAAGCTCGCCTGTTCCGTTGTGAATGCGCGTGTAATAGAGGCGCGTTACCCGCCGGCTGATCGTGGTCAGGCGCAGGAGAAACGCGGCGCCGCATGCCTGCTCCTCGTCGGAGATGGCGGCGCGGTCCTGATCGACGCCGACCTCCGTGTCCCAGAGCTCGACGCCGCCCCAGCTACCGCCGAAGCTCGTGAGGATCCGGCGCGTCGCGCAGTGGGCGTAGTCGACGCAGTGTTCACCGCTGTCGAGGTAGCCATTGATGTCGTGCCACCCGTGGAAGGCAAAGTACTTTGGCCGGAAGCCGTTGCCGAGGCCGTACTCATGGGCGTGGTTCGCGATGTAGTTCTTGTACCGATCGAGGTAGCTCGCCGGCTTTCCGCCTGGGTTCGCCGAGCTCTTCGTCCGGCAGAGTGACTGCGGGTCGACGTTGTCGTTCGCGCAGTTCCACTCGAAGTCGTTCCACATGCCGCCGTTCGAGGCGAAGTCGCCGGCGGCGACCTTGCACCCGTGCGCCTCGCACGCGCGCACCGCCGACAGGTAGTAGGCGGCCGCGAGGTCCGGCGGGATGGCCGCCCCCAGTCCGTCGCCGCTCGAAGCTCCGTTGTTCGGTTCGTTCCACGGAGTGAAAGAAAACGTTCCCGTGAACCCGGTCTGCCGTGCCCACGACGTCGTGACGAAGGCGGCGAACGCGCGCGCGAACTCCGTCACCGTCGGCGCCTTGCCCGGTGCGTGCGCTTGAAACGAGACGAGCGCCTCGTCGCAATGCCCAATGGCCTCGTGCAACCAGTACTCGAGGTACGCGCGCGAGCCGCCGTGGCTCTGCGCGTTTCCCATTCCTGCGGGTTGCTCGGCGACGTTCCAAACGACGTAAGTGTGGCAGAGGCGAGGACCGGCGTGTTGCGACACCGCGAAGAAGTCGTCGTAGTACGCGAACTGGTCGGCACCTCCGTTGAAGCCGATGTTCACCGCTTTCGGGTTGCCAGAGAGCGCGTCCGCGTTGTCGGCAACGGACGCGTCGTTCCCCGAGTCCGCACCGCACGCCGTCTGGGCGAAGGCGACCAGCGACGCAGAAATGATCGATCTGAATATCGTGCTCATGCATCCTCCAAGGCGTGCTCGAACCGTCAGGCGGCTTCAGCAACCGTCGTGCCTCGGCACGCTCGCTGCTCGTCGCCCGGTAAACGGCCGTGTTTTCCGCGCCGCGCGCCGTCGATGGATGTCGGCGATCCCTCGGCGACAGGGCCGCGGATCCATCGCCGAGCGCGCCACTGTCTGGCGCGCGACGCAAGGTCCGCAGGTCTCCGGACTCAGGCGGTCCACGCTCGCGGAGTCGCGCCCCGATCAATCCTTCGCGAGCACGTCGTCGATCGTCAGCGCAGTGAGCGCGCGCGCGAACCACCGTTCGAGCGCCGCAACGTACCGGCACCGTCGAATCTCGTTAGGAACTAAGCGGCCGACTTCTTGACACTGGGGAATTCGGCATCACGCTGTTCAGTGGCTGTTCATTCGTTTCAGCCGTCCTCGGAAACGGGGCCAAGCGGGTCAGTGGCTCGCACAAACGAACAACCCTAGAAACTCGAAGTCATCATGACTGACAAGCACAAGAAACGTGTCCGCGAACTCGCGGAGAAATTGAACGTGTCTCGCCGCTACGCGGCGAACGTACTGGCGAACGAAGCTGAAGGTGTCGGTGTGGCGTTCGCCCATGTAGATTTCGAGAACTGTCCCCCTCGATTTTTCCCGAGCGAACACAAGAAGTCGTTTACGCCCGGGGAGTACGTCGCGACGTTCGCGTGCTCCAACGAGCAGGACATGCGCGAAGTCTTCGACGCAACGTTCTACCCACTGCATTTCGACTACTTTGAGAACGGCGCGTGGACTCCCGCATGGGCCGAAGGCAAGCGTACGTTCTCGTCTCTGGACGAAGCCAACATGTACGCGTGCCGTCTACGCGCTCATGGAACGACCGTGCGAGTCGTCGCGAAGAACGGGACAGTGCTCCGGATGTACGAGCCGCCGCAAGCGAGCTGACAGGGCTACCGTTTCCGAGACTTCTTCTTTTGTCGAGGGCTCGGAGGTGGCTTCGTAGGCCCTTCGCCGGTCGGCGTGAACGTGATGTTGACCTTCACGCCGAGCGCGATGGCGAACCTCTCCATCGTTGCGAGGGTGAGCCGCCGTCGTGGAAGACGTTCGCTGGCTTCCTATACGCCGCAAAAATCTACGAATAGTTGCGCGCGCGCGCAGGCTCGATGATCCCGATCGGTATTGGCGTGACCTGCGCCGCGACGATGCGGGCGCAGGGTTGGACGCGGACGAGTCCGAGTGAACGGGTCGAAGACCGGGTCGCCGCGGCGACGCGCGCTAAGATCGTCGCGATGTCCACACTCGCCCTCGTGCGCGCGCTCGTTGACCTGGCCTACTTTCTCGACGTTGCCGACGGCGACGCGGTCGATGCAGACCTAGCGGTCGCGCAGCTCGAGCAGATGGCGGCAACGCTGCATGCGATGACGCTCGAGGAGAAGACCGGGCTCCGGAGCGATCTCCTCCGCATCGCCGACTCCGAGGAGCAAAGCGGACGATCCGAAAGAGCACGCTTCTGTCGCGCCTTCATGGAGACGAGCGGCATCGAGTAGGGCTTCACAGTTCTCGAACTACGACGCCGTCGCAACTCGCCAGTGCATAGCTGACGAGCTCCGAAAACAGCACTCGCGACAGCGTGCTGCGGCTGTAGTCGCAGAAGTAGAAACCGGTCGGTTCGATTTGCACGATGGCGTCAGGCATCCCAGTCGCCGTCGCCGCGCTTCGCAGTTCGCATGTGTCCGGCGCGGTGAAAGTGACGGACGGGCTGCCCGTCGACCTGTCGCCGAAGCGTTCCAGGAACATTCGTGGTGCGACCAGCTGTGGCGCCCAGTGCCCGTCGACTGACGTGATGGAGAACTCGTAACCCACGCACAGTTCTTAGCAGACGCGAATTCAGGGAGGCGCCTCACCAATCGATCCGAGGCTCATCCGCACAATCACCGACCGACGCGACGGCGACCGTGTCCGGCGCGACCGGCGCTCGCTGAGGTGTTTTGTGATCGCCGATCAATCCTTCGCGAGCACGTCGTCGATCGTCCGCGCGGTCACCGCGCGCGCGAACCAGCGTTCGAGCGCTGCGACATCGCGACACGCCAGCACCTCTACGCGCTGCGCGTCGGAGACCGCGACGCCGCGCGCCGCAAGGAGCTGCAGCAGCGCCTTGGCGATCCCTTCGGCGATGCCGGCGGCTTTTCCCTCGGCCCTCCCCTGAGCGACGTACTTCCGCGCGAAGTCGCTTCTGTACTCGTACTTGTCCATGTCCATCAGAGCCTCCAACGCGCGTCGCGCGGCCGCGTCGAGCGCGGCCAGCATCAGGTCCAAGTATAGCTTCGTCTGCTCTTCATGCAGCCCGCTCACGGCATGGACCGCAGCGAGCGCGACGCTCGCCCCGTCGGGGTCGTTGCCATGTGCGACCGCCGACAGTACGGCGAGCTCCGGCATCGCGCGCGCTTCTTCGGCGTTGGACACGACCGGAATCGCGCTCGGACCGAGCACGAGCGGAACGAACGTCGAGCCGCTTGGACCGATTCGCACCGGCGTGGACGCCCAGCGCGCGACGCCAGGATCCGGCGACACGACGAGAACGCACGCGTCGACACGGTGACGCGCGTGCGCGAGGGCCTCGTACGTGGGCCAACTCCGTCGCTTCTCCGGATCGCGTGTGAGCTGAACCTCGACGATGACGAGCAGTCGAAGCGTGCCCGTCGCCTCGCGCAGCTCCACGACGACATCCGCGTGGTACTCCGCCGCGGGCGCAGCGAACGTCGATTCGACGAGGGTCGCGACGACGGGCGCGCCGACCTCGATGCCGAGCGCGCCGAGGAGCCGCACCACGAGCGCGGGCCGCGCGCGAAAGAGCTCGGCGAAGGCTTCGTGCTCATGCGAGGGCATCGAGCCGGCCCATCGCAAACGCAAGGCCAACCGCGGCGGGCGCGAACTCTCGGAAGAATGGTCGTTGAGGGGTGTCCCGGACAGATCGGTGGCTGTCCCGGGACAGATCGTGAACCCCACCCCTGAAAGACCCGCTCGATAGGTCTATCGCGACTCAGCACCTTCGCTCGCCGGTATCGCGACATGACCATGCATCGGCAAGAGCCTCGGGATGCGTCCTTCCATCGCGAGCGCGCGCCATTCGTGCGCGCCGCGCGGCGCATCCACGTAGAGCGGCATAGTCGCCGTATTCGGACGAGCGCACTCGATGCGAACCGCGTCGCACGCGCCGATCGCGTGAAGCGTTTCGCTCAGCAAGCGCACGAGGCGGCGGTCTTCGTCGGCGGTCACGAGGACCTTCCCGTCCTCTAGCTCCGGTAGCGCGGGAAATCTCCCGAGCACAGCGCCCGGCGCTTCGAGCTGAAGGCACAACGCGAGATCGCGTCCGCACAGCGGTGGCAACGCGTCGAAGCTGGGGAGCTCGTTGCAGACCTCCGCGAAGCTCGCGTAGAGCGCGCGCGAGAAAGCGGGAATGCCTTTGTTCGCGACGTATGGCGGAGGTCGGTATTCGGCGCGTTCCGAGTCGCCGCTGCCCATGTCCTCGAAGGCGGGCGTGAAGACCATGAGGTCGCCTGCAGCGCGCGGCGCGAGCCATCCCCCTGGCGCGCAATGCTCGATGCCGCACGATTCGCAAACGAGCACTTGGGCGCGCGCTCCAGTCCAATCCGTGAGCTCGATGGCGTTTGCGAAGAGCACGCCATCGGCGAGAAGCTGCGTGACCTCGCGATGTCCGCCCGACG
The DNA here is from genome assembly GCA_038209335.1 of Polyangiales bacterium. Taxonomy (GTDB): domain Bacteria; phylum Myxococcota_A; class Polyangia; order Polyangiales; family Polyangiaceae; genus JBBQXV01. Next base: position 2,953 of record JBBQXV010000070.1, on the reverse strand, counting down.
ACGAGCTGAAATCGAGCGTCGCGCGCTGGACGGTAACGCCGCGGACGAGCCACATCGCGCCAGCATAGACGTGGACTTCACTCTTCACAGTTCGTCGTCCGAGAATTCTCGTCTAGCGCGTCGAAGCCGGGTTGAGATCGTCCGACGAGGGCCTCAGACTCCGCGCTCATGGCCCACGACCCTGATCTCCGGCGGCTTCTCGACGCCGTTAACGACCGCACGACGTTCCTCGCGTTCGTTCGCGCCCTCGCAGAAGATCGACGCGCCGAGATCGAGCTGGAACGCGCGTCGCCGTCGTCGCCGTATGGTTCCGGCGCCAAGGGTTGGGAGAACACGTCTATCGAGCAGTTCCTAGAAGCCGGGCTGAGTTGGGCGGAAGACGTGCTCGGCACCAACGACGAGCGCGTCCACCGGTTTCCCGAGTCACCGTCGTGGAAGACGTTCGCTGGCTTCCTATACGCCGCGAAAATCTACGAGTAGTTGCGCGCGCGCGCGCGCGCGCACGCTCGACGACCCGATCGGTATTGGCGTCACCTGCGCCGCGACGATGCGGACGCAGGGTCGGACGCTGATGAGTCGGAGTGAACGGGTCGAAGACAGGGTCGCCGGGGCGACACGGATTCCTGCAGAAAACAGCTCGCTCCAGCGCGGCAGGCCGCCTGCTCTGGGTGCTACGATGCTCCAACGTGTCTACGCCGCCGAAGCGCACGCCGACGTTCGACGAGCTCTACAACGAGATCGAGCGGCTTCCGAACGGGATCACCGGACAGATCCTCGTCGCGGGTGTGCTCACGACGATGTCGCGCCCGGGAACGGCGCACGATCACACGCTCGCGAACTGCGAGCACGCGCTCGCTCCGTTCGATCGCCGTCTCGGCGGCGAGTCGTGGTGGCTTCGACAAGAGTTCGAAGTCCGTTTGCCCGGCGACCGCCTCGCGGTTCCCGATCTCGCGGGGTGGCGCGCCGACAAGTACCCGGAGCTTCCGGACGACAACCCGATCCGGATCATGCCGGACTGGTGCGCCGAGGTCCTCTCGCCGAGCACCGCGTCCGACGATCGCACGCTCAAGCTCCCGCTCTACGCGTCGAGCGGCGTCGCGCATGTGTGGCTGCTCGATCCGGTGCTCCGCACGATCGAAATCTACGAGTCGATCGCAGGCCGCCCGACGCTCGTCGTCACAGCGCGCGACGCCGACGTGATGCGCTTGCCGCCGTTCGACGTCGAGATGTCGATCGCGTCGTGGTGGAAGCGGGCGGCCGCGGAGAGCACGGCATCGACGTCGACGTCGGCGTAGGCGTAGGCGATGATCATGATCGCGCTGGACGCTAATGCCGCGGACGGGCCACAGCGCGCACAAACGCGCGACCCTCAGCGCGCCGGCGGCGAAAGCCAGGTCGGACATCCGTCCGTCTTCACGAGCAAATCGGCGTTGCCGCCGCCGATCGCCACTCCGGCGATGATCTCGTCGTTTGGCATCGAACGCGACATCGACATCGCCACCGTCTTCCCGTCCGGCGACACCGCCGGGCACCGCGCCTGACCGTCGACGAGGAGCACAACCGCGCCGGTGTCGAGCGCGATCGAGACGACGCGCGTCTGGTAAATCGTCGTCCTCATGCCGCCCGACATTCGCGAAACCGTCGCGACCAGATGCGTCCCGGTCGGAGACCACGCGAGCGTGTCGACGTCCGAGCGATCGAGCTTCAGCGCCGCGTTGATCGCCGCGTGCGTCGCGACGGTGCGAAGCTCGCCCGTCGGGGACACCGTGACGACGTCGCGCTGATCGACCGGCCCACGCGCGATGGCGATCGCGCTCCCGTCCGGCGACCACGCGATCCTCGCGAACCGCACGAGCGATCCGGTCGTGATGCGCGTGAGCCGATGCGAAGCCACGTCGGCGAGATAGAGATCTCCATCGCCGTCGCGCGCCGACACGAACGCGAGGCGCGCGCCGTCGGGCGACCACGCAGGAAAGTCGTCGTCGGCGTCGTCGTTCGAGAGCTGGATGGGCGCGCCGTCGCCGACGATGAAGATCTCGCGGTCGCCACCGTCGTGCGCGCGACGCGCTTTGCGCAGGTTCGGGCGCGTCACGTACGCGGCGTACGCGAGCCACGCGCCGTCGGGCGAGAGCGCGATCGGTTCGTACGACGAGGCATCGCTCGTCGCGACGACGCGATCGTCTTCGCAGTCATCGCCGTTCGCGACGTGAAGCCGCCACGGACCGCTCGGCCCACCCGTCTCGGCGTACGCGAGGCGCGCGCCGTCGCGCGAGAACGCGAGCGGCGCCATGCGCTCGCCCTTCGTCTTGCAGTACCGCTTCGGCGTCCCGCCGGAGCCGGACGTCGCGAAGAGATCTCCGGACGTTCGCTCGTCCTCCATGTGCCAGAAGACGATGCGCGTGCTCGACCGTCGCGCGCGCACGACGAGGGCGACGACGGCGAGAGCGACCACGATCGCAACGCCCAACGCGATCTTCGACTTCACCTTGCCTGGCGCTCCCCCTTCTCACAGCGTCGCCGCTTTCTCGTCCGGTGTCACGCCAAGTGCGGGGAACGTGTTCACCTCGCCTGACCGAGACCGCGTCGACGTTCCGCGTCAGCTCACCCTTTGCGCCTCTGCCTGGCCAGAGCTCGTGGAGTGGGCCGAGCTGATCTTCGTGATGGAGAAGCGGCATCAGAGAATGCTGAGCCGGAAGTTCGGCAAGCACCTCCGCAACAAGAGAATCGTCTGCCTGGAGATCCGCGACGACTACGACTTCATGGACCCGGTGCTCGTCGCTTTGCTCGAGCAACGCGTGAGGCCCGCGCTGCCTTGAAGCGATCGACGCGCTCCGGCGCGCGCGCGTTCTCGCGTTCGAGCCTGTCCGGATCTCGTGCTTCCATCGTGTGTGCGCCCATGTTCGATCCGAATTCACTGACGCGCGCGGTTCGCCTCCAGAAGGCGAGCTACGAC
>JBBQXV010000069.1:0-32734 GCA_038209335.1 Polyangiales bacterium | reverse complement strand
CGACATCGGCGGTTTTCAAAACCGCTGCCTTCGACCACTCGGCCACTCCTCCAAGTACTTCTACTGATTCTGCTTCTTCCTCTTTTTCTTCTCCTCGGCGATCACCACGGTTTCCTCCGTTTCCACGCTATTGCCACGGAGCCTCGCGATGGCGGCCTTGAGGTCCGCCTCGTGCGTGTGAGCGTAGCGCTGGGTGACGCTCAAGTGGCAGTGTCCCGCGAGAGCTTGAACTGTCGGCGCCGAGGCGCCCTGCCGGAACAGCTCCGAGACGAAGAAGTGCCGCAGCGAGTGGAACGACCACCCGCTGATGCTCGCCTTCGCCGCTGCCTCGCGGAAGGCGGAGCGGAGGCCGAACTCGGCCCACACACCGCCGCGCGATGACGGAGCAACGGGCCCCCACGGAGAGTGGGGTTGCTGCTCCGCCCTCTTAAGGAGCGTCATCAGCGTCGCCGCGATCGGGATGACGCGCTGATGCCCCGACTTCGGGGGTGCTTCTTCTCCGCGGCAGATCGCGCGACGGATTGTGATCGTCGCCTCTTCGAGGTCGACGTCGGTCCATCGCAACCGGCGCACTTCGCCGGCACGAAGCCCGGCGTACGCGGCGAACGCGAACGCGAGACGCGCTTCTCGGTTCGCGGCGTGCTCGAAGATCTTTCCGACCTCTTCGAGCTTCAGCACCTTCACGACGGTGCGGCCTACCTTTGGGAGACGAGGAAGACGAGGCATCTCTTCGATGAGCCCGAGATCGACAGCGCAGCGAAGGACGGAACGTAGAACGCAGTGGATGTTCCGCCGCGTCGACGACTTGAGTCCTTGCGCTACGAGATCGGCATCGAGATCGGCCAACAGCGCGCGGTCGATCGCGAGGAGCTTCGTTCGAGATGAGCTTCGTCTCGCGGAAGCGCTTGACGCTGTCCTCGAACGTTGGGCCTTCGCACGTGTCGCCGATGGGCTCCGCGGTCACGGTTGGTGTTTCGGGTGCGGCGTGCAGAACGAGGTGTCGGATGAGACGGAACTCCTCCTGTCGCGCCGCTGTCATGGTCTGCACCTGAGCGTCGCGCCGGTAGCGCTTCCGGTCGCCGTCAGGTGTTCGGTACAGGATGTCAATGATCAGCCGGAGCTCTCCGCTCCGCGTCACTTTGCGAATCGTCATGGCGTGCCTTTCAGGCCACGACGACCGCGGGGGTGAGGACGCTGATCCAGTAGCACGGCGGCGCGCTGCAGTAAGGTCGAGGAACGCGGCGGCGTCGCGGAGGTTGGTCCAGCGCGCGGGCGCTCGGGACGAAGCGCTCATCGCCCTGCCCTCTGCCCTTGCGCGAGCCAAGCGAGGACCGCGTCGCGCGAGATGCGGATCACTCCGCCGATGCGACGCGCGCCGGGGATCTCGCCGCGGGCGATCGCGGCGTACGCGGTCTGCCGTAGACTCGATCGCGATGATGTCGATCGAGGAGTCCATCCGCTTCGTCGAGGCCATCTTCGGTTCGTTTGGTCCCGCGACGCGCAGCGCGGCGCAGTTCAGAGCCGGGAGCGCGCGAGTCGGCGTCGACGTGGATACATGGGATTACGCAACGGTTCGCGACGAGCATGCGCGCGATCGATCGGTCAGGAGCCGCACCGATGACACCCGATGAAGGAGTGCAGCGTCTCATCTTTCATGCTGAGCCGGACAGGGAAGGGTTTCTCGAGATGCTCCGGCCGTATCGTGGCCTTCGCGTCGAGACGCTCGACGACGTGATGGCAGCACTTCGCGCAGCGGCGTCGAAAGTCTCCGTCGAGAATCCGTCGCGCGCTCTCGTGTCGGCGCTGTGGGCGATCTCCTATCTGGGCCGACTGTGGGCGTTGGAGCCGGAAGGCATGCTGCGGCGCAACGAACTCATCACCGCTGCGGACCAAGGCAGATTGAGCACCTTCCTCGAACGCTTCGACTACGCGGTCTTCATCCTTCTCGATGGTGGGCCAGTGGAAGAGGCGTTTGCCGACGGCGGCCGCCGCGACTAACCGGTGCGTCAGCTGTATCTGAGCGGACGTGGCCGGGAATCTTCGGCGCGATGCCTTGCTTGACGAGAGGCGTCCAGATTCAACCATCGCCGCTGCGCGCAGATCGAGATCGCCTTGAAGCGAACCAGCTACATCCGTCGCGGAATCGGCTTCCTTGTCGCCGCCGCTCCCGTCGCTCCCCTCGTCGCCTCGCTGGTCCATGGCGTGACGCGGGGGAGCGAGAGTCGCCGTCTCGGCCTGGCCGTGACGCTCGCGGCGCTTGCGATCGCCGCGCTCAACTTCCATCTGTCGTTCCTGCGCGAGCGTCTTTACCTCCGGGCTAACGGATCGCGCGAGGGTTATAGGAATGTTTCGGTGGTGCCGATCGTAGGGACGGCGTTGGTTGTCGTCGGTGCGGTGCTTGGGTTTGGGTCGAGCATTTGCGCGACCCTGGGGCTCCTCGCTGTCGCACTCGACACGGGCGGGTTCACCTGGTTCGTCATCTGCACGTGGGGGGATGCATCGCTTTGGGATCGATCGACTCGGTAGATCGAAGAGGAGGACGCAATCGGGCAGCTCGTCAACGCGGGGACGCCCGCGGAGATCGAACGCGACGACGTTCCCGCGTCGGTCGCGCCGTCGAACGCCGCCGCCTACTTCATCGACACCGCGCAACGTACCCCGATGTACGGATTCCCGCCGCGTCCGACGGTCGCGTTCCGGTTGCTAGCTCTCGTCTCCGGCGGCGCGGTCCCCCACGATCCCCCGCGGATCGACTGCTGCGCGAGCTGCGGCATCGACGGCGAATCGCAACGCGGATCCTGAAGCAGCTGCCCGCTCATCGGCGTCCAGCAAGCGTCGGTGTAGAGCGCGTAGTGGTCCGCGACCCACTCGGCGACGTTCGCGCCGAGGTTCCGGACTCCGAGCTTCGTGACGTCGAGCGGGTTTCCTCCTGCGACGGGCCCCCACGGCACGACCGCGCCGCCGCTGCGCACGCGGCAGTTACTCCACTCTTCGTAGTTCGCGCTGGTCGCGGTCTCGAGTCCCGACCGTCCAACGGCCGACACGGAGTGGCCGCAAATATCGTCGTCCGATCCCCACGCGAACGCGCTCTCGTCGGTGGTGTTGCCCGCCGCAAACTCCCACTCGGCCTCCGTCGGCAATCGCTTGCCGAGCGCGGTGCACACGTCAGTAGCGAGCGAGAACGAGACGCAGTTGAGCGGGAGCGCGTCGTTGCTCGTGTCGGAGTCGGCGATGTACGTGCATCCCGCGTTGCGCTGAAGCGGATCCGGATTGTGCGAAACGGGCCGCGACGAGAGCGGATGACGCGCGACGAGCGCGCGGAACGCGCCGACCGTGAGCTCGTCCGCATCGAGCGCGAACGGACTGAGCTGAACGAGGCGCTCTGGCAGGGACGGAGCGGCGACCGATGCGCGGTTGTCGCCAAGCAAGAAGACGCCGCCAGGAATGCACTTCATGCCATTGGGGACGTCGCTCGCGCACGGGACGGGCTGCGCCGGTGACCAGCTCGACGGGGTCGCGATCGCTCCTGGAGCTTGCAGCGTTGGCTCCGCGGAAGGCGCCTTCGTCGTGGGATCGCAGGTCGTGTGGCCGATCGGATCGCTCGGAATGCCGAAGCAATCCATCGCCAGGACGATCACGAGAGGAGTCACGCCGGACGGCGGCGGCAGAAAGCCGAGCGCGTCGATCAGCGCGGAGCCTGCAGGGAGTCCGTCGCCGCCCGTGATCGCCGCGCGGTAAAGGCGCACGCGAACGTGCGTGGAGCCTTGCGCGGGCGGCGTGATCCCGAAAGACACGGGCCACTGCGAGGCGTCGGCGACTCCGAGCTCTCGACGACAACCCGCGCAAGCGATACCGCCGCCATCGAGCACCTCGACGAGTAGACGATCGCCGAACTGAGGCACCGGAGCGTCCGTCGCGATCGTGACCGTCCATTGCGGTCGGGCGTCGGCGCCGCCACACGACCAGGCGACGGAGGTCACGACGAAGAACCCAAGAGGACGGAGGTTCACTGTGGCACCGCCGGGTACGCGCATCGAAAGCCCGTTGCCACCGTCGCTCCGCTCCAAACGAACCGAAACGCGCTGTGTGCGAGCGCGGGGCCGGACGACCAGTCGCCGCCGCGCGCGGCGTAAATTTTCGCGCCGTCGATTGCGCAAGTCGGATCCGTCTGAACGCCCGCGCCGCCGCGACACGGATCGGCGTAGCCGCGCATCGCGTCGAGGGTGAGCTCGCGGACGCCGCCGCCCATGTCGAGGACGCCGTCGCGAGACACGTCGGCCGCCGCGCAGCTCGACGATCCCTGATGCGAACCGACAGGTTCAAGACCGACGCCGGTGCAAGCGTTCAATCCGAAGCCGGTGTCGCGCGAGACGCTCGCGATGCAGCATGTCGGATCCTCGCCGCCCCATGGAAACGCACGACGCTGTCCGCGACCTCGCGCCGCGTGCTCCCACTGCGCTTCGCTCGGCAGCGCGCCGCCGAGCGCGCGGCACGCCTCGCCCGCGGTCGCCCACGTCACGCAGGTCAGCGGGAGCGCGTCGTTCGGACCGAGCCACGTGCAGAAGCGATTGACCGGATCGCTCGCCTGATACGGACCCGGGAGGAGCCCTTTGATCGCTTTCTGGTTCACGAGATCGCGGAATCGACGCACCGTCATCTCGGCCTTGTCGAGGAAGAACGGCGACACGATCACGGGCCGGAGCGGAGTCGGATCCTCGATCGCCGTGAAGTAACCAGCAAGGTCAGGATCGCCCATGAGCGTGTACCCGCCGGGAATGCAGACTTGGCCGTCGGGCGCGTCCGACGCGCACGGAGCTTCACGCGCGCCGGCCCATGTCCCGGCTTCGGTCGCGGGAATCGGCGATCGGCGAGCGACTCCATCCGATGGATCGCCTGCGATGCGCGCGCCGTCGATGCACGTCGATTGCGAATAGAGGAACGACGCGGGGAGGCCGAGGCAATCCCCGCGCAGCACGACGCGCACGACGTCGATACCCGACTCCGGAAGCGGGATCACGACGACACGGTCGATGGCGACCTCACGCGCGGGCTCCAGCGTCGCGGTGCCATTCAGCTGACCCGGCTTCGCGAGGCTCGCGCGGAAGCCGCGGATGCGGAGCTGAACGATACCGATGTTCGTGGCCTCCGACGAGGTAACGCCGAAGGTGAACGGCCAGTCGCGCGCATCGGGCGCGACGATGTCGCGGAAGTCGTAGGTCGATCCGTCCGCGCGGATCACGTCGATGCGAACCGTGTCGATCGCCGCGTCGAGCGAGAGCTCAGGCCGCGACGCGATCTGGCCAACGACCGGCACGTCCGTGTCGACGACGATGAGGAGCTGCGGTCGCGCGGGAGCCGTCGAGCTGCACGACGCCGCGGCAAACGAAGCTGCGAGCAGCGTGCTCCGCATCGCCATGGGCCACCGCATGGCGATCGTCTACCACACCTCGCCCGACGAACATTCGCGGGCTACGCTCGGCCGCACATGAATCAGGTCGGATCGTTCGTCGTGCGGCTGCTCGCTGTCGCCGCGCTCGCGAGCGCCAGCGCGTGCAGCACGAACGACGCGACCGCGGTCGTATCGCGCGACGCGAGCTTCGAAGCGCACGCACCGCCGAGTGACACGGGTTACGGCGCGAGCGAGTGCGGGCAGTGCGTCGCGCGACAGTGCAGTTTCGAGCGCGCCGCGTGCACGGCCGAACCGACATGCGCTGCGTATCTCGAGTGCCTCGAACGGTGTCCCGTCGCGGGGGGCGACGCCGATACGACGTGCGCAGCCGCGTGCCCGGCGCCGACCGGAAGCGCGGCGGAGGGGGCGAAGACCGATCTCGCGCGATGCCGGGCTGCCGTGGCCGGAGCCGCTTGTCCAGCGTGCGCTACTTCGGTGGGTGACGGCGGCTCGCGCGATCCGCTTCTGAATCAGATCTGCTCGCCGTCGTCCGACCCTAACGTCTGTCACCAATGCGAGGACGAACGCTGCTGCATGAGCCAGCAGCGGTGCCGCGACAACCCCGACTGCAACCCGTACCTCGACTGCTACCTCGCGTGCGTCGGAGACGGCGGCAATCCGAACTGCTCGCAGACGTGCGCCGATTCGCACGACGCCGGCGTGCGCGATTTCGTCTCACGGATCGCGTGCGTGACCGCCCGATGCGGCGAGCCGTGCGGCCCGCTCAGCCCGTGCCTACGTTGCTTCTTGCGCGAGTGCCGCGACGCATACGTCGGATGCCAAGAATCCCCCGACTGCTACTTGCTCCAGCAATGCTTCGTCGCGTGCCGCAACGCGCCGACGTGCATCGATGCGTGTTACGCGCGATTCCCCGCGGCGCGCACGGCGTTCGCCGCACAAGATCTCTGCGGGACGACGCGCTGCCCCGTCGAGTGCAACTGATCACCAAGCGACGAACGGTCGACCCTGCGGCGTCACGAGCCACTTCGCCGTGCCGCTGTCGTACGCCGGCGGCTGCGGGTTGCGCGTGAGCGCATACGTGATCGCGACGCCGCCCGCGATCACGGCGGCCGCTCCCGTCCAGAACCACCATCGCTTCGTGACCGGCACCTTCTCGGCGACCATCGTCGCGCGAAAGTCGGTCTCCTCTCCGGCGAGCACGTTGACCTGCGCTTCGTATGTCGCGAAGCCGTCACGCTTGGCGACAATCCTGTAGGAGCCCGCTGGGCGCGACACATCGATCGGCGCGACGCCGACGTCGGCGCCGTTCACCGTTACTACCGTCCCCGCGAGGTTCGACGAAATGTGGAGGGTCGCCGGGAGGAGCGCGAGGTTCAGCGTCGTACGCTCGCGCGCGCCGGGCGCGAAGGTCTTCGTGACGAGGACATCCGTGTAACCTTTGCGCGAGAGGGTGAGGACGTGCGTTCCCGGATCGAGGAGCACCTCGAACGTCGCAGCGGGAGGCGCGATCCCGGGGCCTGGAGGCAGGACACCCGCCACGAGCGCGACCGGTATCGCCGCTGTTGCCGACGGGCGAAGCGGACGACCGTCGATCGCGATTCCGGCGTTCGGCGGATCGATCGTGATCGTGACGCGTGCGAGCACGCGATCGATCTCCGCTACGTACCCTCGCGCCTCCGTGGCGAGGCTCTCGGGGAACACCGCGCCGTCCGTCGTGCGGAGCGCGTCTTCGAAGAGATCGCGCGCCTGCGTGTACGCGCCGAGGACGCGCTTGCACACGCCGACGTTGTACGTTGTCGTGGGGTGAGGCCGTAGGCGCGCGGAGTGCTCGAAGAGCGCGAGCGCTTCCGACCATCGTGCTTTCTTCGCGAGATCGGTTCCTTGCACGAACTCGTCGCGCGCTTGCGACACGACGGGGTCTTCGGCCTTCGGCGGATCCGCTGCGCGCGCCGCTCCTCCGCTCAGCGAACCGAGCAGAAAGAGCGCGACGGCGAGAGCACGCAGACCCATCGCTCGCATTCCTATTAGAAGGGAGGCTTGTCGGCCAGTCCCGCGGGACCGGCGGCCGAAGTCGCCGGCTTCTGCGCGCTCGTGACGGGCGCGACGCCCTGGCCGGCGTCCATCCGTGCGCCGGGACGGGCGGAGGCGAGCGGCTTGGACGAAATCGACGCCGATGGGGTCGCGGACGCGCTTGCGGTCGATGGAGGTGCCGCGGATGGTTCGGGGTCCGTCGGTGACGAAGCGACTCCAGCACCGGCGGCGGCATCCTGTGTCGCCGCGATGGCGGCAGCGGTCGTCGCCTGACGCGCCGCGATCCGCCACGCGCCGACCGCCGCGCCGCCGATCGCGATCACGCCCACGGCTACGATCAGCGGAACGTTGCGCCTGCGGGTCTGCACGGGCTGGCTCGCGGCGCTCTCCGCGACGGTCCCGCGCGTCGTGGTGTTCGCATTCGAATCGACCAGCCCGGCCAGAAGCTGGTTCACAACCTGACCCGATGAGACGGGCCGCGAGTCGGGCCCTCCTCCCCGCGTGATGATGACGACCGCGGGCGGACCGAACGAAGCGGCATGCGCTCCGCTGTGCTTCTGTAACGTCTCGCGCACCTCGCGGAGATCTGGCCGTTGGGCGCGGTCCCGCGAGAGCATACGCGTGACGAGCGAGGAGACGTCGGCGGGGAGGTTTGGGGCGACGCGCTCGAGCGGCACGATCCCGCCCGTCGTGATCGCCTTGAAGATCTGACCGAGGTTCTCGCCCGCCGTCGGACGTTCTCCGGTGAGGCACTCGTAGAGAATGATCCCGATCGCCCAAACGTCCGAGCGATGGTCGAGATCCTTCTCGCCGAAAGCTTGTTCCGGCGACATGTAGTACGGCGTGCCGAGCACGGATCCGGTTTTCGTGAGCGCTCCCGTCTCGGCCGCTTCGCCCTCCGTCGCCGTGAGCTTCGCGATCCCGAAATCGAGGACCTTCACAGTGATCGACTCGTCGGGCTCGCGCACCAGGAACAGGTTGTCCGGCTTGAGATCGCGGTGGACGATGCCGAGGGAGTGCGCCGTACCGACCGCGGAGACGACCGGCAGCATGACCCGCGCGACCTCGACGAGCGGCAACGCGTGCTCGCGCTCGAGGCGTTCGCCGAGCGATTCGCCGTGGAGCAGATCCATCACCATCGCGGGCATGCCGTCCTCGAGCTCGAGGACATCGTGGATCTGCACGACGTTCGGGTGACGAACGGCGCAGGCCGCGCGTGCTTCGCGGAGGAAGCGCTGACGCACCTCCTTCCGCGCCGCATACGCCGGCTTCAAGAACTTGAGCGCGACGGCCTTTCGCGTGACGACGTGGGTCGCCGCCCAGACGGTCCCCATGCCGCCTTCGCCAAGAAGCCGATCGAGGCGGTAGCGCCCGGCGACGACCGTTCCGGCTTCGAGCGGGTCGCGCACGGGTGCATTGAACCACGGAGTTGACGGCGCGACCAACGCGACAAAGTTCGCAACTTCCGCGGCGAGCAGCCCGATAGATAGGTCATGAACAAGGACACGAGCAGCGAAGGTGCCGCGGTTGCAGCACCTCCAGCCACTTGCAAGCGGCGCGCGCCGGGTGATCTTCGAAACTGCCTCGTCGCCGTGCCCGTCGACAGCGACGAAGCGAACGAAGACGTCGCGGGCGCAGCGACGTTCGAGCTCGATGGTCGTCGGATGGCGATCGTGAGCGTGAAGCCAGCGGTCTGCTTTGCGGGCTGCGCATCACCACCGCGGCCGAACGAGAACCTGCCATGAGCCGGAGAAGCGAACCGACCCTTCGACCATTCTCTTCGAAGACCGACTGCCTGCCTGAGTCCAGTTACACAAAGAATCGGACACGCCCATCACGAGACGGCTCCCGTGTTCACGCCCAACGCGAATCTTGAACGGAAGCTCGGGCCGAGGTTGGGTCAGCGCCGTTTCTTCTCGTGCTCTCGCCCACGCATCTTGCCACTCCCCGCATGGATGCGCAGGTCGCTGGCGATCGCGTTCCCTCGATCGAAACGCGCAACCCACTCGTCGCCACGGCGCACCAGGTCAGGGTCGATCTCGTCGCGCGACGCACACCGACGAAGATCCAAAACCCGCCTTCGTGCGTCCGCCTCGGTGACTCGCGTCGGTCGCGCATAGCCAGCAAGTCGTTCGAGGTAGGCCACGAGCTCGGGCGCCCTCGCTTGACGCGCAGCAGGCAGCCAATCGCCAAAGCGCCCCAATGTCGTCACGAGACTCGGTGCCCCATCCCACAGGGCATGATGCGCGCTGTCCCGCGTGTGGTGCGCGACGATGCCGAGCGCGTAGGTCCTCTTCGTGCAGTCCGCAGAGGCTTCTTCCAACAGAGGGACCATCCACTCGTCGCTCATCAAGAGGAGATCCTCGTCCTGCGACATGAGCAGCCACTCCGTTATCCCGCACCAGCGGCGTACGTCGGTCTCGCTGCTTGCGCCCCGTTCGAGCCATTGGGGGACGGGCGCTATTCCGCGGCGGTCGAGCGCGGCGAACACCGCACCGATCTCGCGATCAACCAGAGTGCGATCGAGCTTGCGACCGGTGACGGATGCCCAGACGCTTGGCGCGAGGTGGTTGTCGATCCACGCGTCGCGCAACGCCCTGACGACGCGTGCGGCGTCCGCGGAGGGCATCGCGTGGATCAGGTCGGGCCAACCGGACGGATCGCCGGGGAGCAATCGAAGCGTGGCGTTGACATCGAGCTCGTCTGACATGGTCCGCTCGCTACTGCTCAGTTCCGGGGACCAAGGCCGACGGCGTCCTCGCAGGAGACCACGACTGAGGAGGATCATCGGCGCTCCGGTGAACGGGTTGCGGCTCGTCGCGCTCTGCGTGCTCGGTTCGAACATGTCCTCTTCGAGCGGCGCGCCGTCCAGCCATGCGCGGAGCCAATTGTCGAGTGGTTGGTCCGTCTCGGCGATCGTCGGGGAGGTCGCGTTGACGATCATCGCCGCCGCGCTCGAGCGATCGATGCACGACCAAGTCGCGCAGCCCCAGTCCACGATGGGAACGAGCTCGCGTGGCCAGCTGCTGTCCGATACGAACATCTCGTACGTCTCGACGAGCGTGCGTCCTTCGTCGGCGTGGCCACCCTTGAGTCCATACAGCCCGTAGCCCGGGCCGAAGCCGCCGTTGCCGACGTCGCGGTACAGGCGGCGCAGCGACTCGGGCAGATCGAATCCGAGGCGAGCCTCCTCCGCAGCGAGAAGAGCGCTGTTCACGGGTGCATGGTGCGAAGGACATGAGGTGCTCGCCATGTCCGTGCGTGTCATCGGATCTTCGTTGGCGCGTCGAAGGCAATCGATGAGGTCGTCGGGCATGTTGGGGCGATGGTATCGCCGATCGAGTGAGGCGGAGCCCACTCCGGTTTCACGCTGCGACCGCGGCGACGTCCCCGCACGTGTCTCGCCAGTCGATGGCGACCTCGTACGGGCTATCCCCGATCGCGAGCATGACGTCGCCGTCTTGTTCTTCGAGAGTGCAGTGCGTTCGTAGAACTGGGTGTCGATCTGGCGGTGGAGTTGTCGCACCGTCCAGCCACCGCGGATGGCCTCCGCTTCGTAGAAGGCGTGCGCCTCTGCTGAGCGCGCACGCCGCACGAGCAGAACGTAGTGCGACCAAGGGAGAGGCAGCCGCGACGCGAGAGAGGCGACCTCGGATTCTTCAGACGCCGTCTGCGGAATTGCTCTGGCGGATTTCTTAGACGGCGTCTGTGAATGTCGCCGGCATAGGCGGGGTAGAACGTGCGCATCGCGCCGAGGTTCAACGGCGAGAGACCGCGACCGAAGCGCGTCGAGGGATCGGCAGAGAGCCGTTCGAGAAGCTGCTCTCCGTAGGCGGCGCGCTTCGTTCCCCTCTGCTCGTGCTCGACGATCGCGCGGCCGACGAGAAAGTACGTCGCCGTCATGACGGCATTCAGGGAGCGCGCGGCCGCGCGGCGCGGGGACTCGATGAGCGCAATCTACGCCCGCCTTCGCGCGAGTCGTTTCGAGAGCGTGGCGAGCTTCTTGTTCACCGCCGACGCGTCGAACTTCTCTGGGTCGAACTTTCGTCCGACCCACACTTTCATGTCCGCGTGCTCTTCGTCGTCGGGGTCTGCGAGGACCTCGAGGAGTCGTTCGTATCCGGGCGGGCCGCCGCAGTCCTCGGGCGGACAGGCGCGGGCGCCGTCGGTGCAGGTGACCTCGTCGCCGCCTTCGCTCATGCGCTCGACGGAGACCTCGTGTTCCCAGTCGTCGCCGTAGTCGTAGCGGTAGACGAACTTCTTGCCGGCGCGTGTGACGGCACCGAGCGGCGCGGCGCGTTCGTCGACACTGAAGAGCTCGTCTTCGACGTCGGACATGGCGAAGCGCACGTCGGCGATTTGAAAGTCGTGCAGGTGGCAGTTCTTCCAGCCGAACGCGATCTGCAGGCCGTCGTGGAGATCGCCGAGGGTCGCGTGCGCGGGGATGCGGACGCGCCGCCAAACGACGGGCTCGATGTGGAGGAGTGTCACGCGGAGATCGAAAGCGTCTCCGAACGAAGGCAGGGGCTCGTAGCGCACGGCGGCGGAGCATCGATCATGCGCGCTGCGGGGACAACGATTTCCGCGCGACGGCGAGAGCCATTTCCCGGCGCGCGATCACACCAACTTCCCGCGCGGAAGGCGGCGCCTGCGCCGCCGCGAGCGCGCGAAATCGACCCGTCTGCATCCGATCGTCTGTCTGCGTTCGACCCCCTCGACGCCCCTATGCAACGTATCTTCTTCGATGCGGGAACGTCATCGAGGACGGGAACACCGTCGAGGGCATCCCGAGCGGAACGAAGTGGAGATGCCAGCATGAGGAATCGCTCGTCGCTCCGAAGCGTGAGTTCTCGACCTTCATCCGGGCGCGGCGCGCCGGGGGTGACACACGAGCGCCGAAATACGAGGATTGCACCGTGAGCCAAGACCAAGCGTGGAGTGCTGACAGGGTGCGAATGGCGCTCGACGCGCTCACCGACCCGCGATTCTCCGGCGCCGTCGCAATCCTCTTGGAAGCGTTGCGCGCCGATGACGTGGGCGTTGCATGTTCCCCTCGCGCGGTACCGGCGCGCCAACTGCGAGAGATCTACGGTGCTCGGCTGGAGCATGCGCGGCTGCGCGCGTTGGACGTTGCGGTGCTTGTTGCGCTTGTCGAACTATTCGAGGAATCACCCGACGCCGCCTGGGACCTTGTCAGCATCGAGTCGCACGTCGCGAACGGCGTCCTTTTCGTCTGCAGCAACGCGCGGTCGGGATGCTTCGCCGCGCGCGCGTCGGATGCCGAAACACACCCGACTTGCTCGCGGCCCGCTCTCGACGAGTAGTCATGCACCGACTCTCGGGAGCACTCACCCCACATCGCCCGCTCGCTGCGCCCGAGGTTCTTCCACGGCTTCGCGACGCCGAGCTTACGCGCGGCCGACGCGGCGCTCGGATCGGGCGCGAGCGCGAGCACGTGTTCGGCGGTGAGGTTCACGCGTCGTCCTTTCGCGCTGCGAGCACGACGTCGTCGCGCACGCCAACGTACGTCGGAAACCGCGGCACCCCGCCGTCCGAGAGCTCCTGATACCGAAACGTCACGACGCTCCCGATCGCCGGCGGCGCGCGCCGCTCAGCATCCGAGAATCCCGTCCCCACCGAGAACCGCGTCCCGTCGCGCATCTCGACGAGGAGCGCGCCCAGCCGACCTTTGTGTCGTCCTTCTCCGGGCAAATGCTGCACGACGCGCGCGTCGTCGTCGCGGAACGTCTTCACCTTGAGCAGCGTCGACGAGCGACCGACCTCGTAGCGCGATCCGGGCTCGCGCAGCATGAGACCTTCGCCGCCGAGCGCCTCGACGCGCGCGAGCTCCGCGCGCAGGTGCGCGACGCCTTCGCAGCGCACGTGCTCGTGGTGCCGCGCGTACGGCGGCTTCTTGGATTCGGTGGCCGCCCGCGCGAACGCGAGCCGCTCCTCGAAGGGCGCGTCCATAGCCGGCGCATCGAAGACGACGTACGTGAGCTCCTTCCACTGGTCGCTCTTGTCCTGACGGCGCGCGACGCTCACCGTGCGCTGAAACTTCTTCCGTCCGCCCCACAGCTCGCCGTCGAGCGGCGTCGCCGGCAGACCTTCGACGAACCACTCCGGCGCGTGGAACGGATTGCCGAGGCGCGAGAGGAAGCGCGTGCCGTCCCAGTACGCGCGGACGCCGTCGAGCTTCTCGCTCATCCACCAGCCGGTGAGATCGATGTCGTTCTGCCATGAGTGCGCGAGGAGGAGCGGCGGGACGGCCTTGGCGTCCGCTTCTTCCTCGCCCTCGGCGCCTGCGTCGGCCTTTCCTGGTGACTTCGTCGCGCGCGGAGCCTTCACGGGCGCGGCGCTCGCGCCGACGCGCGCAGCTTCCGCCGCGTCGCCGCGCAGCTTCTTCAGGTGCTTGCATGTCCGCTGCTCGATGGCGATCGACTGGTTGCGCCACGCCGGGCACGAGCACGAGTAGACGCCGCCGGTGTTGCGAAGCACGTACGGCTTCGCCCCGGAGCCCTTCATCTCTGTCGATTCGCCGTCGGTCAGATCCGGCATGGTCCTCTCGCTTCTCAGTGGAGATCATCGGAGCGTGCGCGAACAGGTTGCGAAGAATCGCCCGGAGGGCGCTTTTACGTTTCCGATGCTCGACAACGGGTACGTATACCTCGCCGCGACACGGCTCTCCGTCTTCCGGTCTCCCGAAGACTGGGCGCTCGTGATTGAGGTCTTCGGGTTCTCGCCGAGGGGCGGGACGCCGGACACGCACATCCACACGTACGCGAGTCGGCTCCATGATCGCGATCCGCCGGGGAACTATGTGACACTCGCGGCGCACGAGAACTGCCGTTACGCGATCGCAACGACAGACGTCGAAGTCGACGTGATGTCGCCCGAGAGGCACAACGTGCCCACGACCGAGCTCTTTCGGCGTGCCGCGATCCATACCCGCGAGTACGACCTCGGCGACGGCATGCTCGTCAGGGCAGTATCGCCGCCCTACTTCCTCGCGCTGAAGCTCGAGGCGTTTCTCGATCGCGGCGAGGACCTCTACGCGCAGGATCTGCAAGACATCGTTGCTCTCGCCGTCGAGGTGTCCGGACTCGTCGAAGAAGTGCGCGACGGGGGAATCGACGCGGAGATCGCGGAGCTTTGGAGGAAAGCGTTCGAGAAGCACGCGATCGATCTCTCGTACATCGGCGATCTCGTCGACGCTCACATTCGAGGGGACGAAGAACATCGCGAACGGGTCATCGAGGCGATTCGCGCACTCGCCACAGGCTGAGGCGCCGAGCGGATAATGCGCAGGCGGATCTTCGCGTGCGCTCACGATCAACGAGCCGATGATATCGCGACCGTCATCATCGGCGAGCGCCGCGCGTCTCGCGCGTCTCACGACGAAAGTCCTTGCCGCATAGGTAGAAGGGCGACGACGGCACGAACCGGTTTCGTACCGCGGCTCCGCATTTTCGGTCGCGACCGACTTCCGATTGGCTTCAACCAATCTGGCATTCGTCGCCATCGATATCGGATCGATCGCATTCGATCTCACATCGGTGGCGGTCGATGCCGCTTCTCCTCCGACCAAGTCGAGATTGGTCGCGACCGACGCTGCATCCGTCCGAGTCGTTCCGCGCGTCACACGCGCGCAGATCGCGTCGGGTGGCGCTTTCTTGTTCTTCCAAACGCAGTGAATCCACGAGGAGGTCGATATGGTGGGTTCTAAGGGAGTGGGATCGGGCGCTCGTCGTCCGCGCAGCAAACGAGAGCGCTGAGTGGCGCAAGTGGATCGCGACGGCCGGCCGGCAGCTGCGGACTCTGTTCGCCTCGCCACTCGCCGACGGTCCCATCCAGGCATCGCGCATCTTCCGTGATCTCGTGGGTCGCGCAGCCCCGTCGGAGGAAGAGATCGAGAAAGTCGTGCAGAGCTTCGCGGAGACTGTCTTCCCGGAAGCATGATTGTTTCGGTTCCGCACGTAGGAGCATGGAGCGCCCGTTTCCACCCGCGCGCAGCCGCATGCTACTCCTCGATCCGTGGACTCCACGGTCATCGGCCGCAGCCGCCTCGAGGTCCGCGGCGGCACCCTCGAAATCGTCGGCGCGAAGTCCACGCGCATCACCATCGGCACCGATCCCTGCACCATCGGCCGTACCGCCGGCTGCACGATCGTCCTCGACGACAAGCAAGTCAGCAAAGTCCACGCAGAGCTCATCGCGACCGACCTCGGCGTTCACCTCCGCGATCTCGACTCCCGCAACGGCACGTTCCTCGGCGAGCACCGCGTCCACGACGCGTACCTCACGAAGCCCGCGCTCATCCGCTGCGGCGACACGAAGCTCTCGTTCACGCCGAAGCGCCCCGAAGAGCACGTCGCGACCGTCCGCAATCAGTTCGGGCGCCTCGTCGGCTCCACGCCCGAGATGCGCGCGATCTTCGACAAGCTCGCGCTCATCGCGCCGACGGACATCTCCGTCCTCATCGGCGGCGAGACCGGCACGGGCAAGGAGCTCGTCGCGCAGGCGATCCACGACGCGAGCACGCGCGCGAAGGGGCCGTTCGTGGTCATCGACTGCGGCGCGATCCCGGCGTCGCTCGCAGAGAGCACGCTCTTCGGTCACGAGCGCGGCTCGTTCACGGGCGCGGTCGAGAAGCGCATCTCGCCGTTCGTCGAGGCGACGGGGGGCACCGTCTTCCTCGACGAGCTCGGCGAGCTGCCGCTCGAGGTGCAGCCGAAGCTCCTACGCGCGCTCGCGGATCAGCGCATCAAGAGCGTCGGATCGAACACGTACCGCCAGGTCGACGTGCGCATCCTCGCGGCCACGCGCCGCGAGCTTCGCAAGGAGGTCAACGCCGGATCGTTTCGGAGCGATCTCCTCTTCCGCATCGCACAAGTGAGCGTCGAGCTGCCGCCGCTGCGTCGCCGGATGGCGGATCTGCAGGTGCTGGTGAAGCGCATCGTCGCCGAGCTCGCCGACGAGTCCGCGTCGTCACGGCTCACCGAAGCGTTCCTCGATCGCCTCGCGCGTCACGACTGGCCCGGCAACGTGCGCGAGCTTCGCTCCGTCGTGAACGTCGCGCTCGCCGTCTCGAAAGGCGGCCCGATCGAGGGCATGCCCGATCTCATCCAGCTCGGCGGCGCGGCGTCGCTCGACGAGAGTCTGCTTCTTCGGACGATCGCCGAGCTGGAGCGCGACGTCATTTCGCCGATCTGGCGCGAGTACTTCGCGAAGCTCCATGTAGAGACCAAAGGGAACGTCAGCGAGATCGCCCGCCGCGCCGCCGTCTCGCGCCCCACCGCGCGCGCGATGCTCCGAAAGTACGGAATCGGATCCGACCGCGACTGACGCCGACATAGAATGAGCGCCGGCATGGCGACCAAGCCCCCTTCGCTCATCGGACGCGCGGTCGGAGAAGGCGCGTACCGCATCGAGAGCTTCATCGGCCGCGGCGGAATGGGCGAGGTCTACGTCGGGGTCGACGAGGACGGCGATCGCGTCGCGATCAAGTTCTTGAGCGAAGGCCTCCTCGAGAACGAAGAGGTGCGTGCTCGCTTTCGACGCGAGGCGCGCATCGCCGCGGAGATCGAGTCGCCGTTCGTGGCGCAGATCGCGATGGCCGGCGTGAACCACGATCGCCCGTGGATCGCGTTCGAGCTGCTCGAAGGCGAATCGCTCGAGGCGCGTCTCCATCGCGAGAAGAAGCTCACGTTCGCGACGGTGTCGCGCATCATCGACAACGTCCTCGAAGGGCTCCGCGCCGCACACGCGGTCGGCGTCATCCATCGCGACATCAAGCCGGGCAACATCTTCCTCGAGCGCGATCGCGCGTGTGTCCTCGACTTCGGCATCTCGAAGGTAGTCTCGCTCGCGCACAACATGACGTCGACGGGGCTGACGGGCATCGACGTCGCGCTCGGCACGCCCGCATACATGAGCCCGGAGCAGCTCGTGAGCGCGCGCGATGTCGATGCGCGCACGGATGTCTATGCGGTGGGCGTGGTGGCGTTTCGCGCGCTCGCGGGCGTGCTGCCGTTCACGGGGCGGACGAAGATGGAGCTGCTGGCTTTCAAGCAAAACCGCGAGGCGCGGTCGCTTCAGGCCGTGACGGCGACGGAGTGGCCGGCGGAGATCGAGGAGTTCTTCGCGTCGACCCTGCGACGGCAGCGGGCGGAGCGGCTGTCGACGATCGACGCGACGCTGGCGGCGTGGCGTGAGGCGGTGAAGGCATGCGCGGATCTCGACGAGACACACGACGCGCCCGCCACCGGGGAGGGCGACACGGATGTCGCTCCGCCGAGCTCAGGGCGGTCGGCGTAGGACGGGCGGATACGCCCAACGCCCGTGGTGGCGGATGACTTCGCGCCCATTGACGGCAGCTAGGGCGCCAGCGATCTTCACGAGATGAAACGCATCGCGTTCGTTGCGTCCGCGACGTTCTCGCTTCTCGGGTGCGATCACACCGGCGCTCTTCGAGAGCGAGCGGCGTTCGATTTGAGCTGCCCGGCCGACGAGCTCGCGCTCACCGAGCTCGGAAGCCGCGGCGTACAGGGCGTCACGGGGTGCGGTCGTCGGGCGACCTACGTCTACGTTTCACATACGGGCTGGGTGATGAACACCGACTCGCGGCGACGGCCCTGAAGACCGCGACCGACGCGGCTGCGGGTCGGTTCTCCGCCGAGAGCTGCGCCTCGTAACTGCGACGATGCGCCTCGAGCTCACCGCCCGCGTGTTTCCCGGCGAACGCCTTCTGAGCCCGAAGAACAGCGGCGCGCGCGGCGTCGAGGCGCGCTTCGGGCTCGAGAATGTTCATGAGTGGAATCGGCTTCGTATGTGGCGCGTCTAGCGCGGGAAGTCTTGCTTGAAGTCGTCAGGATGCTCGGGGCCGCCGGGCTTGAAGTCGTCGGGCTGGCCGGGCACGCTCGACGCTGCCGATGGCATTGTTGGGCCCCCGCGCGCGGCGCCGAGACGCGAGGCGCTGGAGGCTGACGGCAGTGGGACGCGCGGCGACGTGCTCGTCGTCGGCGACGCGATCTCCGGAGCCGCCGGCTCGATGGTCGGAATACTCCACGTCGCGACCACGCCCAGCGCCACGTTCGCGTGAACAAGCGGCATCGCGCGTCGCTCGACCTCGATCGCAAGTCCCACGAGCACAGCCGCCGCGACGCTGAGCCCCGCGAACGCGACGTAAATGCCACGAGAGACGCCGCGCGTGCGCGACGGCGGCACCACCCCGCGCTCCACGGGTGTGGTGAGCGGCGAGTCCGACTTGACGTCGTCGACGTTGGGCTCGGAGATCGGCGAGCCCATCGGCGGAGTCGGCGTCGGCTTGCGCGGATCCTCTTCGGCGTCGGCGTCCGAGTCCTGCCAGATGTTGTCCGGTTCCGACCAGACGGCGTTCATGATCTCGGCGGTCGAGTTCAGGAGCGGCGGCGGTTCGTGAGCCGACTCGACGGCAGCGATCACGACGACGGGCGACGGTGTGATCGGCAGCGACGACTCGTGCGCCGCGGGATTCGCGAGTTGCGCCGCGGTGAACGTCGGAATCGGGAGCGGCTGCGTCTTGGTGAGCGAGTAACCACCGGCGTCCGCGTGCACGAAGACCGGATCGACGTCGGTCTTCGCGGCTCCAACCCCGCGGTGCATTCCGCTCGGCGGCGCGGCCATCGGATCGGTTCGGTCGTCTCGCACCGTCGGAGGCGGCGCCGCGCGCAGTGGCGGTTGCTTCGAGCGTCGCTTGCCGACGATCACCTCCGAGTTGTCACGGTGTCTGTCGTTGCGGCCGAGCCCCGCCATCAAGTCGTCCACGCCCGGCGCCGTCGACGTCGCGCTATCGGGCGCACCGTCGTCCGCGGCGACGCGCCTACGCACGCGGCCGCGCTGCGAGGGATCCGCGTCGGTCGTGTTGTCTCCGCGACCGCGTACGCGCACGTCGCCGACGATGTCGCCGAGCGCCACGGTGTCCTTGCCGGACGATTGGAGATCGCGCCGGATGTCCTCGAGCGCCTGCGCGAGGACGAGCCCGTGCTGTCCTTCGAGGCTCGCTCGACGACGAAACATCTCGACGCGCTTGAACGGATCCTTCGTGAGCAAAGCGTCGACGATCGCGCTGAGCCTCGGCGGCGTCTCGGGCCGGAACGCGGTGACGCGCGGCGGTTGCTGGTAGAGATGCCCCTGCGCGATGTCGTGCGGCGCTCCGGCGTAGGGAGGCCGGCCCGCGAGCATCTCGAACATGACGACGCCGAGCGAGTAGAAGTCGGTCGCGCCCGAGACCGGACGCTCCGCGAGCTGCTCGGGAGCCGCGTAGAGGAGCGTCCCTTTGAAGCCGTGATCCGTCGTGTTGATGTCCTCGCCCATGCGGCCGATGACGCCGAAGTCGATGACGCGGATCGCAGGCGCCTCGTTCTTCTTGCAGTGGAACATGATGTTCTCGGGCTTGATGTCCCGATGGACGATGCTCTCGCCGTGCGCGTGCGAGAGCGCGGTCGCGACGTCGCGCGCGACGCCGAGCGTCGTGCCGATGGGGAGTGGCTCCCCTGCCCTCGCCTTGTGGACGAGCACCGCACGGAGCGTCGGGCCGTCGATGAGCTCCATCACGTAGTACGGAAGGCGGACCTCCTTCCCGCGACCGGCAGTCTCCGTGAAGATGCTCGCGTCGTCGGTGCGGAGGACGCACGTGAACGCGTTGCTATGCTGGTACATCGCTGCGAGCGCGCGCGCCTCCGCGCGCATGAGCTCCGCGGCGGCCGAGCCGGCGAGCTCCGTGTGGAGCATCTTGATCACGACCGTCTTGCGAAGCGAGATGTCTTCAGCGCGATAAACCGCCGCCATCCCGCCCGAGCCGAGGATCTTCAGCACGCGGTACGGGCTGTTCGGAATCAGCTGGCCGCTTCGGAACGGGAAGATCCTTTCCTTCGCCATGATTTCCTCAGCCCGTGGTCTCGACAAATAGCATGTGCGGTAGGTGGCAGCACGGGGTCAGGGGATCGCGTACGCGCGAACGGTCTTCCCGCTCGGCGCGCGGCCGCCGCCGTGTCCGGTGCCGCCGCTCCCCGTGCGCCCGAGCTCGAAGACGGTCGCGTCGTCGACCTGCGCGTTTGCGCCTGCCGCAGTGGCGACCGCGATCGTCCAACCGCCTGCGCCGCCACCGCCATGTCCGCCGGCACCGCCAGGACCGCCGGTTCCTCCATACGCTGCGCAGTTGGCTTCGAGCGGATCGCTCGACGCGTTCATCGACGTGCAGCTCGAGGGGAGCGAGAACCAAGGTGCGTTGTTCGCCGGAAGCGGCAAGCTCCCGGGCGTGCCCTGGCGACCTTGACCGCCATCGCCGCCGTCGCCGCCGTCACCGCCGAATCCCGTGTGCAAAAGCGATCGCGTGACGTGAAGCGACCCACCGAGAAGCAGCACCGCGACCGTGTTCCCTCCGCTCGTCCCGCCTGTTCCACCTTTGCCGGGACACCCGCCCGCGCCGCCACTCCCGCCGGCGGCCCAGAGCGCGACTCCGGCGTACGGGCCACTCGCGACGCGTCCGAGCCCACCGCCAGCGCCGCCGTATCCCGCGGTGCCGTCGTCCATGCCTTTGGTGCCCACGCTTGGCGCGAAGACGCCGTCGACGATCTTCAGCGAAGCCGGAGCGTCGCTCCCGTCGGCTCCCGGATTGCCGGCGCTCGCGGTGAGCGCGGCGACCTTGTTGGCGAAATCGCCGGGCGCCGTTCCGTCCAGGCTTCGCGTGGCTGCGCTAACGCCGCGGACGTACGTCGGCTGCGCGACACCATCGCACGTCAACGCGCCGCCATTGATGCTGGGGCCTGCCTCTCCGATTGCTCCCGCATGACCGACGATGCCGTCGCCTGCTTGGACTTCGACGTCGTCGAGCGAGACATCACCCGTTTTGATGCGAATGCCATACGCGGAGGGTTGCTCGGGGTGCGAAGGAGCGTCGCCCTTTACCTTCAGATGCGCCATCGAGAATTTGTTGGTCGCCGCGTCGATGAAGAACCCCGTCGCGCTCGCCTGCAACGTCGTGAGGGCGCGTTTCGGCACGCCGACAAAGCTCGGTGCGTAACCACCGAAGACGTGCGCTTCCGTCGTGAGCGTCAGCGCGTCGACCGGGTAGGTTCCGCTTGCGACGAGCACGCGCACCTTGGTTTTCGCGGCGAGGACGATGGCGGCGCCGAGCGTGCGCAACGGCGCCGTGGGCGTACCCGCGTTGGTGTCGGCGCCCGCGGCGACGTTCACGTAGACGTCCACTCCGACCACACCGTCGGCGCCGTCGCAGTTCGCGTCGTTGCCGTCATCGTCCGGATCGTCGGTGGTGCCCATCGCCACGCATGCCGCGTCCGCGTGGGGTCCCGACGTTCCACCGTCTTGGGAGACATCGGGGTTCGTGGCGTTCGGCGACGGCGTGTTGGATCCGTCGCCTCCGCCACAGTGAACGGCCGCGAGCGCAAAGACCAGAGTCGTCATCGATCGTTTCATGGCATCACCGGATGTTCGCGAGGCAAGAGAGGTCGACGGAGACCGGGCTGCCGCGGCGGGGCAGCGCCTTGTGTGCAAACTTCAGAACGACGTCGTCGATGTGCGTGATATCGACGTCTGCGTTCGAGGGCGCGTCAGAGCCGCCCGGAATGACGAGCGTCCAAGACGCGCGCGCTACCGGCTGTCCGAAGAGCGAGTTGTTCGGAGGCGCGTCACCGAAGGTGTTCACACCACCCTGGATGACACCGAACGCGCTCGTCGCGTTCGCGGCCGATCCGAACGACCACGTGTGGAGCGCATCTGAATCGCATGCGCGCATCACGCCGCCACCGGCGAGCATCAAGTTCACCTGGGCCTGGTTGTCGCCGAGAAAATCGCCGACGAGCTGCGCTTGCACCGTGGCGATGCGATCGGAGCAGACGTCCGTTGACCAGAGTTGGTTGCCCGGCTGGAGGTCCGTCGCGAACACGATGCCGACGCCACCGCGGCCGTCGATGTTCTCGTTGCGAAGCAGCAGCTGTCGGAACTGATCGCCCTCGCTGAGCGCCTGTCCGGTGACTGCGTCGGTCCGCGGCCCGATGACGCCGAGCATCTTGCGCACGCTGACTGTCGTCACATAGTCCTGCGGCGATCCGTACGCGACGCGCGAGCTGTTGTAGATGCTGAGCAGACACGCATCGAGCATGTCGAGGCTCGTGCCGTTGTGGGCATTCATGACGGCGCCGTCGATCGCGGGAATCGACATGTTGAGCTCGTACTCGAGCGCGCTCGCGGCGAGATATAGCTGCGTCTGGGCATCCGCGCGCGCCTTCAGTGTCATGAGCGCGTCCTCGTCGCGGAGGAGGCGAAAGCTCGGATCGTTCGTGGGGTCTCGGTCGGCGATGCTGAGCAAGCGCGCGCGCTCTTCGAAGAGCACGTGCGCGTGCGCAACGAGGTTGCGCGCCCGAAGCTCGGCTTGGACGACGCCGAGCAGGTCCTGGTGGAGATCGACGGAGAGTTGCGCGAGATCGATCTCCTCCTTCTCGATCTCCGCCTCCGAATTGAGTCGATCGATGTTCGCGCTGGTCTGCGCTGCGTGCATCGTCTGTGCGGTCTGAAGCCCAACCTTCGCGGCGTCGACGCCAGACTTGAGGACACCGAGGACTTCCTCCCCCCCCGCCTCGGCGACCGGCGCGCCGAAGTTCAGCACGTTCGCGTTCGCTGCGACCTGGATCGACTTCATCGCGGTATCGAGGAGCCCCGAGGCGAGCGTCAGAGCTTCGATTTCCTGGCCGTTGGAATCGATGAACTGAATTTCGTTCTCTTGGATCCGCAGGCGCGCAGCGAGAGTGCGCTTGCTGATCTTGATCTTGTCGCTCATCCCGTGAAGCCGACTGAGCGACGAGTCGACGCGGCAGTTGGCGGCTTTGATGTCGAGGAGAAGCGAGCCAACCTCACCGGTGACCGGCTTGGTAGGCTCGCTGCACTGGATCCATTTCGCGTTCTGGTCGCTGCCGCCGCCGCATGCCGCCCAGTCACGGTCGTTCTTGACCGCATTGGGGTCGAACGCTGCGCCGCAGATCTCCTTCAGCTTGATGTCGTACTGCCCACGGACCGACGAAAGCGTGCTCTGGAGCTGCGCCTGCGACGCCTCGTACGCGCGTTTGTTCGCCGTAAACGTCGCCTCGACGTTCTTCTCGGCGTTCACCGACTGGCTCGCGATACCGAGCATCTGCTCGAAGTTCGTCGGGCCTTTGGCGACGTCCTCGGGTCGATAGACGAACGGGACGAAACCGACCGGCACACCAAAAGCGTTCGCGCCTTGCAGAATCGCAGCGAATCCGCGGTCGAGGGGATTGAGGACACCGATGAACTTCGATGCGATCGACGGCGGCGACGTCTGCCAGGCACGGAGGATCTCCGCGAGCGCAACCGCTTCGAGGTACCCGAGCACGGCGCGATGTTGTGCGTCGTCCGCGACCTGCGGCTGATTGCCTCGCGACGCCGCAGCGTCCATGCGCGCTCGCTCGCCGTCGATGACCGCGAGCGTCGAGAAGAGATCCGCGAGAGCGCGACCGGCGGGGTACGAGTCCGTGCGAGACGAGGTCCCCGAGACCTCACCCTTGGCGGCGTCCGAATCGATCGAGCGCAGGAACTCGAGGATGCGCGGCTGCGCCATCCACGTCGTCACGGGGCCGAGGGCCGTGAGCGCCTTCGCGTAGTGATCCCTCTCCGCGCTCAGACCGAGCGCAAAGGAGTCGTTGAGCGCGTGGACGATGTGGTCCTTCGCGACGAGGAGCGGAGCCGCGAGCGCCTCGTTGACGAGCGTGCCCACGAGCTTCGCGTTCGCTTTGTCGGAGACAGGTGCGCCAGCGCCGATCTGCACGGCACAGGCGAGCGGCGCGACGAGGCCGCAGCCCTTCTGTCCAGGCGGCAGCGTATCGGACGTGAGCGCGAGATTGGCGCTGCACGCGCTGGCGATCGCGTCGAATGGACTCGACGTGCCGTTGACGTGCAAGGTCATCATGTCTTGGAGCGGCTTCGCGTACGTCGACTCCGCGGCGAGCATCGCCGGCGTGCCGCACGCGGGAGCGGACTCGCACAGCTGCGGATCGTTGTTGCAGTCGCAATTCGGATCCACGCCTGCCTTGCAGCGTCTTCCGCCGCAATCGAGCAGCCAGTCGCAGCTGGAGACCGACCATCCAAAGACCTTGTCCGGTCCGAGTGTCGAGTCCTTCGAAGGCGACGGCGGCATCGTCAGGTCGTTCGCGAGCGTGAAGCTCGGATCCTGCCCGTGCGCCTGGTACTCGAGCGCGACGGTGCCGGTGAC
Organism: Polyangiales bacterium; assembly: GCA_038209335.1. Classification (GTDB taxonomy): domain Bacteria; phylum Myxococcota_A; class Polyangia; order Polyangiales; family Polyangiaceae; genus JBBQXV01. Next base: position 8,009 of record JBBQXV010000069.1, on the reverse strand, counting down.
CGTGATCGGCTCGCTGAAGAGTCCGTAGACCGTCTCCGCGAACGTGCCTTGAAGCCCGCCGCGATCGCCGGGCTTCATCTTGAGGCGAATGCGTCGCCCGATGGCACGGCCGAAGTGGTTTCGGCCACCACCGAACGCTGCGTCGATCACCTGTTGGACTGTGAGATCGAGCCCGCCGCTCACAGTGAACGAGCCGCGACCGGTCGTCTCGCCCGTCCCAGTGCCGGGGAAGAGGAGAGAGCTCTTCGAGTCGATCCGCGCGGTGACATCGCCGTTCTTCTCGATCAGCTCGAGCGCGATGCGCGTGTCGCCGAGCGAGACGGTGCCGCCATCGTAGCGGAGAGCGCCGCGGTACGCGCCCGTGAGGCCGACGTGAATCGGCGCGTCGACGACCACGTTGCCGAGCGTGGTGAAGATCTTCACGCTCCCGCCGACGTCTCGTCCCTTGAGCTTCGAGGGATCGACCTTGATCGTGAGCGTCGTCGACGTCGTGAACTCGCCGCGCGGGTTGTCGATCGCGAGATGAGGCGCGTGGAGCTGCACGCGGTAGCGCACAGGCGCGGCAGATGACGACGTGAGTTGCACCTGGAAGGTGTGGTCATCGCCGGTGAGCGCGACGGCTGACGGCGTCACCTTCACGTCGCCGAGATGCGTCGCGGGCGGCGGCGGATCCTGATCCGGACTACCGGGCGGAACGCATCGCGCGCGCGGTGAGCACGTGAGCTCGCCCGTACACGCATCGCGTTCGTTGCAGTCCTGCACGCACTCGCTCAGATCGCAGTGCGCGCCGGCAGGGCAGTCGGCGCTAATGACGCACGCAGGCTTCTCGGCCTGCGCCGCAGGCGGTGGCGGCGCAGGCGGAGCATCACCGTTGCTCGAGCTGCAGGCTGTGGCGGCGAACGCCGCGAGGACCGAATAGATGCCGTAGCTTCGAAAGTTCATGACTCGCCTCTTGTGTCGTCGTGTTTTGCAAACTCGTCTGCTTCGCCCACGCGCCTCACGGCCCCGCGTCCGGACCGGCGTCGCCGGCACCCACGACGCGGATCTCCACGGCGACGGCATCTGCGCCGTCGAGCACGCCCGGTGTTCCTTTGCCGCCCTTGCCGCCGGCGCCGATGTTGACCGTCACGCCTTGCTTCACGGGACTCGCGCCGCTCACCAGCAATCCAATCGACGGACCGCCGCCACCGGGACCGCCCGCGCCACCGCGACCGCCGCGGCCGCCCGCGCCGCCGTTGTATCCGACGCCAGCCGGCGAAGTGCCACTGCCACCTCGACCCGCCGCGCCGCCAGGCTGACCGTCGGCTCCCAGGATCGCGTTTCCCCCGCGGCCGCCTTCTGCCGTCGTGATCTCGCTGCTCGTGATCGTGACCGTGCTCGCGAAGATGAAGAGGCCGATCGACGCGCCGCCTCCGCCCGCGCCGGATGCTCCGACGCCGCCGATTCCACCGTTGCCGCCTTGGCCTCCGCCGCCCCCGACGAAGTAGAAGTTCGTCAGGCTGCAGTCGTTCGTCGGCGTGCACGCCGAGAAGCCGCCGGCTCCGCCGCCGCCGCTGCCTCCGAGCGAACCCGTGCTCCCCGGCGTGCCGCCATTGTTTGCGATGTAGCCGTCTTTCGTGACGCTCCCGAATCCGTTCGTCGCTGGCGTCCCGCCCGCGCCGCGGAGTCCGTCGATGCCCGGCACTCCGTCGCCCGAGCCGATCGCGCCTGCGCCGCCGAATCCCGCCGGCGAGCCGGGCGCACCATCGTGACCGTACGGCTGATAGACCTCGTGGTTGTTGCCGGCGCCGCCGACTCCACCGATCCCGTTGCCGAGCTCGCCGTTGAGCCAACCGCCGTTCGCGATCGCTCCGCACCCGGCCATGCGCTGCGCCATCGGGATGGACTTGTTGCAAGTGGCCGCCGCGAGCGACGTGCCATCGGCTCCGGCGGAAGCGGGCTGCGGGCTCGAGGACGGCGTGTTGGGCGTGAGGCCGTCGGCGCCGCGACCGGCGGTCAGGGCGACGTGCTTGAGCGTGACGTTCTTCGAGCTCGTGACGAGCGCGGCGTACGAGCTCGCGCCCGGATCAATCGCGTCCGGCGCCTTGAGCGCCAAGCGATCGATGACGACCGCGTCGTCGACGTTCTTGATCGTGAGGGGCGCGCCCGTCCCCGGCGCGACCGACGCGCGATCGTTGATGCGCTGCCAGCCCATCGGTTGGTAGCCGCCATGGATGTTGACGGCGACGTGGTCGATGACGATCGCGTCGGCGTACGAACCGTTCGCGACCAGGACGTACTTCTTCGCGGCGGCAGCGAGGGAGACGGCCTTCGCGATCGTCTTCACGGGTTGCTCGACAGTCCCCGGCGCCGTGTCCGAGCCAGACGACGCGACGAAGATCGCTTGCGCGCGATCGCCGTCGATGCCGTCGCAGTTGCTGTCTTCAAAGTTGTCGTCTGGAAGGTCGGCGCCCCCGTTCGGGATGCACGCCGCGTCGACAGGCGGCGGAGGCGAGGTCCCGCTGTCGTCGATCGACGACGAACCGCCGTCCGTCGCGTTCGGATTGTGGTCCGACGGGTTGTCCGACGATCCCGAAGCGCCGCAGCCGATTCCGAGCATGAGTCCCATGAGGACAGCCGCGCCGAGCGCTTGGTTTCTTCGCGTGATGTTCGGGGACATGTTCGCTTCCTCTCACTCCGGGCACGCCGCGTTGGCGCGCTTCGTCGAGGAGCTTCAGCAAGCGCCAGGCCACGCGGCGGCCTCGCGAGATCGCGCGGTTTCTTCAGCCAATGAAGGGCGTGGGCTGCAAAATCGGAAATATTACCTCCACTACATATGGAGTATTTCTTTCCACACTGAGTGATCCGTACCGCGGCTTTCGCGGGTTTCGCCGAGCGCGACGCGCGGCACGCGCGTTGCGAAGGCGTCCGTGCAGGAGGCCGATGTGAAGAAGCTACGAAGAGATCAGAAGCGGCAACGCCGGTGTGCATCGCGCGTCGCGAGATCGACGAGGCGGTCGGCGAACCGCCGAGCGCGAAGGCCGGAAGGTGCGGACACGTCGACTGTCCTGGCGCGCGTACGTGACGGGCTTGCGCTCGTTAGGGCGATCGCCGCGAAGATCGCGTCGGTCCATCCGATCGAAGCGCGCGAAGCTGCCGCGTTTGGCCACGTCGCGCTGGTGATCGCCGCGCGAGGGTTCGATCCGCGCTATGGGGTGCCGTTTGCAGCGTGGGCGGCGATCCGCGTCCGTGGTGCGATCCTCGACGGCCTCCGACGCGAGGGCCGGTTTCCCATCCGTCGCGGTGGCGCCGAGAAGAAGGCAGAGCGCATCGCGCGGCGTCTCGCCGGTATGCAGACGGCGGCGGAGATTGGCCTCGTCGGCGATGGTCCTGAGCGATGGGACGAGCGCGCCACGTCGCCTGAACGCGCACTTCTCGACGCAGAAGAGCACCGCGAGCTCCGCCGCGCTCTCGTGTGCTTGTCGCCAGTACAGCGCGCTCTCGTCGAGAGTCACTACTTCCGCGGTGAGTCGCTCAGCCACGCGGCTGAGAGGGTGGGGCTCTCGAAATCGTGGGCAAGTCGACTGCATGCGGACGCGCTGCGCCGACTGCGTCGCGAGATGCATCGCGCACCGCTACGCCTTTGCTCGGTCGGATCGACCACACGCACGGCAGGAGGAATTTGATCATGTACCCGACTCTTCAGCTGGACGTCGCCACCGCAGACGGCAGGACGAAGTCCTTCACGTTCGACGCCTTCCCCATACGCATCGGACGCGACGAGCTCGCCGACTGCGAGCTCGCGTTTCCTTTCGTCTCGCGGCACCACGCGACGATCGATTGGCGTGACGAGAGCCTCATTCTCCGTGACGAGGGGAGTCGCAATGGCGTCTACGTGCGCGGCACGAAGCTCGAGCCGGGTGAGCGCGTCGACCTCGGCGCCGTCGGGTACGAGTTCGAGATCATGACACTGCACATCCGCGCGACCGTGCGGGAGAACTTCTCGACCGCGACCGTCTTCGACGTGACGCCCGACGCGGAGAACGCGACGCACCACTACGAGGACGCGAGCATCAATCCGAAGATCGTCGATGCGCACGCGATCCTGCTGCAAGTGCGCGCGTCCTATGACCGCTACCGCGAGGCGTGGGAGGAGATTCAACGTTCGCTCGCGGCGTCGGTCGAGACGCTGCCGCCCGATCGCCGCGCCGTGATCGTCCGACATCTCGCGATCGAGTTCGCACAGCTCGCGCGCGAGCCGGAATTTCGAGCGCTCGCGAATCGCTACGGCGTCGATCTCGGTATCGACGCGCCGTCAGCAGGACCAAGTGCTGCCGACGTGGCGCTCCGCGGTGTGCGCGAGCTCGCCGCCGCGTATGTCCCGTACGCGCCACCGCTCGCGAGCAAGGAGGCCGTCGCGGCGTTCATCGAACGCCTCGAGTCGGCGCTCGACGTCATGTTCGAAGGCTTTGTCGCTCTGCGCTTCGCGCACCGCTCTGAGACGCAGCAGCCCGTCGAGCTTCAGATCTCCCCCGACGAGCTTGCAGCGCGCCTTCTCGATTGGACCGCGACCGGGCGCAGCGCTCGCGACGAGGTCGAGGATGCGTTCGTCGAGATGCTGACGCATCACGCGCAGCTCATCGCCGACGTCGGCGCGGGCGCGCGCAAGCTCCTCACGGAGCTGTCGCCGGATGCGATCGAGGCATCGGTACCGCAAGGCTTCTGGTCGATCGGTCGGTCCAAGCGGCTGTGGAACGCGCTCCGCTATCGGTACGCGCGACTCACGAGCGCCGAGATCCCCGCGCTGGGGAACGCGTTCGTACTCGCGCAATCGGCGCTCGCCGCGCAGCCGTCGTTCGAGGCGCCGTCGGGCGCGGAGGAACATCTCCCTGCCCTCCTTCCGTCGGCGGTTCCGGCGTGACGATCCGCGACCGCCGCAGGCGGGTCCACGAAGGAGCCTGCCCGGAGGACATGGGCTACAGTGCGCCGCGAAGCCGCCTCGCGCGAGCGGCTCTCGTCAGGCGACCGATGCGACGCGACCCCAACGACACCGAGCCCCTCCAGACGCCCTCCGCGAAGGAAGATCCGAGCAAGGGCGCGCTGCCGTCGGCGACGGATGTGCGCGGGTTCAAGATGTCGCCCGGCGGCACGGCGCTCGGGCTCGGGCGTGCTCCCGTCGCGCCGCCGGACTCGGCGCGCGAAGCGCCGAAGTCGAACACGCTCGATGTTCCGATCGACGAAGTGCTTCGCGGGTTCGATGCACAGAGCGGCGACGTTCCGAAGATTGTCACCGCAAGCTCCGAGGGACACCGCGCGGCGGCGTATCACGGCGCACACGCGGTTCGGTCGGGGCAGGACAGCTCGAGACCCGAGCGGCCCGTGATCGTGGACGTTCCGACGGATCAGATCGCGCGTCCGCGCGACATCGAGTCGACCGATGCGCCGCTCGTGATTCCACGCACGCGCGGGCGCCTCATCGTCGCGGGCGTCGTTTGCGTCGCGGTCGTGATCCTTCTAGTTGCGATCGGCCGCTGGGCGACGACTCCACGCGGATCGGAGGACACCAATAGCGCCGCGCGAGGCTCAGCGACGAATGTGGCGAGCGTTGCTCCTCCGACGCCACCGCCTCCGAGCGTGCTCGCGCCCACGATGCATCCGCCCGTCGTCATGCCGTCCGCCGTGGCTTCCGTCACGCCGCCCCCCTCCTCTACTACTGCGCCCACGGCGCCCCCGACCGCCACGACGCCCGATCCGCAGCCCCGTCCGCCGCGCCCCGCGCCGCCGACCGCATCCGCGACCGCGAAGCCCGCCGACATCGACGTGCTCCGCGAGAACATGAAGCCGTAGAGCCTGCTAGGACTCGCACCGCTATGATCCGTCGACACGCCGTAGGAATCGCCTTGGCCGTGATGTTCGCAGGAGCGAGCGTCCACGCGCAGAGCGATCAAGCCTTGAAGGCAGCGCAGCTACGCTTCCGCGAAGGCGTCGCGCTCTACAAGAAGGCCGACTACGAGGCCGCGCGCGTCGCGTTCGCGCAGGCGTTCGCGGTGCTGCACTCCGCTGACGTTCTCCTCAACCTCGCGCTCGCGGAGCTGAACGGCGGCGGGCATTCGCTCGAGGCGCTTCAGCATCTTCGGCAATACGAGCGCGATCCGAAAGCGGATTCCGCGGTCGTGAAGTCGAAGCTCCCGGCGCTCATCGAGCGCGCGTACAAGGAGACAGGGCACCTCAAGGTCCTCGACGCGCCGGCGGGCGCCGCGATCACCATCGACGGTCAACCTGCGATCACGCCGCTTCCGGAGCTCGTCGATGTGTCGTCCGGCAGGCACGTCCTCGAAGCGCGTGTGCAGGACAAGACGTTGACCGCAGAGGTCGTGGCCGTCGCGGGTGAGATCACGCCGGTGAAGTTCGGCGCGGTCGCGGCGACGCAAGCGGCTCCGACCACGCCCGCACCAACATCGAGCGCGCCTCCAGTCGCTCCGACCGCGACGCAGCCGCCGCCGTCTGGAGATGCGCCTCCCGCGACGCCGAGCGAATCGTTTTGGATGACACGCCGCTACGTCGGCGTCGCCGTCGCCGGATTCGGGATCATCGCGCTCGCGACGGGCGGGTACTTCGGCATGAAGTCGACGGACGACGGCGATCGCGCGAAAGCGGCCGGCGCGAACCTCGGGCCGACCGCATGCGCGAATCTGACCCCGCCCGCTGGATGCGCGGACGTGAAGAGCGCGTACGACGCGCAGGATCGCGATCACACCTTGGGTGTGGTGTTCCTCGGACTCGGCGCCGCAGCAGTCGTCACGGGCGCTGCGCTCATTCTGTGGCCACAATCGTCACCGGCGTCTCGCACGGCGGTCGTTCCAGTTCTCTCCGCGCACAGCGGGGGGCTTTTCCTTCGGGGAGACTTTTGACATGCGCAGAGTGAACGGTTCGTCGCGGTTGTCGGTGATGGCGTGGCTCGCGGCGGGGGCGAGCGCTTCGTGCGCGTTGGTCGTAAACGGGTGCGGGGATTCTGCGCCGGGGGACTGCGCGTCGTTTCATACGTGCGTGGATCTGGATGCGTCGGGCGGCGACGCGGGCGCGGACGGGCTCGTTGGTACGGATTCGAACGTCGACGGGATGTCGCAACAGGACGGCGGGGACTCGTCCTCCGACGGATCGAGCGATGCGCTCATCGACAACTCGGACGGGTTCGATGGGTTTACGTGCGACGTCGCGAAGACGCCGAAGGATGACAGCTGCGTGTTGCTCGGATTTCTCAACACGGGCGTGTTCGTCTCCGTGACGACCGGTGCGGCGAATGGTGCGGGCACGGCGATCTCGCCGCTCAACGACATCGGTCTCGGCGTCGCGAAAGCGAAGAGCCTCGGCTTGAAGCGCGTCTATGTTTGCGGCGGGACGTACACGACGCCGCTCACCATCGATTCGAACAACGATTTTGGCGTCGCGATCTACGGTGGCCTCGTTTGTCCGGGCGCTGGAGTGGATGCCGGCGCGAACTGGGCCTGGACAGGCGTGATGACGAAGGTTGCGCCAGCGGCGACGGGCCTCGCTCTGTCGATCACCGGCCTCGCGATGGGTGCGACGCTCGTCGATCTCGAATTCGATGCCTTGGATGCGGCTGGCACCGGCGAGTCCAGCATCGCGATCAAGATCACATCGTCGAGCGGCGTCGTTCTCCGCCGCGTGAAGGCCTCCGCCGGAAGCGGTCGCGACGGCGCGTCCGCTACCCAACCCGCGCAGACGGCCGCTGCGCCGAACGGACATGCCGCGTCGATGACGACGGGAGGCGCGTTGTGCTCGAACACCTGCACGGACGGCAACAGCATCGGTGGAAAGGGTGGCGACACGACTTCCACTGGAAGCGGTGACACCGGACTGCCAAGTCTGAGTGGAACGCCTCCCAATGACGGTGCAGGCGGCGCGGGATTCGTTCTCTGCAGCATGGGCGGCACTGGCGACACGGGAGCACCAGGTTCAAACGGTGCGCGGAGCTCGGCGCCAACCGCGCTCGGAACTCTTTCGTCGAG
>JBBQXV010000068.1:0-32853 GCA_038209335.1 Polyangiales bacterium | reverse complement strand
GACGTCCGTCCGCGCGTCGCCTCCCGGCTCCACCGCTTCGAGCGCGCCGACGATCCGTTCGAACTGCTCGCGTCCGCCCGTCGCCGGGAGCGCGCGCGCGCCGGTCGAATGCACGCCGCCGATGAACGCGAGCCCGACCGGATCTCCGCTCGCGAGCGCGACGCGCCCGAGCGCCGCAGCGACGAGCGCGCTGAACGCGAGCTTTGCGCCGGGCGCGCGCGATCCGCGGTACGCCATCGATCCGCTCGCGTCGACGACGAGTCGCAACGCGCGATCGGTCTCCGTCTCGAACTGCCGCACCATCAGACGCTCGTGACGCAAATACGATCGCCGATCGAGCCATCGCAAATCGTCACCCGGCGTGTACTCGCGGTACCCGCCGAACTCGACGCCCGCGCCGCGCCGCGCGCTGCGATGCATCCCGGCGTAGACGCCTTCCGCGACGACGCGCGCGCGAATGCGAAGCGGCGCGAGGCTCCCCCAATCGAGCGCGCGACGAATCTCGGTCGGTCGCGCTTTCTTCGCCTGTCGTGATTCGCGCGTCTCGCTCACGGAATCGCGACGTCGGTCGGGAGCGGGCCGCCGACGTTGGCCTTCGCGCCGCTCAGGATCTCGCGCGCGATCCGGACCTCTTCGAGCGCGACACTCTGCGTGATGACCATCTTGAGCTGAGCGTCGAAGCCCTTGGTGTCGCCGGATGCGCGCCGCTCCATCGCGCCGTAGAAGATCGCTTCCGTCTTTTGCGATGCGGTCTTCGCGAAGCCGGTGAGATCGTCGCCCTTGATCTTGCCGAGCCCGAACTGCGCGAGCTTGCCGAGCCAGCGACCGTCGTCGGGCACGGCGGCGAAGATGCGATCGGGCGCGCCGTCGCTCGGCGCTTTGAGCTGTTTTTCGAGGAGACGCACCCAGAGCGCGAAGTAGACCATGTCCTCGCTCTCGAGGTCCGCCGCGTGACCGCGCGCGAGCCCTTCGCGCGCCGCGACGAGATCGCCTCGCACGAACGCGCGGCCGACGATCTGAAAGACGGTCTGCGACGCCTGCCCTTTGTCGCGCGGCGCGGCTTCCCACGCGCGATCGAGCGCGCGCTGCGCCGGCTGCGCGGCGCCGAATCGATCGAGCACCTTGGACAGGACGCGCTCGACCGAAGCGCGCGAACGATCGTCGAGCCCGGTACGCGCCTGCGTGAGATCGCGGAGCGCATCGATGAGCGGCGTGCGCGCGGCGTTCACGTCGCCCGAGTCGCGAAGGACGTCGCTCGTCATCAGGAGGATCTCGCCGCGGAGCGCGTGATCGCGGAGCGTGTCGGGCGCGGTGAGCGCCTCGCGCAGAAGATCGAGCGCGGCCGGCACCTTGTTGTCGCGCCAATCGATCTTCGCGAGCGTCATCAGGACCTGCCCCGATTTCTCGGCCGCCGCGGACGCCTTGAGGAGCGCGCGCGCTTCTTCGAGGCGCCCTTCGCTCAGCTCGATCTCACCCATGACCGCGCGCAAAATCGGCGCGCCGGGCCGCAGCGCGAGCTTGGGATGTTTGTCGGCGATCGCGAGCAGCGGTTGCGCGGCGTTGAACGCGCGCCTCGCCGCATCGACGTCGCCCGAGCCGATCTCGACACGAATCGCGTTGAGCGTGAGCCCGAGCGCTGCACCGAGCGTCCGCGAATCCGGATGAGCGCGCGCCGCCTCGTAGACGATCGACGCCGTCGCCTCGGCCATCCCGAGCTCTTGCAGGTTCGCCGCGACGAGCACCGCGGGCTCAGGCAGCGTCGGATCCATGCGGTACGCCGCGAACGCGACGCCGAGCTCGGCCGCGCGGAACAGCTCGCGGTCGTCGCCGAAGTCGTCTTCGTCGCGCGGTCCGTCGGTGCGCGTGAGCTGCCGCATCGCGCGCAGCACGTCGAGCCAGCGCACGGCGTCGGCGCCGTCCGCGACCGCTTCGATCGCGCTCACGAGATCCGGAAGCTGCTTCATCAGGAACGGACGCGCCTCGGCCCGATCGAGCGCGCCGAGCGCACCGTTCGCGTCCGCGTCGCGCAAGTAGAGAGCGACGAGCACCGCGGGCGCCGTCTGCAACGCGCGCCATGCGCCGATCTGCTCGTCGCGCGGCGGCGCCACGCGCGTCGCCTTCGCCATCACTTGCAGGTTCACCGCCTTGCGAAACCAATCGGCCGTCGTGACCGCGGCCTCGTCGAGCGCCGCCTCGCTCGGCTCGAGCAAGCGTCGCCGCACGAGGACACGTTCGAGCCCGCTCGCCGCCGAGACCTGCCCGCCGCTCATGATCGCGTCGCGCGTCCACGAGTTGATCGCGTCGAGGTGAAGCTTGGCGTCGCCGCGATCGTTCTCGGGCACGCTGCGAAAGAGCATCTCGTAGAGCGCCTTGGCGCGCCCTTCGTCCCCCTTCACCGACGCTTCACGCGCCGCGCCGCGAAGCGCATCCGGTCCCGCGGGCCCGAGGAGGCCCTGGGTCAGCTCGCCGACGCGCACGAGGTAGAGCCCGCCCGTCACCGCCGCGAGGCCACGCTCGGGCGACTTCGCTTTGAACTTGATGACCGCGCGCGCCATCTGCCGCGCCTCGACGCCGGCGAGACGAATCGCGCGCTCGTTGCTCCCGAGCTCGCTCACGAGCAGATCATGAACCGCGCCCGCAAACCCTTCGTCGGTCACTTCGGGTGTCGGCGCGGTCTTGCGTTCGGACGGAACGATCGGATGCGCGCCGCGATGCGGTCCGCACGCCGTGAGCGGCGCAGCGCTCAACAAGATGGCAACGAACGATGCGCGCGCGAACGTGAGGGTCATCGGTTCTTTGAGTCTACACGGGCGAGGTGCTTGGGCACGCGCACTCGCGAATCGCGAGGTGCAATGGGGCTGCGACTAGAACACCGCAGCGACGGCGAGCCTTACACCGATGAACTGCGGATCGGTTGCCGGACCGGCGAGCGGAATGATAACCCCGAGCACCGGCCGAACATTCCCGTGGTGGAAGACGACCTGCGGCTCGATGACGAAGCCGACCTTCTTCTCCCCTTCGTTGCCCCCCGCGAAAATGATCGGCGCCCACAGCTTCAGCGCCGGCTCGACGTGCCCCATGCGGTACCCGGCGCGAACCGCCGGGACGAGCTCGCCGAGGTAGCCGTGCGCGAGCGTCGGCGACGTTGCGATGAGGTTCTCCATCTTGATGTACGGCGTGATCGTGATCTTCCCCGAGCGGTAGTTGAGGCCGATCTTCGGGTTGAGGCCGAAGCGCTTCGGCTCGAAGAGCGCGGTCTCTTCACCGCCGCGAGACAGAGACGCCGCGCGGTTGAGCGCGCCCTTGTCGTAGCTCGCCTGGTCGACCTGGCCGTTCGTGCGCGTGTCGAGGTCCTCCGGGATCTCTTCGCCTTGCGCCGTCGGCAGCGAGAAGCCCATCACGAAGAAGAGCTCCATCCCCTTCCCCATGTGCCGCTCGTACTCGGCCTCGAGCTCGATGTTTCCGAGCGCGCCCAAGCCGCGGCTGGTGTTGCCCGCCGGGTAGAACTGCCCGAACGTGAACGGAACGCGGATGCCGAACGCGGTGTGCGGCAAGAGGTGAAACGCCGCGCCGAGGATGAACGACTCGCTCATCGACCGCGCCTCGCCCTTCGAGTAAGTCGGCAGCGTGCCGAGGCTCGACGGCGGGTTCTGAATCGCGAGCGGCCCTTTGCCGAAGCCGAGCACGAGATCGAGGCCGACGATGCCGGAGTGCGCGTGCGGGTGGTGCTTGCCGTGGCCGTGTTTGCCGTCGCCTTGGCCGTGCTCGCCCCCTTCGCCTTCGCCGCCGCCGCCCTCGTCGCCGTGGCCTTCGCCGTGGTGACCTCCACCCTTGTGGTGCCCCTCGCCTTCGCCTTTGCCTTCGCCTTCACCTTCGTCGTGCGCGCGCGCGGTGTTGCCGCTCGCGAGCGCCGCCGCGGTGATTGCCAGTGCGAGGAGGTACTTGCCACCGAATCGTGAGGTCATCATCGTGAGGGTCTCCGTCTTTGGGCTACAGGAATACACGGGGTTCGCGCGGTTGTGCCAGCAAGTCGGACACGGCCGGTCACGTTTCGCGTCACTTCTTGAGGAGGGTCGCGAAGGGGTTGTTCGAGAACTCCGGCTTCGCGGGCACCTGCGGACGGGCATCGCGACGAGGCGGCGGCTGCTGCGGGCGATCGCCACCACGCCGCGCGTTCGGATCCGGGAGCGCACCGGATTTCGCCGTGAGCGCGATCCGTTTGCGCACGAGATCGACCTCGACCACGCGCACCTTGATCTTGTCGCCGACCTTCACCGCCTCGTGCGGATCCTTCACGAACCGATCGGCGAGCTGCGACACGTGGACCAAGCCGTCCTGGTGCACGCCGACGTCGACGAACGCGCCGAACGCGGTGACGTTGGTCACGACCCCTTCGAGCGCCATGCCGACCGCGAGATCCTCGAGCTTGCGGACGTCGTCGCGGAACGTCGGCGGCTCGAACGTGTCGCGCGGATCGCGCCCCGGCTTCACGAGCTCGCGCTGGATGTCCTCGAGCGTCGGCATCCCGACGTCGGCGGTCACGTACTTCGGCCACGCGATTTTCGAAACGACGCCGGCGCTCCCGACGAGATCCGCGATCGCGACGCCGTGGTCCTTCGCGATCCGTTCGACGAGCGCATACCGCTCCGGGTGCACCGCGCTCGCGTCGAGCGGGTGCTTGCTCCCGTGCACGCGGACGAACCCTGCGCACTGCTCGAACGCGCGCTTGCCGAGGCCGGAGACGTCGAGGAGTGCGGCGCGGGTCGCGAACGCGCCGTGCTCTTCGCGATGCTGGACGATCCTCTTCGCGAGCGTGGGCCCTACTCCGGCGACGTGCGCGAGGAGCGGCGCGCTCGCGGTGTTCAGCTCGACGCCGACCGCGTTCACGCACGACTCGATCACCTCGTCGAGCTTCCGCTTCAAGAGCGGCTGATGAACGTCGTGCTGGTATTGCCCGACGCCGATCGCCTTCGGATCGATCTTCACGAGCTCGGCCAGTGGATCCTGAAGTCGCCGCGCGATCGAGATCGCGCCGCGCACAGTCAGATCGAGATCCGGGAACTCTTCGCGCGCGACGTCGCTTGCAGAATACACAGACGCGCCCGACTCGCTCACGAGGACGATGAGGACCGCGCTCGTCTTACCGAGATCCTTCAGCAAGTCGCGACAGAAATCCGCGGTCTCGCGCCCGTGCGTGCCGTTGCCGACGGCGATCGCGAACGGCGTGTGCTTCGCGAGGAGCTCGGTGACCGTCTTCTTCGCGTGCGCGACGGCGTGATCGCCCTGGACCAAGTTGATGAGCGTGTGCGTGACGAGCTTGCCGGTGTCGTCGACGACGACGCATTTGCATCCAGTGCGCTGCCCGGGATCGATCCCGAGCACCGCCCGTCGCCCAAGCGGCGCGGCGAGGAGCAAGCGGCGCAGGTTCTCCGCGAAGACCCCGACCGCGTCGCGATCGGCGTCGAGCTTCAAGTCGACGCGAAGATCGTTCTCGATGCTCGGCGCGAGCAAGCGATCGAGCGCGTCGCGCACCGCCACGCGCATCGGCTCGGCGAACGGCGAACGCTCGCGCACGCCAGCGAGGCGCTGCAGCTTCATCGCGAGCGGATCGCGGTCGACGTCGATCGACGCGCGCAGCACCCCTTCGCCTTCGCCGCGCCGGATCGCGAGAAAACGGTGCGACGGGATCGTCGCCGCGCGCTCGCTGTAGTCGTAGTACTGCTCGAACTTCGTCGGCTCGTTCGTCTTCGACGGGACGCGCTCGACGGCGACGATGCCCTCTTTGCGGAACGTGTCGCGCACGATCGCGCGAACCTCGGCGCGCTCGGCCACAGCCTCGGCCACGATGTCGCGCGCGCCCGCGATCGCCGCCTTCACGTCCGGGACTTCTTTCGCCTCGTCGACGAACGGCGCCGCCTCCGCCGCCGGATCCCCCGCGTCCGGCTGCGCGAGGATCCGCAGCGCGAGCGGCTCGAGCCCACGCTCGCGCGCGATCATCGCGCGGGTGCGCCGCTTCGGTTTGTACGGCAGGTAGAGATCCTCGAGCTCGGCTTTCACCCAGCACGCCTCGATCCGCGCGCGAAGCTCCGGCGTGAGCTTTCCCTGCTTCTCGATCTCCGCGAGGATCGACGCGCGCCGGTCGAAGAGCTCGATGTAATACGCGCGCTTCTCTTCGATGGCGCGGATCTGCACCTCGTCGAGCCCGCCCGTCTGCTCTTTGCGGTACCGCGCGATGAACGGCACGCTCGCCCCTTCGGCGAGGAGCGCAGAGACGGCGCGCACGCCGCCGAGCGGAATCGTCAGCTCGTCGGCGATGCGCGCGGAGGGATCGAACTTCGGTTCGTCGGCCATGCGCATCGCTCTAGCCGATGAACGGCGAACGATCACGACTTGACGTGCACAGACACGCGCTACCCTGCGCGCATGGCCCGAGCGCACCTTCTCGTTCTCGATGACGAGCCGTCGATTCTCACGACGCTGCAGAAAGCGCTGACGCTCGAAGGGTACGCGGTGGATGTCGCGGGCGGGATCAAGGTCGCCGAAGACAAGCTGAAGAAGCGGAGCTACGACCTCTGCCTCTTCGACGTGCAGCTGCCGGACGGCGACGGGGTCGATTTGCTGCAGCGGCTTCGCGCGGCGAAGGTCGACGTGCCGGTCATCATGATGAGCGGGCACGCGACGATCGATACGGCGGTGCGCGCGACGCGGCTCGGGGCGCTCAACTTCCTCGAGAAGCCGCTCAACACGGACGCGCTCCTCATTACTGTGGAGACGGCGCTTCGCCTCGATCGCGCGGAGGCCGAGGCGCGCGCGCTGCGAAAGGCGGCGGGGACGACGAGCGATCTCATCGGCGAGAGTGCGGCGATCAAGCGGCTCCTCGAGCAGATCGCGCGCGCGGCGAAGAGCAACGCGAACGTGCTCGTGACGGGCGAGCGCGGCACGGGCAAAGAGCTCGTCGCGCGCGCGATCCACGAGATGTCGCCGCGCGCGAAGGGGCCGCTCGAAAAGCTCAACTGCGCGGCGCTGCCGAGCGAGCTGATCGAGAGCGAGCTCTTCGGGCACGAAGCGGGCGCGTTCACCGGCGCGACCAAGCAGCGACGCGGAAAGTTCGAGCGCGCGAGCGGAGGGACGCTGTTTCTCGACGAGGTCGGCGACATGCCGCTCGCGATGCAGGCGAAGCTCTTGCGCGTCTTGCAAGAGAAGGAGATCGAGCGCGTCGGCGGCAATGAGACCATCAAGGTCGATGCGCGCGTCGTCGCCGCGACGAACCGCGATCTCGTCGCCGCGTGCGAGAAGCAGGAGTTTCGCGCGGACCTCTACGATCGCTTGAACGTCCTTCCTCTCTCGATTCCGCCGCTGCGTGCGCGCCGCGAAGACATCCCCGTTCTCACGCGCCACTTCCTCGATCTCGCCACGCACGCCAACGATCGACGCGACATGCGCATAGACGACACCGCGCTCGCGACGCTCGCCGTCTACAGCTTTCCCGGCAACGTCCGCGAGCTCCGAAACCTCATCGAGCGCCTCGTCATTCTCACGCCCGACGACGTCATCGGCGCCGACGACGTCCGCAACTGCTTGCCCGGCGGAACCGCCGCGCGCGCGACGGGCCTCTACCGACCCGGCGTCCCGTTCCGCGTCCTCGCCGAAGAGGCCGAGCGCATCATCTTGCAAGACGCGCTCGCCGCGCACGGATCGCAGATGGCCGCGACCGCACGCGCGCTCGATCTCGAACGGAGCCACCTCTACAAGAAGGCGCGCGCGCTCGGCTTGCGGGGCGGCGAGAAGGGCGAGACGGACGAAGGGGACTAGGTAGCTCGTGCGGGGCGCGGGGCTCCTCGTCCACGCGCGGCGGTGGTATACTCGGCGCTTTCACGTTCCCGTGGGGCACCATGAGACGCGCACTCTCAGCGATTTGTGGATTGGTCACGCTCGCAGTTGTGTCGAGCGCGCAGGGCGCAGACCCGACGACGAAAGAGTGTGTGACGGCAAGCGAGGCTTCGCTGACGCTGCGTGTCGAGCACAAGTTACGCGCCGCGCGGGCGCAAGCGACGACGTGCGCCGCCGCGACATGCCCCTCGGACGTGCGTGAGGAGTGTACGAAGCGTGTCGAGCAACTGAATGCTGCGATTCCCACCATCGTCTTCGAGGTCAAAGACGGGTCGGGGAACGATCTGACGCAGGTTAAGGTCACGATGGACGGCGAGCTGCTCGTCGAGAAGGTCGACGGTACGTCTCTCTCGCTCGATCCGGGCGAGCACAAATTCGTTTTCGAGACCGCCGGTCAGCCACCGATCGAAAAGGTGATCGTCCTCCGCGAAGGGGACAAGCAGCGGCGCGAGACCATCGTGCTCGGACCCGTGCCGTCACCTGGCCCCGCGACGACGTCCGCGTCCGACCCTCCGTCGAAACATGCGGGCGCGGACGCTCTCGCGGTCGATCGTACGACGGGCACGAGTCCGATGTGGACCGTGGGCTGGGTCGTGACGGGCGTCGGCGTAGTAGGGCTCGGGCTCGGTACTCTCTTCGGGCTGAAGGCTTCCTCGAGCAAGAGCGACGGGTGCGGCGCAGACCATTTGTGCGACTCCGGCAAGCTCACCGACGCGAAGAGCGCGGCGACGCTGTCGACGATCGGGTTCATCGCGGGCGGAGTGCTGCTCGCCGGCGGGCTCACGCTCGTCATCCTTGCGCCCAAAGGCGAGAGCCGATCGGCGCGCATCGAAGCGGCGCCGTACGTCGGCGTGACGAGCGGCGGTTTCGTCCTCCGAGGGAGTCTGTGATGAGTTGGCGGATCTCGCAGCTCGTCGTCGGCGTCGGCTTGGTGGTCGTCGTGGCGCTGCCGCTCTCGTGCAGCGAGGTCTTGGGGCTGGGAGATTTGCACGCACGATCCCAGTCGGACGCGGCGGCCGCGGACGACGGCGCGACGGGCGATGACGCCGGCGGAGGAGACGACGCCGCCGGAGGCGATGCCGGCCCGCCGATGCCGCCGCTGACGAGGCCCGTCGCCTTCGTGCCAAAGGGCTCGATGATCGAAGGTCGCTACGGGTTCGGCTATGCCGTCAATGGCAACACGATCTACGTCGCAAACGGCGCCGGCACGGCTTCCAGCTTTCTCACGTCGATGGAGCAATATTCGAGCACGGACAACACGTGGCGCTCGCTCGTCGTCACGCCCGCACTCATAGGCAAGCGCTACGGCAACATGGTGTACGGGTCGATGGGCAACAAGCTCTACCTGCTCAACGGCGCGTTGCAGTCCGGTACGAACGCGGCCGTCGAAGTGGTCGACATCGGAGCCAAGACGGTGACGGTCCTGGGCGCACCGAACCCGTACCCCGCGTATTTCGCGTCGGCGATTTACTATCAAAACAAGATCTACGTCTTCGGCGGGATCAACAGCGCCCGCGTCTCCGAATACGACATCGCTCGGGCGACGTGGACGGCGATGCCCGACATGCACGAAGCAAAGTCGTCGATGGCGGTCGCCGTGGTAGCCGACACCGTCTACACGTTCGGCGGTCTCACTTCGTCGGGCACGAGCAAACGCATCGACGCTTTCAACCTCGGGACGAAGACTTGGAATCCCCAACCTATAGGCCAGATGGCCGACGGTGCGTCCGCATTCTCGGCCGCCGTGTATGGCCGCTACATTTGGCTCGCGGGCGACTACAACAACCTGACTCGCACCGGCGTCTACGACACGCAAGGTCAAGCGTACTGGCCGCTCACGTCCAATCTCGAGGGCCGACGTCACGCCGGCGCAGGGGTGATCTCGGGTTCGTGGTTCGTCTTCGGGGGAACCCAGGCGACGAGTGGCTCGTATTTGGGGACGACGTTTGCTTTCGATTTCGTCGCGGCCGGCGTGGCGCAATGAGCGTTCGGCCAGTCGCGGCCGACGCCCCGTCGAGTCACGCGCGCGGCGACGCCCCCTTCGTCGTCCGATCCTCCATCGCCCTCGGTCACTCGAACGACTGGCCGCTCGTCCTCACGATACAGTGAGTCCAGGAACGCGTCGGCGCGCGGTGGGAAAGGGTTCGCACGTGTGCCGCCCGCGGCGCGCCGACCGGGAATGAAACCGCGGGGCTCGAGGTTTGGACGAACATGAGCTTCGACGCCAACACGCTGATCGCATCGTTCGTGATCGGATCCATCGGGCTCGTCGCCTTCCTCTATGGCAAGCGCCAAAACCGAATCCCGCAGATGGTCGCCGGCGTCGCGCTCATCGCGTATCCGTACTTCGTGTCGAACGTCTTCGTGATGATCGGCATCGCAGTGGCGCTCCTCGCCGCGATGTGGGGCGCGCTCCGGCTCGGTTGGTGATCGGCTCCTCGCGTACCCGTCGTCGATCTCGACGGGGACGCGGTCGATCCCGCGTTTACCGACCGTTTCGCTTCAAACCCGCGTCGACGTCGCCGGCCTCTCCGACGTCAGCGACGGCGCCGTGATCCGCGGTCCCCCCTTCAACGCGAGCCGCACCGGCAACACGATCATCGGCACGCCCGCATGCTGCAGCCGCCGCTGAATCATGAACGCCGTCTCGTTGTGAAGCAGCCGGTTGATCGACGTCTCCTCTTCGAAGATGAGCTGCCCCGCGACGAAGAGCGCCTGCGGATATTTCTCGATCAGATCGAGCCCGAGCTTCTCCGCTTCGATCGCGACCTCGATCCCGGTCGAGAACACCGCCTCCGCCGGCAGATCGAGCGTCGCCGCGTACCGCACGTACCGCTCGAGCTCTTTGCGCGTGCGCGCTTCGAGCTCGTGCACCTCGTCGACGCCTTTGAAGTTGCCCGAGTCGATGATCGCGATCGAGCAGAAGACGACCCCTTTGAAGTGGTGCGGGAACATGCGGAGAAGCGTGAGCAGCGCATGCCGACCGAGGCCGCCGTAGCCGCCGACGAAGAGGATCGCGACCGGTTTGTGTCCGACGTTCTGCAGGCCCGGCGCGTCGATGTCCGGGATCGTGCCGAGCGCGCGGACCGAGCGCGCGGGCTCCTCGCGCGCCGGGACGTGCGGCAACGGATCGGGGAGCTCGTCGTCGAGCTTTCGGATCGCGACGACGACTTTTCGGTAGTGACGTCGCACGTAGAAACACGCGGCCACGAGGAGGCCTGTGATCACGAGGGTCACCCATCCGCCTTCGATGAACTTCTCGACGCAGAGGACGGTGAGGATCGTGAGGCACAGCACGAGACCGATGAGGTGAATCGGCAGGTGCTTGAACCAGTCGGCGTGGAGCTTCCGGTTCTTGATCCAGAAGCGGCTCATGCCGAGGTTCGACAGCGAGAACGTCACGAAGACGTTGATCGAGTACATCGTGAGGAGCGTCGTGATGTTGCCGTGCGTGTAGATGAGCGCGACGATCGACGTGCCGCCCATCAGCAAGACGCCGTTCTGCATACTGAGGCGCTCGGACAGCGCGGCGAAGCGATGCGGCAGCCACGAGTCGACGGCCATGTTCGCCATGACGCGCGGTCCGTCGACGAAGCCGGCCTGCGCCGCGATGAAGAGGAGGCCCACTTCGGACGCGAGCGCGACCGCGACGAACGTCGGGCCGATGTGCACGCCGCCGATCGTCCAACCAAGCGCGACCTTCTCGAGGAGGATGCCGTTCATCGTCTTCCCTTCGACGGGCAGGACGCGCATCAAGAGGTACGCGAGGATGATGCCGCCGGCGGTGATCGACAGCGACGTCGCCATCAGCACCATCGTCCGCTTTGCCGTGCGCACCTTCGGCTCGCGCATGATCTGCACGCCGTTCGAGACGGCCTCGATGCCGGTGTACGTGCCGGCGCCCATCGAGTACGCGCGAACGAAGAGCGCGATCGCGCCGAACGTGCCGAGCGCGCCGGTCGTCGCGCTGAGGTTCTGCGACGTGTGATGCCACGTCTCGCCGAGCTGACCGAAGCTTCCGCCGATCGCGACGATGAGCAAGAGCGCGTGCGTCAGGACGAAGAGGACGAAGATCGGGAGGATGCTCTTCACCGACTCTTTGACGCCGCGGACGTTGAGCACCATGAGGACGCAGATCGCGAAGATGTCGATCCCGATCTTCAGGCGCTGCACCGGATCCGTCCACGAGCCGATGTCGTCGGCGCGGAGGAACGTGCCGTCCTTCAGATCGAAGCCTGCGAACGTTCCGTCGGCCGCCAAGTGATCGGCCATGCCGAAGACCGAGCGCGGGATGATCGTGAAGAGCGCGTCGCCGCCGCTCGCGATCGACGTTGTGATCGTGAGCACGTAGTCGACGACGAGCGCGGAGCCGCTGACGACGCCGAAGCTCGGGCCGAGGAGCTTCGTCGCGACGACGTAGCCGCCACCGCCCGACGGGAAGTGCTCGATGATGCGCGAGTACGCGTAGCTGATCAGAAAGACGGTGATCGCCGTGCCGGCCGCGAGGAACACCGCGAGCGACGCGCTCGCCTCGCCGTGCTTCACGAGCGTCTTGAACGCCTCTTCCGGACCGTAAGCCGACGACGACAACCCGTCGGCGCCGAGCCCGACCCACGCGAGCATCGCGACGAGAGAGAGGCTGTGAAACGTCTTTTGACTATGAACGTCTTTGGGGGCTCCGAAGAGGAGCCTCCGCAATCGACTTGGCATGTGACGCCCTAGGTGACGCGCTTGCGCGCTTCCGAAAACACGAGGGCGAGCCCGAAGCCGGTCACGTCCTCTTCCTAGCGCCTACGGAGTTAGCTGACGGGCTGAGGCTGGAAGAGTCGCCTCCGTCGAAGTCGCGCGGTAACGACCGCGTCCTCTTCGACGTTCGCCCCGGACGGAGGGTTGGTTCCCCCGCTGGTCGGGCACGGCCCGGCCACTCGGCGCACTGCCCAGGCTAGTCCGCTCGGCTCGGCACGCAACCTCGAGCTCGACCGTCGAACGAATCTTAATGGCGTCTTAACGCGACGCCGTTGCGAACGGTTGAGCGACTCTGCGAGGACTTGCGCGAAAATGCTCCATACTCGCGCGCGTGTGGTCGGCGTCGGATCCTGTCTCGAAGCTCGTGATCGCCGTCGCCACGATCCTCGTCGCGGCGAAGATCGGCGGGCACCTCGCCGTGCGCGCGAAGCAACCGTCGGTCCTCGGCGAGCTCCTCGCGGGGATCGTCCTCGGCGCGATGCCGTGGCCGTTCTTCGAAGCGATGCGCAGCGACGCCGGCGTCGACATGCTCGCGCGGATCGGTGTGCTCGTCCTCTTGTTCGAGGTCGGGCTCGAGACGACCGTGACCGACGTGATGCGCGTCGGCGTCGCGTCGGCGAAGGTCGCGATCCTCGGGACGGTCGGGACGCTCGTCGTCGGTTGGGGCGCGGCGTCGATCGCGATGCCGGGCGCGGGAGTGCTCGCGCGGCTCTTCGTCGCGGCGGCGATCACCGCGACGAGCATCGGCATCAGCGCGCGCGTGCTCAAGGATGCAGGCGTGTCGCGCACGAAAGAGGCGCACACGATCTTGAGCGCGGCGGTGCTCGACGACGTGCTCGGTCTCGTCGTGCTCGCGATCATCAGCGGCGTCGTCGTTCACGCGGGCGGAGGGAGCGCCGTCACGCCGACGAGCGTCGCGATCCTCGTCGCGAAGACGCTCGGGTTCCTCGCGGTCGCGGTCTTCCTCGGCGTGAAGCTGTCGCCGGCGATCTTCCGCTTCACCGCGCGGCTTCGCTCGGACGGCGCGCTCCTCGCGACCGGGCTCGCACTCTGCTTCGTCTTTGCGTGGGCGTCGGATCTCATCGGCCTCGCGCCCATCGTCGGCGCGTTCACCGCCGGGCTCGTCATCGAGGACTCGCACTCCGCGGGGTTCGTCGAGCGCGGAGAGCGTTCGCTCGCGGAGCGGATGGAGCCGATCGCGTCGCTCCTCGTTCCGATCTTCTTCGTGCTCATGGGGATGCGCGCCGACTTTCGCGCACTCGCAGATCCGTCGACGTTGATCCTCGTGGGAGCGCTCACTGTCGCAGCGATCGTCGGCAAGCTCGCGTGCGCGCTCGGTGCGCCGCGAGGAACGGACCGTCTCACAATCGCGCTCGGCATGGTGCCGCGCGGCGAGGTGAGCCTCGTCTTCGCGAACCTCGGTCTGTCGCTCACGGTCGACGGACATCCGCTCCTCGACGCGCGCCAATACGCGGCGCTCGTCACCGTCGTCGTCGTGACGACGCTGGTGACGCCGCTCGCGCTGAGGTGGCGGCTCACCCTCCGTCGAGCGGGACCCGCATCGTCACAGTCGTCCCACTCGTGAACGCTTCGCACTTCGCGGTCACCGCGACCGTGCCGCCATGCGCGACGACGACGTCGTGCACGACGAGGAGCCCGAGCCCCGAGCCGTGCTTCACTTCACCGGTGCGCGCGAAGAGCTCCGCGCATTTTTCATCGGGGATCCCCGGACCGTCGTCTTCGACGGCAATGACGAGCGACGCACCGTCGGCGCGAACGCGGACGCGGATCGTTCCGCCCGGCATGCGGCGGCTGCCGTGGCGCGCGTAGCGAAGCGCGTTGCCGACGAGCGTCGTCACCGCCCACGCGATCTTCTCGGCGTCGACGTTGGCGCGCGGCACCTTCGCGTCGGCCTCTACGGAGAGTGTGACGTCGACCGTCGCCGCTTGCTTCTCGAGCGCCTCGACCGCGCCACGCAAGAGCGCGGGCACGTCCGTCGGCGTGCGATGGAGCGGCACGGCGTCGATGACGACGCTGCGCGCGCCGGGCGGAACCTTCCCGAGGATCGAACCATCGCGCGCGAGCACGACGATCTCGTCTGTGGATTCTTTGGTCATGCGCTCACCTCGTTCAAGACGACGCCCTCAAACGATAGCCGACGCCCGGCTCGGTCACGAGGTAGCGCGGGCGCGCCGGATCGCGCTCGAGCTTGTGACGAAGCTGCACCATGTAGACGCGGAGGTATTGCGTCTGATCCGCGTACGTCGGTCCCCAGACCTCTTTGAGCAGCTGCCGATGCGTGAGCACCTTGCCGGCGTGCTTCATCAGCGTCGCGAACAGCTTGTATTCGAGCGGTGTGAGGTGAACCTCGGCGTCGCGCGAGAACACCTGGCGCCGCGCGAGATCGATCCGCAAATCGCCCACCGCGAGCGTCGGCTCCGCGTCTCCTCCATCGACTCGCGCGGCATGACGAAGCGCGACGCGCATCCGCGCGAAGAGCTCGCCGGTGCCGAACGGTTTCGTCAGGTAGTCGTCGGCCCCGGCGTCGAGCGCGTCGATCTTGTCTTGCTCCTGACCGCGCGCCGAGATGACGACGATCGGAACGGAGCTCCACTCGCGGAGGCGACGCGTGACCGTGATCCCGTCGAGATCCGGAAGACCGAGATCGAGGATGACGAGATCGGGGTTGTACGCGGTCGCCTGCGCGAGCGCCTCCTCGCCTGCGGTCGTCTCGATGAGGCGATAGCCGTGTGCGCCGAGCGACGCGCGCAGGAAGCGTCGCATCTGCGCGTCGTCTTCGACGATGAGGACCAGCGGTCCGGGGGTCGTCATGCTTCGCCCCCTTCGCGCGCGTCGAGCTTCGGTGCTTCGCCTTCGATCGGCAGCGTGAAGCGAAAGCTCGCGCCGCCGCCTTCGCGCGCATCGACCCAGATGCGTCCGCCGTGCGCCGTCACGATGCCGCGGCAGATCGTGAGGCCGAGACCGGCGCCCGGCGCATCGCCGGTCGCGCGATGGAACTTCTCGAACACCCTCTCTCGCTCGTCCGGCGCGACGCCCGCGCCGCGGTCGGCGACTTCGACTTCGACTCCCTGCCCCGCGAGCCGGGCCGCGACGCGGATCGCCGACTTGGCCGGCGTGTGCTTCGCCGCGTTCTCGAGCAAGTTCACCAGCACTTGCTCAACGAGTACCGCGTCGAGCGGCACGAGTGGGAGATCGTCTTGGAGCGACGTCTCGACGCCGCGATCGCCGAGGACCTTCTCGGCGCGATCGAGCGCACCGCCGATGACCTCCTCGAGCGAGTGCCACTGCTTTCGCACGCGCAGCGCGCCCGCTTCGAGGCGCGTCATGTCGAGCAGGTTCTGCACGAGGCGGTTCAACCGATCCGCTTCTTGCAGGATCGTGTCGGTGAGCTCGCGGCGCACGTCAGGTTCGAGCGTCTCCTCGAGGAGCGTGCTCGCGGCGCCCGTCACGACCGCGAGCGGCGTCCGCAGATCGTGCGACACCGAGCTCAAGAGCGAGTTCCGAAGCTGCTCCGTCTCGACCTGCATGCGCGCGCGATGCGCCTCCTCGGCGAGCCGCTCGCGCTCGACCGCCTCCGCGCGCGCGACGTCCGCCTGATCGCGCACGCGCTTCGTCAGTCCGCTGATGACGACCGCGACGACGAACATGACCGCGAACGTCACGACATGACGGACGTCGGTGACGGCGAGCTCGAAGTAAGGCGGGATGAAGAAGAAGTCGAACGAGAGGACGCTCAGCACAGTCGCGACGAGCGACGGCCCATAGCCGAAGCGCATCGAGACGACGACGATGCCGAGGAGGAAGATCATGACGACGTCCTCGAGCCGCTGTTGTCCGATGAGCGTCCACGCCCCGGCCGTTGCGATCGCGACGACGAGCGCGCCCGCGGCAAAGCCCAGCCACGGCGCGCGCGCGCTTCGGTCCAAGAGCGGCATCGGTGACAGCGTGCTCCACGTCGGCATCACGGCACAAGCTCCCGCTCAGTCCGTTCCGGTATCGACGGCGGGCGCGTCGGTCGGTGCGTCCGCGCTGGCGTCCGCGACGGGGCACGACGCAAAGCCCGAGCCGTTGCAATACGGATGCGAGCTCTTGGTCGGATCACCTGGACAGCAATAGCTCTCGCCGCACGTCCCGATTTGCTGACACGCGAGCCCCGTGCCGCACTCGTCGCTGCTGCGAAGCGACGTCGGGACGCAGCGGTCCCCTTCGTGACCGCCGTCACATCCGTTTGCAAAGACGGCGAGACCAACGACCACGAGGACGGCGGTGACCATCCTCGATGGGATGGTGCGCATCGCGAGTGAAGATTTCATGGGCGTGCTCATGGCTAAAACCGCACGAGGAGGGCCGCGATGATCCTCGTGTCTCCCTTGACCAAATCGGGCCGCCAACCGCTCGGGGTGGCCGTCGTCTGGTATCCATCGGGCGACGTCACGCCACCGTGACCGGCGAAGTACGGGACGCTCGCTTGGCGATGATTGAATTCCAGGTCGAAGGTGACCTGCTCGCTCGGCATGTATTGAATGCCCGTGGCGATGTCCCACGCGTCGAACGTCGAGCCGATGCCATAGTTGAAGGGCTGCGTCGCGGGCGTGTACGCGATGCCCTGCGTGCTGAGCGGCGCGGCCCACGGCGAGGCTTGTCCGGTCGGAGGCAATACCAAATACCGACCGGGGTTGTGCATCTGCCCGCCGCCCACCGTGAGCGCTAGGAGCCCGTCGAAGAACCACATGCGGTGGTACATCATCCAGCTCGCGAACTGCTGCTGGCACGGGCTCGTCGCCGTGCACTCGGCGGGGTTGGCCGTGTGCTTGCCGCCGAACGGGGTGACGCCGTCGCCGATCTCGCCGCCGATGTCGGCCGTGATCGAGATCGCCGCGCGATGCATGATCTTGTTCGTCGGATCGTTGTAGTAGCGAACGTTCGCGCTGTTGTCGGAGTGGAACCGAAACCGGCCCGGATTGTTCTGCGTGTCCCAGCCGGTGTAGTCGTTCGACAAAACCGAGAGCCACTCGAACGGGCGGTAGTTGACCTGCATGCCGAATCCCGGCATCTCGTTGAACTTGCCATACGTTTGCCAGCCGTTGATGAGCCACGGCTCGATCTTCAGCTTGTCGCTCGTGAACACTTGCACGCGAATGCCATTGAAGAACCACGGCGTGTTGTCCGAGGTGAACGACGGCAGGTACATCCAGTTCTCGAAGTTGTCGTACGAGAAGAGGCCGACGTACGACATGAAGATACCGGCGTCGATGTTGATGCCGTGCAGCTTGTTGATGTGGACGCCGCCGTACGCCTCACTGATGTAACGAAGCGACGTCTGCAGATCGAACTGCCCGCGAAACGCGCTCCCGTCGTTCCGCGCAACGATGACCGAGCGCGTTCCGAACTGCGTCATGAGGCGCGCGCGCGCGGCGCCAGCGTGGAAGTCGCCGCCGAAGCCGAGGAACGCGAGCGTCATCTCGTTGTTTCGCGAGAGCGCCGTCGAGCCGACGACGGTGTTGTCGATCGGACGATTGAGCGAATACGTGTAGTTCACATCGAGAAGAAGCTCGGGCGTGAAATACGGAGTGTCGAGGAGCGCCTTGTGCTGGCGGTTGTTCCCGTTCATCCACGTGAAGTCGCCGAACGCGAACGGCTCTGTGGGCGGCGGCGCTTCGACCGGCGCCGGCGGCGACGCACCCTGCGCACGCGCGAGCCCGGGCACGGACAGCGCGGAGGTGAGAACCCCCAAAGCGACGAGATGCAGACCAGAGAACATGTCGAGGATCCCTTTCGAGAGCCAACATGACCATGCAGCCGCTAAAGAACTTCTAAAGACGGACCGATGGGAGCTGCACGGACCCCGCGCAGTGCTAGCTTTCGCCCGCTTTGCCGCGCGTTGCCCTCGTCTATCCGCCGACCAGCGATCCCACTGCGCCGTATCTCTCGGTGCCGATGCTCGCGGGATTCCTTCGCGCGAACGGCGTCGTCGTGTTGCCGGTCGACGCGAACGTCGAGGCGTTCGACGCGATCCTCGCCGAGGCGCCGCTCAGCACCATTCGCGATCGGGTCGAAGCGCGCATCGCCGAGCTCGATCGTCGCGAGTCGCTCGATCACGACGGACAGCTCGAGTACGCGACGCTCTGGCGCGCGCGCGGCGATGCGCACGCGGCGCCGCGCGGGATCGAACGCGCGAAGGCGACGCTCCGCGACGCCGAGGCCTTTTACGATCCGGCGCGCTACGCAGCGGCCGTCGGCACGATCGACGCGGCGCTCCACGCGGTCTCCGCCGCGCACTACCCGCTCCACCTCGACTTCACCGCGTACCGCACGCCGTTCGCGCTCACGAACCAAGACGAGATCCTCGCGGACGCCGCGCCGGAGCGCGATCCTTTCGACGACTACGTGACGGGCACGCTCGTCCCGCGTCTGGTCGAGTTTGCGCCCGACGTCGTCGGTCTCTCGGTCTGCTTTCCGGGTCAGCTGCAGCCCGCGTTCGCGTTCGCACACAAGATCAAACGCGCGCTCCCGAACGCGCACGTCACCGTCGGTGGGCCGGCGATCACGCAGATCCTCATTCGATTGAAAGGCCACGCGCTCGCGAAGGCGCTCGGGCCGTTCGACTCGGCGGTCGTCTTCGAAGGTGAGCACTCGCTCCTCGCGCTCGCGCGTGCCGTCGCGGAGAAACGCCCGCTCCGCGATCTCACGAACGTCGTCCTTCGCGATCGCCTGCACGGCGCGCGCTACCTCGCCGCGCACGGGATGGAGGATCTGACCGATCTCCCCGCGCCCGACTTCGACGGGATGCCGCTCGATCGCTACTTCGCTCCGGTGGTCACGCTTCCGTACGATCCGACGCGCGGATGCTATTGGGGAAAGTGCACGTTCTGTCACTACGGCCTCGCGGAGATCGGGACCGCGACGTACCGCGAGCGTCCGGTAGAGCGCATGGTCGAGCACCTTCGCGCGCTGTCGGCGCGCTACGGGACGCGCCATTTTTATTTGTCGCAAGATTCGGTCGCGCCGAAGACGTTGCTCAAGCTCGCGCGCGGGATCGTCGACGCCGGGCTCGACGTGCGCTGGGCGACGGACTTGAAGCCCGAGAAGTACCTGACGGCGGAGCGCGCGGAGACGCTGCGGCAAGCGGGCGCGGTCGCGTGCGCGCTCGGGGTCGAATCGGCGGCGCCGCGCGTGCTCTCGCTGATCGACAAGGGCGCTCCGATCGAAGCGGTGCGCGACGTCGTCGCGAATCTCTCGCGAGCCGGGATCGCGCCCGAGGCGATGTGCTTCACCGAGTTTCCGACCGAGCGCGCCGACGAGGCGATGGCGACGCTCGCGTGGCTCGACGATCTGCGCGACGAGATCGCGCTGTTCATCGTCGGCGAGTACGATCTCACGCACGGTGCGCTCGTCGCGCAAGAGCCGGCGAAGTACGGAATCGCCGCGACATGGCAGCTCGCAGGCGACGAGATCGGCACTGGGCTCTTCTACGAAGAAACGACGCCTTCGAAGACCGACGCCGAGCGCGCGGGGATCGACGTCGCGCTCGGGCGTCTCTCGAGCAAGTGGCGACTGCGGCGTTACCCGTGGGCCGGTGCGGTGTCGACCGCGCACACCGTCCTCTACTACGACCGCTTCGGACGCGGCGCGTTCCGCGATCTCGCGCGCGCGGCGAGCGACGTGCGCTCGCGGATGTTTGGGCATCACGGCGGCGAGGCGGTCGCGCGCTTCGATCTCGCGACGGTCGCGGAGACCGAGCGGCGTGAGCTCGCGATCTGGCAAGAGCTCGTCTTCCAGCAGCGCGTCGTCTCGCGCGCGGCGTACGCGGAGCTCGCGGCGAAGACGCCGTCGCTCGCGCCGCGCCCGCGTCGCTACCGCTTCACGTCGGGCGAGACGCCGGGTGGAAAGTCGATCGGCCGCAGGCCGTCGGCGGCGGCGAACGCGACGTCGTGAGAGCACGGCCGGTCCCCTTCGACGCGCGCCGCGCGCTCACCCGACGTATCTCTCCCCGAGACCGCCGTGACGATACGTGACCAGATAAATCGCCCCCCTCCGGGGTCGACGTACCTCTACACCAGAGGTTCGTACCTCTCCTCCGCCCCAACGTCTCGCGCATCAGCGCGCGCGCGACGCGGCGAAGCGCAGGCGAGGAGGATCGTCGATCGCGGCAGTGCGGCTCGCATGGCCCGCACCGACGAGACTACGTAGTTCCGCCGCGACCTGTGCCGATCGATTTCAAGAACGCGACCGGGACGAAGATCACCGCGACGAGTGCGATCGTCGCCCCTGTGTCGAACGTTCCGTCGCGAGCAATCGCGAGAGCGACGTGGAGCACGCTGACGCACCAGAAGAGCGCGAGCGGAATCGCGACGTCGCGATTGCTGCCGCGGGACGGCAGCTCGTCGTCCTGCGCGTCCGGCGCGCTGCGGTAGGGAGCGAGAGGCATGGCCTCCTGAGTCGTAAGACCCGCCGCATTTGAATGAGATCAAGACGCGCGCAGCCGGATCAGGATTTCATCAAGACGACGTGCTCTTCGGCGAGAAGACGTACTTCCCGTCCGGCCCCTTCTTCACCGCGAGATCGTCGTCCGGATAGCTCGCGCCGTCGTCCGGGTGGCGATTGCTCATCACGAGGTACACCGCGTCCTTTGCGCTGCGATTGATCAGGTGGTGCCCGTTTCCGTCGCCCGCACGAAAGCCTGCGACCATGCCCACCGCGAGGATCTCTTCGCCCGCGTTCGTATGCAGCACGAGCTCGCCTTCGATCACGTAGATGAGCTCGTCCTCATGCGTGTGGTGATGACGAAGCGAGGACTCTTTGCCCGGAAAGATCGTGACGAGGTTCACGCCCATCGCCGTGAGGCCGAACGCGTCGCCGAGCCGACGCGCCTCGCGCGGCAAGACCCTCGAATGAAACGCCTCGGGATACAAAGACGCCGAACGCGCGGGGATGTCCTTCGCCACTTTTCCGATCATCGTCTCACCTCGTCCGCCGGAACATAGAGTCGTCACAGCCGCGTGGCGAGTGCAGCGTACCGCCAACGTCACAGCATCCAGATGGGCGGCAGGTTCCGCCGTCCGATCTGCCGCGGGTTCGGGACGTACGCATACGTGCCAAACACGGCGTCGTAGTAAAGGTCGACGAGCAGGTGAAAGGCGACGGTCGTCGTTTGCAAGACGACGCTCATCATCTGCTGCTTTCCGACGGTCGATTCGGTCGTCTTCTCGTACTCGTAGTTCCAGACGAAGCCGCCCTTCGCCCCGAAGCCGAAGATCTTCGTTCCCGCGAGCGCCACGGTCTCACCGGTGTTCTTGTTTCCCTTGATGGTTCCCGTCGATTGGTCGTACCCGACCGACTCGGTCTGACCGACGTACGTTCCACCTTCGGATGCCGGTCCGTTCAACGGGAGCGTGTCGACGAACGCGAACCGATTCGGATCGAGCTGCGGCGTGCTCGACGCCATCCACGGATCGAGCGACAGGAGGCTGTCCCTCTCTTCTCGCGTGAGGTTCGCGAGCGCCGCCGCCTTCCATGTGGGCATCGGGGTGCGTCCGGCGAGCTCGCCGGCGGTGACGTCGACGATGGTCGCCGTCGGTCCGCCAGCCACCGACCATTTCTGATGTGACTCGATGCCGTTCGAGCAGATGTCGAGCTGCGGGTTGGTCCACAAGAAGTACGTGTCGTAGTCGTGATGCAACAGATCGCTCTGCGAGTTGACGGTGACGCCGTGGCCGGTCGACTTCTTCACCTCCGCGCTCGTTCCGTCCTCCGTGTTCAGAATCCACTTCGTCTCGAGGTCGAGCCCGAATCCCTCCACCTGAAGGTCTATGCCGCCGCCGCGCGTCTCGACGATCTCGATGCGTGTGCCAGTCGTGCTTCCCGTGGTGTAGTCGGCGTGGCTGCCCTTCCCGGGAGGCGCGTAGACGAGCGTCGCCAGGACATAGTGCGGGAAGTAGGCGTCGGCGTCGCTCCAGGTCGCCGACCACACCGCGCCGTCGTATCCGGCGACGAAGAGATCGACGCGCGCGTCCGAGCGCCGCTGCGCAGTGACCGTTGCGCCGCGCGAGAAGGACCCGTTCACGCGATTCCACGGGAGCTGCCAAAACCAGTTGTGCTGGCTCGACAGCGTGTCGTCCCACCACTGCGACCACACGGCGCCGTCGTTGGCGACGACGTAGAGCTCGAGGAGCTGCTGGCGTCGAGAGACCGCGGTGACCCGCGAAGCCGGCGCGGCCATGACGGGGCTCACGCCGTGCCATGGAGCTGCGGCGTACCAGCCCACGCCCTCGCCGTCGTTCCACCACTGCTCGTAGACGCGGCCGTCGCCGCCGACGACGAAGAGCTCCATCTGCGACGGTCGTCGCGACACGGCGGTCACGCGACCGCTGGCGGTCGACTGTGCACTGATCGGAAGCCACGGACCTTGGTCATACCAAGTCGTGTGTGTGTAGTCGTTCCACCACTGCGTGTAGACCCGTCCGTCGTTGCCGACTGCGAACAGATCGATCTGCTCCGGAATGCGTGAGATCGCGGTGACGGAGACTGCCGTGTGCGACGTTCCCGGCGTGCTGATCGGGTACCACGGACCAGCGTCGAACCATTGCGTTCCGGCTCCATCAATCCACGCTCGCGTGTAGATCTTGCCGTCGTTGCCGACGACGAAGAGCTCGATCTGCCACGGGTGCCTCGACACCGCGGCGACGGTCGTTGCTCCGAGCGACGCCGTCGTGGCCACGCTGATCGGGCTCCACGGGCCCGCGTCGTACCACTGCGTCCCAGCGCCGTCGGTCCAGCTGCGCGTGTAGATCTTCCCGTCGTGCCCGACCAGAAACAGGTCGATCTGGTTCGGCCGTCGCGCGATCGCGGTGACCTCGCGGCCGGAGATGCCGGTGCCGGCGCTGCTGATCGGCGCCCACGGAAGCCCTTCGACCGGGACGCTCGGATCGCCGTCGAGCGAGGTCGTGTAGACGCGACCGTCGTTGCCGATGGCGAAGAGATCGACGTGACCGGGGTAACGCTCGAGTGACGTGATTGAAGCGCCGGCACGTACGGTCGTCGACCAGGCGACTTTGTGAAACGGCGTCCACGGACAAGCGGTCGCCGGAGTGATGGCGAACGCCGTCACGAGGATGGCCGCTCCCAGGATCAGACTACGAATGCTCGAACGCATGGGCATGGATGGAATTCCTTCCAACCCAAGACACACGCGCACGGGCAAAGTCCCACCGGTCTTCGACGCGCGTCCGATCCTCGCGTGCTTCGAACAAACCCCGCTACGCTGCACGCATGAAACACCGCCTGACCCTCTCCGCTTGTGCGCTCGCTCCGCTCGTCGCCTTCGCTTCGTGCAGCTCGTCGAACAACACGACCACGCCGCAGGCCGACGCCGGTGACGACGCGACCGACGACGCGGGCGATCGCATCGTCCCGCCGACGCCGCCGGAGTGGGACCGCCCGATCACGCGCCCCGACGACGCGACCGCGAAGGCCAAGCGCGCGGCGTGCGGATTCGCGCGTGGCGCGATGCCGGCGGAGACGCTCGGCGCGTCGGTCCCGGTCGACAAGGACATTCCGATCGAGACGATCGTCGTGATCATGCAGGAGAACCGCTCGTTCGATCACTACTTCGGACACTTGAACAAGTTCGCGAACCGCACCGACATCGAGTCCGCGCCCGACACCGCGTCGAACCCCGACACCGTCGCCGCCGGCGGAACGATGCATCCGTGGCGCCACGCCGATCGCATGTGCAGCTCGGACACGAACCACGAGTGGGACGGATCGCACCTCGAATACGACAACGGAAAGAACGACGGCTTCGTCGAAGCCAACACCAAGACCGGCGGCGAGCCCGGCGATCGCGCGATGATGTTCTACGACGAGCGCGACATCCCCTTCTATTACAACCTCGCCAACGCCTTCGGCATCGCCGACCACTACCACTGCTCGCTCCTCGGCCCGACCTGGCCGAATCGCATGTACTTGTATGGTGCAACCAGCTTTGGCGCGGCCGACAACTTTTTCCCGAATCTCCAGGGATACGATTTTCCCGGAGGCAAAGATGCGTCGGTGTTCGACGAGCTCCAGCGCCGGCACATCACGTGGGGTGTCTACTCCGACGGCGGACCGCCCGGTCTCGGCGTCCTCTACAGCGCGACCGGCGTGAATCGGTGGGGGAAGCCCGCGCCGATTTACGGGTACATGCAGGACTTCCTCGTGCAGGCGGCGGCGGGGACGTTGCCGCAGGTCGTCTTCCTCGATTCGCACATCGGCGCAGAGGGGCCCGGGCAGAACGACGAGCATCCGCCGGCCGACGTGCAAGTCGGACAGAAGTTCATGAGCGACGTCGTGCACGCGCTGATGAAGAGCCCGCAATGGAGCAAGCTCGCGCTCTTCATCACGTGGGACGAGAACGGCGGCTTCTACGATCACCTGCCGCCGCCCGCCGCGTGCCCGCCCGACTCGTCGCCGCCGATGGGATCGAACGGTCCGGTCGCCGGCGCGTTCGATCGGCTCGGCTTCCGCGTTCCGATGATCGTCGTGTCGCCGTATGCGAAGAAGGGATTCGCCGCGCACACGACGTACGATCACTCGAGCATCACGCGGTTCATCGAGGCGAAGTTCAAGCTCCCCGCGCTCACCGCGCGCGACGCGAACGCCGACGTGCCGATGGAGATGTTCGATTTCCAGAACCCGCCGTACGTCACGCCGCCGACGATCGCCGAGCCGACGATCGATGAGGCGGCGCTGACGTACTGCAAGACGACGTACGGGAAGTAATCGCGCGTCTGACTAGCCTCCCGTCACCGTCTTCCACGTCTCTTCGATCGTGGGGGCGATGTTGAACACGCGCGTACGCGCGTCGATCTCTCCACGCAGCACCATCGTCACGTCGATGAGCTTGCCTTCGAAGTCTCGTCGCTGCGCGCGCGCCGTCGCCGTGAAGCGCTGACCGTCGGAGTCGAGCTTGTATTGAAACCACATCGGCTGATCCATTCCGAAGTTCAGGCACTGCCAGCCGGCCTTGTCGTTCCAGTCCGCCGGATAACTCGGCTGGTACTTCGTTCCGACGGTTTGCGCGATTCGCGGGATCGGCGGTCCGCTCGGACAGAGCTCGTACTTTCCGACGGCGTAGCTCTGCTCGTACGCCGTCGCGAGGTCCTTTCCGATTTGGCCGAGCGCGTTTCGTCCCTCGGACGCCCACGCGGTCGCGTCGACGAAGTCGAGCACCACAGGGCTCCTGCAGAAAGCGACTTGATCTGCGGGCACGCCATCCGTCGAGTGATTGCGGTACGCCTCGCGTCCGCCGTTCCAAAATGGAATCGTCCGATCGAGGAAGATCCCGCAGTAGGTAAGGAGATCTGCTTCCGAACGAATCGCGCCGGAGGGCGGAGGCGACCACGCCTGTCCTCTTGCGGGCTGGCCTGACGACGCATTCGGATCCCCTGTCGTCGGCGCCGATCCGACCGACGAGCACGCGGCGAACGCGACCACGGCGATCGCCACGAGCGTCGCTTGCACGACGCGCGGCCACCGACGCGCCGACGCGAGCGCCTCGATCCGCGCGCGCAGTGTCGATCCGAAATGAAGCTCGCCCGCACCAAGCGGCGCGACCGTCATCGTGCGCCACTCGGCCATGTCGAGCAGCGTGTGGCCGTAGCGACGGCGCGCGTTCGCGTCCGCGTCGGCGAGCGCCGCTTCGTCGCACGCCATTTCGACGAGCGCGCGAACGCGACGCGCGGCGATCCATAGCGGCACCACCGGCCAAAACGCGACCTCGAGGATCTGCATCGCGACCATCAGCCACGGATCGCGACGCCGGACGTGCGCGGCTTCGTGGCCGAGCACGCACGCGAGCGCCTCTTTCTCTTCCGGCGCGAAGAGCGCGGTCGGCACGACGATGCGCGGGCGAAGCGCGCCAACGACCATCGGTCCGAGTGCTTCGTGCTCGACCACTTCGCACGGCGCGTTGGGCACGCGCGCGTTCGCCGAGCGTGACGACGCGAGCTCGCGACGCAGACGAAGCCGCGCGCGCACGCGCACGAACACGAGCGCGCACGCGACGGCGATCCACGCGACGGTGAGCGCCGCTTGCCACGTGAACATCGGCACGGCGACGAGCGCGGGATGCGGAGGGAGCATCGCCTCGGGCACCGGCGTGAGAAGCGTCACGACGCGCGGCGCGTTCGCGAGCGGGATCTTCCACGACAGCGGCAACAGCAGACGCAGCGCGATCGGAGCGTAGAGAGCGATCCGCCACGCCGCGCGCGCACGACGCGCGAGCACGCGATCGATGAGCAGCGCACCCACGAGGAGCGCCGCCGTCCACGCGTACGTCGGCGCGAGCCACGTCCACAGCGATTGCCCCCACGCCGTCAGCGTGATCACGGGCGACGTCACGATCTGCGGGATGAAATCAGTCATCGCCCTTCTCCTTCTTGTCGAGCAGCGCTCGCAGATCCGCGAGCTCCTTCTTCGAAAGCTTCGCGTCCTTGGCCAGGAAGTGGAGCGCCGGCGCGACCGAGCCGCCGAACGCCTTCGAAACCAGCTCGCCCCACGCGGTGCGCCGCGCGTCGACGCGCTTCACCGCCGGCGTGTACTCCCACACGTTGCCGACCTGGCGCGCGTGCACGAGCCCCTTCTCGACCATGCGATCGAGCATCGTCTTCACCGTCGACACCGCCCACGCTCGCTTCTTCGCAAGCGCCTCGGACACTTCGCGCGCCGTCCCGCGCTCGGCGTCCCAGAGCGCCTCGAGGAGGTCCCACTCCGTCTCGTGAATCTTGACCTTCCGCTCCGCCATCGCGCCCGCCTCTCCGACGACGTTACCGACCTAGTGCTGTCACTACAGTTGTAGTGATGTCACTAGTCGCGTAACGACGCAAGGGACAAAATGAACGCGCGCGGTCGTTTGGTACGACGTCGGCGCCGTCGTCGTCCGTTCAGGCGGCGGTCGTCGCTTTGCCGTCGGCGCTGGCCGGCGCGGGGGTCGTCACGTCGAGCCACGCGAAGAACTTCGACAGCTGCGCGCGATGCTCCGGCGGCATGTATTCGAAGTTGCGCCCGCGATCGATGACCTCCCAGAAGTCCTTCGACGTCACGCGTTCGAGCTGCTCGCGGATCGCGCGCAGGCGATCGTGCGGCTCGTTCTGCATGTCGGTCGCGATGCGTCGCGCCTTCTCTTCCTCGCCGACCTCGAGGTAGTACGCCGCGAGCTTCACCTGAGCTTTTCGCACGCCGAGGAGTCCGCGGTCTTGCCCACCGGCGTGCATCGGTCGATCGATCTCGAGGAGCTCGGCGAGAAATTCTTTCTCCTCCGGCGCCTTCATCTCGTGCGCGTATTGGCAGAGCGCCGAGATGTCGTACGCGATCGTCTCCGTCACGAACGTGAGCTTCGCGTCGAAGCTGACGTCGGCGTAGTAGTTCATGAAGCGCACGCCCTCGATCGCGGCCTTGCCGTTCTTCTGCCGGATCATCGCCTCGACGAGCAGGCGGTATTGATTGAGGACGTTGTACGCCGTGCGCACGTCGCGCGCGTTGAGCGTCGCGCGCATGTACGAGTTCATGTAGCGAAAGACGAGCGTCATGAGCTCGACGTCGTGCGCCTCGCCCGCGGCCTCGCCGATGTACCGCGTGTCGATCGCGATGAGGTAGTCGATGTCCTTCATCGCGACGAGCGACTCGTTGTAGATGCCGAGGAACTGGCGCAGCACCTTCCACTCGACCCACGTCTTCCGCTGCTCGAGATCGACGAGCGACTCGGGATCCATCGCGACGAAGTCCGGGTTGTCGGCGATCGAAGCGCCGATGCGAAACCACGAAGCGTGCGCGTCTTTCTTCGCGGACAAGTACTCGATCGCAAAATCCTTCAGCGCGTCGACGGCGCGGCTCGCGATGATCTTGTCCTTGCCGGAGATCGAGTTGCTCGTGATGTCGCTGAGCTCCTCCATCGCGGAGAGCGCCCCGAACTGCGCCTCGGCGGACGCGGCGTCGTCGGTTCGGCGCGCGCCGATGATGGTCGCGTGGATCGCGTCGCGACGGATGCGCGCGATGATGTTCACCGGGTCCACGAACCAGAAGACGTAGGCGAAATACGGCGCCATCAGCGCGAGGCCGAGCGTCGTGAAGATCATCACCGCGAGGAGCGCCGCTCGCGGGACGAAATCGACGTGCACCGACATGCTGACCCACACACCGCAGACGCACGCGATGACGTAGAACGCCATGACGCCGATGTTGATCCGGTCGCGCAAGAACATGCGCGCGACGCCGGTGTAACGCTCGGCCGACAACTGCACGATGATGCTGACCACGGTGACGACGATGCCGAGGACCGCGGCGATCATTCCGCCGAGCGCGCTGACGGCGTCGGTGATGTGGTCCGCGTCGAAGTGCGTGTAGCGACTGAGCGGACCGCTCGCGTCTTTCTCCGCGCCGCCGGTGACGAAGTGATCGAGCGTGTAGAAGCCGGCAAAGACGATGAGCGACAGCGTCACGAGCGTGACGATCGGGTAGAGCCACATCCGTCGTCGTCGCTGCTGGGCGGAATCCACGATGCGGACGAGCTTACCCGAGCGGGCTACGGCCAGCAGCAGCGAACGCTCGGCCGTCAGTCCGCGCGCACCTCGAGATCGTCGAACGCGGTCACCGAATCCGCGCGCGTCCAGAGACCGACTTTCCCCGCCGGTAGCTGCTCGTCCTCCGCGCTGATCACGCGCATCTCGTCCCACCACACGACGACCTTCTCTTGCCGCGTCTTGATCGACATCGTGTGCCACGTCCCCGCGTCGACGTTCGCCGGCGCCGACGCGATCTCTTCTTCGTGGCCGTTGAGCACGCGCACGAGCTTCACTGTTTTGTCGATCCCGTTCGCGCGCACGACCAGGTAGTTGTCCTGATCTTCGACGCGCAACATGACGCCGCATCCTTCGTCGCGCGTCCCCGACTCCGGCCGGCACTGCACCTTCAGCGTGAGATCGCCGAACACGAGCTCGCTCACGACGACGCGCGGCGATTCGCCTGCGCCGTAGCGCCCTGCTTGTCTGTACACGTTCGCACCCGAGGCCGCGCGCGCGTCCGGCTCGACGTTCCATCGTCCGAGGACGCTCATGAACGTGCGCGGATGATCCGGCGTCATCGGCGCGCCGGTGCCGGGCGTCGATCGCGGCTCGTCGAACGACCAGCGGTACGTCGTCCCGCGCGCGACGCGGTTGTTGTCATCCATCGTCGTGAGACGCACCGGCGTCATCGACTGACATCCACACGCGAACGCCGCGACGAACGCGGCCCCGATGACGATTCGGCTCATGTACGCACCTCTCCCTTCGAAATGTAGCGCTACGAAGAGAGAACGCAGAGTCGCGCGCGACCTTACGGTCCGTTCCGTGCGGCCCCGCGAGCACGCGGAACCCGCCGACGCATGCATGTCGAGCTTTCCGCACTTGCACACCACCCCCATCGGGTGGAGGCTCGCGCCTCACCTTTTACGGAGGGGCGATCATGAAAATCGGAAAGCACGTCGTCGGAGTCGTCGTGGTAAGCGCGCTCGCGATGCTCGCGGCATGCAGCAAAGAGAGCGGCGGCGCCGCGGGCGCAGGCTCGGGATCGGCCGCGACCACCGGCAGCAACACGACGCCGCCGACGCCCGCGACGACGACGGCCGCCGCCGCGACGACGCCCCCGGCCGACAAGATCACGCCGTCCAAGAAGGCGCCGTTCGAGACGCTCATGTTCAAGGAGACGGCGGCGAAGAACGACAAGGGCTGGCCGAAGTTCGACATGTACAACCTGAGCGACAAGACCGTCGGCTTCGCGGCGCTCTATGGCTACGCGTACGACGCGGCCGGCAAGCTCGTCGGGCGTACCGAGACGCCGCTCAGCTGGAACGGCAAGCTCGCGCCCGGCGAAAAGTCGACGTGGGCCGTCGAGGTCGGTCGCTCCGAAAAAGCGCCGCTGCCGGCGACCGCGGTGGCCTTCGAGATTTGCTACGACAGCATCTCGTACGACGGCGACGCGAAGAGCACGAGCGACAACAAGCGCTGCACGGCGACGCGCGCGAAGGGGGCAAAGTAGGGCGAGAGGCGCAAACCAATTCACGCGCCTTACATCTAGAAATCGCTGGTCTCGCGCGGCGCTTCACGCATTATTCACGGTGACGGCGCTTGCGTTACGCTGACTTGCGTTCGCCGCGCGCCGCGGAGGCCTCGTGAAGAAGATCCTCGTGGTCGAAGACGATCCGGTCAACGGTTTCATCCTGCTCGATTTTCTCCAAGCTCACGGCTACGAGACGTCGCTCGCGCGCAACGGCGCCGACGGCGTTCTCGCGTTCGAGAAGGATCATCCCGACATGATGATCGTCGACGTCCTCTTACCGTTGAAGAACGGCTTCGAGGTCTGCTTCCAAGTGAAGCGCACGCCCGAAGGCGAAAAGATGCCGGTCCTGATGATGAGTGCGATCTACAAGGACCTCGCGCACGCGCAGGAGTACACGAAGAACGGGCTCAACGCGCAGGGCTTCCTGGTGAAGCCGTTCGACATGTGGGAGCTGCTCGATCGCGTGCAGTCCCTCGTCGGGCCCGCGCGGCCGGCGTAAGCACGCGCGGAGAAATCGCGATGCGCTACCCGTCGTTCATCGCGGAGATGGCGCTGCCGGCGAACCGGTCGCGTCTTTGGTTCAGCGTCACGTCGGGGTACGTGCTCGCGTTCGCGTTCATCGGGCTCGCGGTCCTCGCGGACATGGCGCGCGTCGTTCCGTTCTCGAGCGGCTTTTACGCGCTGCTCGCGTTCAAGCTCACGACGAACACGCTCGCGCTGTTCGCGCTCCGTCGCAACGTCCTCGTGCTCGAAGCGACGGGCATCAACGTCTTCGCCGACATGCTCGCGATGACGGGCGCGATCTATCTCACGGGAGGCGCGCTCTCTCCGCTCTTCCCCGTCTACGCGATCGAGATCACCGTCGTCGCGCTCCTCAGCAACGTCGGGCTCACCGTGATCTCGACCGGGATCGTCCTCGCGCTCTACGCGACGATGACGCTCCTCGTTCACAACGGCGTGCTCGATTCGCACGCGCCCCCCGTCATCACGTCGGGCGGGATCACCCGCTCGTACGTCATCATCGATCTCCTCTATGCGTTCTTCGTTCTCGCGGTGCCGACGTTCTTCACGGCGCGCATCCTCGCCAAGCTCCGCGAGAAGCAGCGCGCGCTCGAAGCGCGAACCGAGGCGCTCATCGAGGCGGGCAAACAGAAGAGCCAGTTCATGGCGAACGTGACGCACGAGCTTCGCACGCCGATCCACGGGATCTGCGGGCTGAGCGATCTCGTCGAAGGCGGAATCTACGGACCGGTGACCGACAAGCAGCGCGAGGCGACGCGCGGGATCAAACGCAGCGCGCGATCGCTCTTGCAGCTCATCGACGATCTCCTCGAGCTCGCGCGCGCGGACGCCGGCAAGCTGGCGTTCAAGCCGGAGGACGTCGAAGTGCGCGACCTCGTCGAGCAGGTCGTGGCGAGCGTGCGATGGATGCAGGGGACGAAGGATCTCGCGATGGCGACCGAGCTCGCGGGCGATCTCCCGCGCGTCTTTACCGATCCGAGGAAGCTCGGGCAGATCGTGTTGAACCTGTTGTCGAACGCCGTGAAGTTCACGCCGGAAGGCGGACGCATCGTCGTGCGCGCGCGACGCGAAGGCGACGCGGCGGTGGCGATCGAGATCGAAGACAGCGGGATCGGGATCGCGGTGGCCGAGCAGGCGCGCATCTTCGAAGAGTTCCGACAGGTCGACGGCTCGGCGGAGCGACGCTTCGGCGGGATCGGTCTCGGCCTCGCGCTCGTGAAGCGCCTCGCCGACGCGATGCACGCGACGATCGCGTTGACGAGCGAAGAGGGCAAAGGCTCGACGTTCACCGTCGTCGTGCCGGTGCGCGTGGCGATGAGCCAACACCAAGAAGAGGAGACGGCGCAGCTGAGCGCGTGAGGCGAGACGTCGACGCGCTCGCTACGCGCGCGCGAGACCGATCGGGCACACGACGCCGGTGCCGCCGATGCCGCAGTAGCCGTCGGGGTTCTTCGCGAGGTACTGCTGGTGGTACCCTTCTGCGTAGAAGAACGGGGGCGCGGCGAGGACCTCGGTGGTGATCGTACCGTGGCCAGCGGCGGAGAGCACCTTCTGGTAGGCGGCGCGCGACGCCTCCGCAACGACCTGCTGCGATTCTCC
>JBBQXV010000067.1:0-33667 GCA_038209335.1 Polyangiales bacterium | reverse complement strand
GGCCGCTTCTCGTTCACCGACGCGACGCGCGGGATCGTCGGCACCGGCGCGCTCGTCGCGCACATCGAGACGCCACGCGGCGCGCTCGACTGCAAGCTCTACGAAGACAAGGCGCCGCACACCGTCGCGAACTTCGTCGGCCTCGCGCGCGGGATCCGCCCTTGGAAAAACGCGCAAGGTCAGTGGGTGAAGAAGCCCGCGTTCGACGGCACGACGTTCCATCGCATCATCCGCGGCTTCATGATCCAAGGCGGCGATCCGAGCGGCGACGGCAACGGCGATCCCGGCTACACGATCGCCGACGAGATCTGGCCGGGCGCGACACACGATCGCGCGGGGCTGCTGTGCATGGCGAATCGCGGGCGCAACACGAACGGCGCGCAGTTTTTCATCACCGACGGCGCGGCGCTTCACCTCGACGCGAAGGGCTACACGATCTTCGGCGAGTGCTCGCCGGTGCAGCGCGTTCACGATCTCGCGTCGTGGTCGGTCGCGGGCGAGCGCGCACTGAACCCGCCGGTCATGACACGCGTCGCGGTCGGGCGCGAGAAGCCGTAGCCGCCGCGCGTCGTCCTCAGCGCGAGAACGTGCCGACGGCGTAGCCCTCGCCGAGGACGTGGCCGTTCATCGCGGCGTAGAGGTTCTCCTTCGTCCCGCCGTCGGGCGTGCCGACGGGCGCGTCGAGCGCGAACACGCGGAACACGTAGCGATGGAGCTCGCGTCGCGGCGGACACGGCCCGTTGTAACGGATGTTCTTGAAGTCGTTGAGGCCGATCTTCGCGCCGAGCGTCATCGGATCGATCCCCTCGGCCAGCGACATCGTCTCCGGCGGAAGGTTGAACACGATCCAGTGCGTGAACGCCCCGGCGGGCGCGTCCGGATCGTCGACGACGACCGCGAACGATTTGGTCCCCTCGGGCGGGGAGCTCCACGTCAGCTGCGGCGATCGATCGTTGCCGTCGCACGACGAGTCCACCGGGATTGGTCCCTTCGCCGCGAACGATTTGCTCGTGACGGTGAGCGACGCCGCGGTCACGCCGGCCGGTGGCAGCGGTGTGATCGCCGTGCTCGCGTTGCATCCGGCGATCGCGATGGCTGCGAACGTGAGGCGGAGCGTGGCTCTCATCTGTCTCCCTCAATCCGGCTGGTAGAGGATCTGCTGCGACGCCTCGCGATAGTAGAAGCGATCGAACTCGCCGCGGCCGAACGTCACCGCGCCGAAGAGATTCCACGCGACCCCCCACGCCGCAAGGATCCAGAAGAGCGCACGCATCGGCCGCGCGCCGATCGCGAGGAGCACGAAGAGGAGCATCGCGTAGTCGTTCGAGAAGCGGTAGCCGAACTGCTGCCACCCGCTGTTTTGGTACAGCAAGTCGTACACGGCCGGGAGCGCGGCGCTGATCGCGAGGATCGCGTAGAGCCATCCGCCCTTTTTCGGACGGAAGAGCCAGAAGTAGAGCGGCGTCGTGAACCAGAGCGCGAGGCCGTGCTCGTTGATCTGAAAAAGCGCGCGCGACGGATCCGAGCCGGGCGCGCGCGGCCACGGGAGGATCGTGAGCATGACGCCGAGGTTCTTCGACAGGTAGTGGTAGCCGAAGAGGCCCCACTTCATCATGCGCCCCTTCCACGCGACGCTGAGGTGCTCGTGGCCGAACGCGACGGGGCTCGGGTTGTGAAAGCGCGTGTAGTTCATCCACGACGCGATCGCGATCGCGCCGAGGATCGGCACCGCGAAGAGCGCGCAGCGTCGGAAGAATGCGGCTTTGTCGACGCGCCGCCACGTCTCCGCCGCGCGCGCGCCGAGCGTCCCGTCGGTCGGGAGGCCATCCTTGCAACATACACGTATCGCTTCGAACGCGAAGAGCGCCGACACGAGCACCACGTGCGGCCTCGTCATGAAGATGCACGCCATCGCGAGCCCCGCGAGGATCGGCCTCTCCGCGTCGAGCGCGCACAACAAATAGATCCCCATCAGCCCGACGCAGACGACGTGCGCCGCGAACCAGACCGTCCCTTGCACCGCGGTGAAGAAGTAGACGGTGCCGAGCGCGAAGACGATCGCGAGCGCGATGTGATCGCGCTCGGATCGCGCCGAGCGTCCGGTGCGCCGCAGCTTCTCGAGCACGAGAAAGAGAAAGGCTGGACCGAGCCCCGCGAGCCACACCATGAACTGCCCGTCGCGGAAATTTTCCGGAGAGCCGGCGAGCTTCACGAGCGGCATCATCAGCACCGCAGGGAAGGGCGGAAAGCTGATGTATGTCTTGCCTTCGAAATCGGCGAAGTCGTTGTTGCCGGTGTAGCCCGGCGGCCCGTTCGGGAGATTCTGTCGTCCGTGAAGCCACGCGTCCGCCAGGAGCGCGTAGTGGTTGTAGGCCGTGTGCGTCGTGAGGCGCGGCTTGCCGGCGATGCTGGCGAAGACGCTGGCGCAGACGACGTAGAGGACGGCGGCGACGATGAGGCGGCGCGTGCGCGAATCGGGAGTCATCCAACGGGTGAACGCGTTCTCGGTCGTCATGCGCGCGCGCACGCTAACAAGAAAGTCGACGCGATGAAGCGCGAACCCTCCTTCGCGGTGTCGCGAACGGCGAGTGTGAACTTCGGTACGCGTTCGGCGATTGCGCGTGGTCATTTCGGCGTGAAGGCGCGGCGATCGTCGATGGCACGTCGCTTGTACTAGGCGGGATCGCGGACGCAGTTTCTCTGACGCGACGCAGCGACCCCAAGGAAAAATGGCCCTTCCGTTCGACGACACCCGAGGCGCGCGCGATCCGCGCGCGCTCGCGATCCTGGCGAAGACGATCTACCGCGAGCTCCGCGCGAGCGGGTACGAGGCGCGCGACGTCATGGCGCTGGCAGGCGAGCTTTTGTCGCAGGTGGCCAACGAAGTGAAGGGGCGGTCGCCGCGAGACTGATTCGGCTCTCGACGGGAGCCGATTTCTCCGTGTTTCCCTGACCCGAGCGCAGGTCAGTTGACACACTGCGCGTACTCCTCCGACAATTCCCGAGGGAGCGGGCGGCCACTGTGCGAAGGTGCGGCCCTCACTCCGCGCGGCATCCCCGCGGCCGTCGCAGCTGTCGTCCTTGTTCCGCCGCAGCGTCCACTCGAGGAACGGTGAATGTTCACGATCATCATCAGTGAGAAGGGGGGCGCCGAGCGTCGGGAAACCTTCGACAAGAATGAGATCAACGTCGGTCGCGTTCAGGGCAACGATCTCATGCTCCCCAAGGGGAACGTGTCGAAGCACCACGCGCGCCTGCTGTATCGCGACGGTCGCTTCATCGTCACGGATCTGAAGAGCACGAACGGCACGTACGTCAACGGGCGCAAGATCGCGCAGGCGACGATCGTCCGCGAGGGCGACAAGATTTACATCGGCGACTTCGTGCTCAAGCTCGACACGGGTGCGGCCGTGGCGTCGCAGCCGTCGAACGCGGCAGGCGGCGAGCCCGAGGCGTACCGTCCGCAGGACGATCCGAATGCGGGACGTCAGCAGCCGCGCATGCAGCCCGCGCCGAACACGTCGCCGCCGATCCAACCGGCGCCGGTGCACATGGCGTCTCAGCAGATGCAGCAGCATCCGCCGGGCATGCCGCCGATTCCGCCGCCGCTTGCGCAGGCGCAGGTGCAGCACTCGCAGCAGCAGGCGCGGGAGCAAGTGAGCCACTACCCGCTCGAGCGCGATCCGGACGAGAGCGAGAGTGCGCCGAACCAGGGGCAACCTGCCGGCAAAATGCCACCGGCCGCGCGCGTGCCGCAAATGCAGCCCGACGGGCGGCAACGACCGAACAGCACGGCGATCCAACCGAACCGGCCGCCGGCGCAGGCCGCCGGGCGCGAGGGGGCGCAGCCAACGCCCGGGGCGCCGCAGACGCAGCAACGGCAGCAGCAACAGCAGCAACAGCCGGCGCAGCAGCAGCAGCCGGCTGCGCCGAGCACGACGTCGATGCCGCCGCGTCAGCTCCCGCGCGAGACACCTGCGCAGGCGGGGCGTCGGCTCGCGCTCATCACGCTCGTCGATCGCGTCGCCGATGTCGTCGACGTGGCGCCGCTCAAGCAATCGGCCGACGTCGACGATCAGCTTTCGGCGGCGCTCGATCGAACGGTTCGCGAACAAGCAAAGGC
This sequence comes from Polyangiales bacterium, assembly GCA_038209335.1. Classification (GTDB taxonomy): domain Bacteria; phylum Myxococcota_A; class Polyangia; order Polyangiales; family Polyangiaceae; genus JBBQXV01. The sequence goes on along the minus strand of JBBQXV010000067.1, from coordinate 29,544 downwards.
GATGCGCGACGAAGGCGAAGCGCCCGAGGGGATCGATCTCGAGCTGCTCGTGCGCGATGCGCTCCGCGAGTTCGTCGGGCTCGGGCCGGTCGGTCCGCTCCTCGAGGACGACGAGTGCAGCGAGATCCACTGTCTGCGTCACGACTACGTCCTCGCGATTCGCGGCGGACAAGCGGCGCTCGCGGACGCTTCGTTCACGAGCGAAGAGGCGCTCTACCGCACGATCATGCGGCTCGCGCACCAGTCGGGCGTCGAGTGGCGCGCCGGCGAGTTCGTGCTCGAACGTCGCCTCGCGCGTGGCGCGACGATGATCGCGATCACGCCCCCCGCGGCGAGCGGCTGCGTGCTCGTCGTTCGCAAACGGCGCCGCGTCGAGTCGTCGCTCGAAGATCTCGTTCGCTCCGGCGCGTTGTCGCGTCCGATGGCGTCGTTCCTCGAGCACTGCGTGAACGCGCGCGCAAACATCCTCGTGTGCGGAAGCGGCAGCAGCACCGTCGGCGCGGTCCTCGTCGCGCTTGCGTCGGCGGGGCCCGCGGGCGATCGCGTCGCGGTCCTCCAAGACACCGACGAGCTCGCCGTGGCGCAAGCGCACGTCGTCTCGCTCGCGCTCCCCGACCATCGCGCGCGCGGCGAAGAAGCGGTCCGGGCGGCCGGTCGTCTCCGCGCGGATCGACTCGTGGTCGGCAACCTCGCGGGGAGCGTCGTGCCCGCGACGCTCGACACGATCGCCGAAGGCGCGGAGGGGGTCCTCGCGGGCGTCTGCGCGTCGTCACTGCGTCAGGGGCTCGCGCGCGTCGCGTCGCAGCTCACGGTCGCGCGTCCCGGCGTCACGATCGACGGCGCGCGCGAAGCGCTCGGCGAATCGTTCGACGTCGCGGTCGAGGTCACACGCCTCCCCGACGGTCGCCTGCGCGTCCTGCGCGTCTCCGAGCTCTCGGGCGGCGACGCAAAGGGGGTCGGCGTTCGCGATCTCTTCGCGCTCTCGGCCGAAGGTGCGGCGGGCGGAGACGGCGCGTTCGTCGCGTCGGGCATCGTCCCGCGCTTCGTCGCCGACTTCGCCGCGCGCGGCGTCCGTGTCGACGCGAACCTCTTCAAGCGCACCGTGGGTCGAAACTAAGCGCTCGCGCTAGCGTCTGCCCGCTTCTGCATCTTGCGATGTAGTAGCCGCTTCTTCAGCGGCCCGAGGTGATCGATCATCAGCACGCCCTGCAAGTGGTCGTACTCGTGCTGGATGCAGATCGCGAGGAGCCCCTCGGCCTCGAGCTCGAACGGCTTGCCGTCGCGATCGAGCGCGCGCACGCGTACGCGCTCGGCGCGATCGATCTCTTCGCGGGCGCCCGGAAAGCTGAGGCACCCCTCTTCATACGACGTCGTCCCGTCCGTCGCGACGATCTCCGGATTGACGAAGACACGAAAGTCGCTCGGCTCGCCTTCGTTCGCGACGTCGATCACGAAGAGCTGATACGGCTCGCCGATCTGCGTCGCCGCGAGGCCAACGCCCGGCGCCGCGTACATCGTCTCGGCCATGTCGTCGATGAGCGCTTGGATCTCCGGCGTGACCGCGGCGATCTTCTTGCCGGGCTCGCGGAGCCGCTTGTCGGGGTAATGAAGGACTGTCCTGACGGCCATTTCCATCCCAATGTAATGCGCGTTTGGCGCGCGAGCCACAGCATCGAGCTCGGTCCCAGGCTCATGCGTCGGGGTAGACGAGCTGCCCGAACACGTGGGCATCGCTGCCGCAGACTTCCCACTGGGGATCGGCGATGCGCGGCGCCTCGGCGGGCGTAGCGGGGCCTGCCCAGTCGACCGCACCAGGGCGTCCGCGCGGGCCGAGCAGGATGGGCGCGATGAACGCATGCAGCTCGTCCGCGAGGCGACCTGCGAGCAGGCTCCCGGCGAGCTCGGCCCCGCCTTCGCAGAGGAGCGTGACGACGCCGCGGCTCGCGAGAATTTTGAGCGCCGCCACGGCGTCGATGCGCCCTTCGGCAGAGCTCGGCGCGCGGATGATCTCGACGCCGCGCGAGGTCAGCGCATCCTCGTTCGACGTCGGCGCGTCCTCGCTGCAGATGACCCAGGTCGGAATCTCGGTCGCGGTCGTCACGAGGCGCGAGTGCGCGGTGAGGCGAAGCTTGGTGTCGAAGACGACGCGAAGCGGGCTCTTGCCGGGAGCGTCGCGCACGGTGAGTCGCGGATCGTCGGCGAGCGCGGTGCCGATACCGACCGCGATCGCGTCGTGCGCCGCGCGGAGCAAGTGCACGCGCGCGCGCGCCTCGGGACCGGTGACCCACTTGGACGCGCCAGTGCGCGTCGCGATGCGACCGTCGAGCGACAGCGCGAGCTTGAGCGCGACGTACGGAATGCCCGCGGTGACGAATTTGCTCCACGGCGCGACGAGCCGCTTGGCCTTCGCTTCGTGCACGCCGACGATCACGTCGATGTTCGCCTTGCGCAACCGCGCCGCGCCGCCGCCTTCGACGTGCGGGTTCGGATCGGGGCAACCGATCACGACGCGCGCGACCTTCGCCGCGAGAATCGCGTCGGTGCACGGCGGCGTTCGGCCGGTGTGGTTGCACGGTTCGAGCGTCACGTAGAGCGTCGCCCCAGCGGTTTTTTCACCAGCGACGCGAAGTGCGGCGGTCTCCGCGTGCTCGTCGCCCGCGCGTTGATGATGCCCTTCGCCGACGACCTCGCCGTTCTTCACGACGACCGCGCCCACGTGCGGATTCGGCGAAGGCTCGCCCTTCGCGCCGAGCTCGAGCGCGCGCGCCATCCACTTTTCGTCGATCGGATTGATCGGCGACGTGACGGGTTTCGGTGCTTCCTTCATCGGTCCACCGCGGGCGGGGGACGCGACGACGAGGTGCCGTCGGCGCGTGCTTGCGCGAGCTTCTCGAGCTCCGCGCGAAACTCGTCGATGTCGCGAAACGATCGGTACACGCTCGCGAACCGCACGTACGCGATCTCGTCGAGCTCGCGAAGCTGATCCATCACCTTCTCGCCGAGCACCATGCCGGAGACCTCTTTGGCGTCCTGCTCGATCAAATACCGCTCGATCGCGGCGACGGCCTCGTCGATCTTCTCTTCGGGCACGGGGCGCTTGCTGCACGCCTTGCGCAATCCGCCGAGGAGCTTCTGTCGATCGTACGGCTCGCGTCGCCCGTCCTTCTTCACGACCGCCGGGAAAATATCCTCGACGCGCTCGTAGCTCGTGAATCGGCCCTTGCACTCGTCGCACTCGCGTCGCCGCCGAATCACGTCGCCCGCCGCCGACACGCGCGTGTCGACGACCTTGCTCTCCGCGAAACCGCAGAACGGGCACTTCACCGCATCACCTGGCGCGTCAGCCTTTCTCGATTTTGCTGAGCCGTCGCACGTGACGATCGCCGCCACTGAACGGCGTCTGCAACCACATGTTGACGATCTCCCACGCGAGCCCGACGCCGAGCACGCGCGCGCCGAGCGTGAGGATGTTCGCGTCGTGGTGCGCGCGCGAGTAGCGCGACGAGAAGACGTCGGCGCAATTGGCGGCGCGCACGCCGCGGTAACGATTCGCGGTCATCGCCATCCCGACGCCGGTGCCGTCGATGAGGATCCCGCGATCGAATTTCCCCGATTGAACGCCGAGCGCGGCGGAGTGCCCGAAGTCGGGGAAGTCGCACGGATCGGTGCCGGTCGTGCCGATGTCGGTCACGTCGTATTTCAAATCGCGCAGCCCTTCGGCGAGCTCGTTCTTTAGATCGAAGCCGGCGTGATCAGCGGCGAGGACGATGCGAATCGCGGCCATGCGGTCACCCCTCGAAGCGCGAGAAGACGAGCGAGCAGTTCGTCCCGCCGAAGCCGAACGAGTTGTTGAGCGCGTGCCGCACCGGCCGCTCGCGCCCTTCGTTGGGAACGTAGTCGAGCACGCACTGCGGATCGGGATCCGTGAGGTTGATCGTCGGCGGGATCTTCCCTTCGGCGACCGCGAGCGTGCAGACCGCGCTCTCGACCGCGCCCGCCGCGCCGAGCAAATGCCCCATCATCGATTTCGTCGAGCTGACCCACAGCTTCTTGTCGGTCGCGTGCGCGCCGAAGACGCCCGTGATCGCCTTCGACTCTTCGACGTCGCCGACCGGCGTCGACGTGCCGTGCGCGTTGATGTAGTCGATTTGATCCGGGTTCACGCGCGCGTCCTTCAGCGCCATCCGCATCGACCGCTGCGCCCCTTCGCCGTTGGGCGCGGGCTGCGTGAGGTGATGCGCGTCGCTGCTCGCGCCGTAGCCGGTGAGCTCCGCGTAAATCTTGGCGCCGCGCTTCTTCGCGCGCGTGAGCGACTCGAGCACGAGGATGCCGCTCCCTTCGCCGATCACGAACCCATCGCGCCCCGAGTCCCACGGGCGGCTCGCGCGCTTCGGATCGTCGTTGCGCTTGCTGAGCGCGTGCATCGCCTCGAAGCCGCCGACGCCGACCGGCGTGATGCTCGCCTCGGCGCCGCCCGCGACCATGACGCTGCATTTGCCGCGACGGATCCACTCGGCCGCTTCGCCGAGCGCGTGCGCGCCGCTCGAGCATGCGCTCGTCACGCAGTAGCTCGGCCCTTTGAGCCCGTGCTTCATCGACACTTGCCCCGCCGCGAGGTTCGCGATGATGCCGGGGATCGAATACGGGCTGACCTTGGTCGGCCCCTTCTCCATCAACGTCTGCTTCGTCTTCTCGAAGGTGAAGATCCCGCCGATGCCGACGCCGATGAAGCAGCCCGCCTCTTCGGCTTCTTCCGGCGTGAGCTCGAGCCCTGAATCGCCGATCGCCATCTGCGACGCACCGAGCGCGAGCTCGATGAAGCGATCCATCTCCTTGAGCTTCTTCTTTTCGACGTACGGAAGCGGGTCCCAGTTTTTCACCTCGCCCGCGATGCGCACACGAAACGCAGCGCAGTCGAAGAGCGAGATGGGGCCAACGCCGCTCTCGCCGGCGAGGAGCGCTCGCCAGCTCTGCTGCGTCCCGATGCCGACGGGGCTGATCAGGCCTACGCCTGTAATGACGACGCGTTCCATGTGTCGCGATGCCATAGCGTGGGTAGGGGCGCGAGGCCAGAAGGTCTAGCCCGACCGCGGGGGAGACCAGCCTGCGCGCCTTTCGAAAGCCGCCCTACTTCTTGGCGTGCTTTTCGATGTAGTCGATCGCGTCCTGGACGGTGCGGATCTTCTCCGTGTCCTCGTCCGGGATGTCGATCTCGAACGCTTCCTCGAACGCGAGGACGAGCTCGACGAGGCCGAGGGAATCAGCGCCGAGGTCGTCGATGAACGTCGACTCCGGTTTGATGTCCTTCTCCTCGACGTCGAGCTGCTCCTTGATGATGCGCTTGACCTCGCTGGGGATGTCCTGAGCCATGCGTGCCTCGTATCACAGTCACCGCACACGGAGGAGCGGTACTTGTTCGGAAATTAAACGTACATGCCGCCGTTGACCCGGAGCACTTGCCCCGTGACGTAGGCGGCGTCATCGCTGGAAAGATATGCACAAGCGGCCGCGACATCGCGCGCCGATCCCGTTCGTCCGAGAGGGACGACCTTCAAGAGCTGCTCTTTTTGCGCGTCGGTCATCCCGGACGTCATATCGGTGTCGATGAATCCCGGTGCGACCACGTTGACGGTGACATTTCGCGACGCGTATTCGCGGGCGATCGACTTGGCGGCGCCGATGATCGCGGCTTTCGTCGCCGCGTAGCCCGTCTGCCCGGCGTTGCCCATTTCGCCGACGACGCTCGAGAGGAAGACGACGCGGCCTGCTTTGCTGCGCATCATGCTCTTCATGGCCGCGCGCGCGCAGACGAGCGCGCCGCGCACGTTCGTCGTCCAGAGCTTGTCGAGATCTTCGTCTTTGAGGCGCAAAAGAAGCCCGTCGATCGCGATTCCCGCGTTGGCGATGAGGACATCGAGCTTGCCGTGCTTCTTGATGATCTCTTCGATCGCGGTCTCGGTCGCCTTGGTGTCGGCGACGTCGAAGCCGGCGATTTCCGCCTTGCCGCCCTTCGCGACGATCCCGTCCGCGACCTCGCGCGCGGCCGCTTCGCCGCGCACGTAGTTGACGACGACGGTCGCGCCTTGCTCGGCGAGCACTTCGCAACACGCGCGGCCGATGCCGCGGGATCCCCCGGTGACGAGGGCGATCTTGCCGTCGAGACGAAACATGAGGCCGGCGTTATAAGCGGAACTTCTCTCGGGTTTCAATGCCTCGCGCATTACGCATCGAGACGGGTCGTCGTCACGTCTCGCCGTCTCGTCGTCTCGCCGTGCCCGATCGCCTAGACGAACGCCGCGACTTGGTCGAGCGCCGCCGCGTCGAGCACGCTCAGCACCTTGATCTCCTTGGCGATCCGCTTGACCAGCCCAGCGAGGACCTTGCCCGGGCCGATTTCGAGCGCGTGCGTAACGCCGTTCGCCTGCATCTGCAGAATCGACGCGTCCCAGCGGACCGGGCCGTCGACTTGGCGCACGAGAAGCTCTTTGACCCTCGCGGCGTCGCGGTTCGGCTGCGCGTCGAAATTGGCGACGACGGGGAAGGCGAGGGGTGAAATCGCGATCTTCGCGAGCTCGCTCTCGACGACGCGCGCGGCGGGCGCCATCAGCGCAGAGTGAAACGGCGCGCTCACCTTCAGCGGAATCGCGCGCCCCTTTGCGGCGCCGACGAGCTCACTGAGTCGCGCGACCGCCCCCGCGTGCCCCGCGACCACGATCTGCCCCGGCGCGTTGAAGTTCGCCGGCGACACCACCTCGCCCTGCGCGGCCTCGGCGCAAAGCTCGTCGACCTTCGCCGGCTCGAGCCCCATCACCGCCGCCATCGCGCCCATCCCTTGCGGAACGGCCTCTTGCATCGCGCGTCCACGCGCGCGAACGAGACGCAGCGCATCCTCGAGCGTGAGCGCGCCCGCAGCGACGAGCGCCGAATACTCACCGAGCGAATGCCCGGCCGCGAACGTCGGCGGCGCGAGCGACGGCACGCGCTCTTTGATGGCCGCGAGGATCGCGCAGCTCGTCGCCACGATCGCCGGCTGCGCGTTCGCCGTCAGCGTGAGCGTCTCCTCGGGACCTTCGAGCACGAGCCGCGAGAGCTTCTCTCCCAGCGCTTCGTCGGCGCGCTGAAAGACCTCGCGCGCCGCCGCGGACACAGCGAGCACGTCCTTCGCCATCCCGACCGCCTGCGAACCTTGCCCCGGAAACAACCACGCTGTGACGTTGCCCATGCGTCTACATCCTCACGAGCGCGCTGCCCCACGAGATCCCCGCGCCGAGCGCGCACATGAGCACGGTGTCGCCCGCTTTGATCTTTCCGGCGCGGACGTTCTCGTCGAGCAAAATGGGAATCGAAGCGCTCGACGTGTTGCCGACACGCTCGATGTTCACGAGCACTTTTTCTTCGGGTACTTCGAGGCGACTGACGACGGCGTTGATGATGCGGAGATTCGCCTGGTGCGCGCAGACCCAGTCGATCTGTTCGTGCGTGATCCCGGCGACGTCGAGCGCGTTCTTGCTGGCCGACGCGAGGTTTCGCACCGCGACCTTGAAGATGTCCTGCCCGCGCATGTGGACTTTGTGGAGGCGCTTGTCGATCACCTCGTGCGACGCGGGGTTCACGCTGCCGCCGCCGGGGATCCAAAGCGACGCCGCGAGCGATCCGTCCGTGTGGATCGCCGTCGACAAGAGGCCGCGCGGTTTGTCGCCGTCGCTCTGCCCTGCCGCGACGGGATCCGCCGGACCGAGGACGACCGCGCCCGCGCCGTCGCCGAAGAGGACGCACGTCGTGCGATCTTCCCAGTCGATCACGCGCGAGAGGAGCTCGACGCCGATGACGACGACGTGCTTCATCGCGCCGCTGCGAATGAACTGATCCGCGATCGAAAGTCCGAAGACGAACCCCGCGCACGCCGCCGACAGATCGAACGCCGGGCAATTCCGCGCGCCGAGCTTCTGCTGAACGAACGCCGCGGTCGCCGGCATCGGCATGTCGGGCGTCACGGTGCCGACGATGATCATGTCGACGTCGCTCGGCGAGAGCCCCGCGGCTTCGAGCGCGCTCTTCGCGGCGGACGTCGCCATGTCGCTCGTCACGATCTCCGGTGGCGCGATCCGTCGCTCTTTGATCCCCGTTCGCTCGGTGATCCACGCATCGGACGTGTCGACCATCTTCTCGAGGTCGGCGTTCGTGCGGACGTTCGGCGGCAGGTAATGACCCGTACCGAGAATGCGCGAGCGAGGTGGCGAGTGCGGCGAGTGATTCGACATGGAGAGCCGTGTGGAGTGTAGTCGCGATTCGCGCGAAGACGAGACGCTCCAGGCGTCAGATACACCACCGCCTGCGCGAGAATTTTCGCGCCGACGTCGCGGTCGAGCGCGTTACTCCGACGTCTTCGTCGTCTTGACCGCGCGGCCCTTGTAGTGGCCGCACGAGCTGCACGCCCGGTGCGAGACCACGGGCTCACCGCAGTTGGCGCAGGCGACGAGGTTCGGTGCAGTCACCTTGTCGTGATTGGCGCGGCGCATGTTGCGCTTGCTTCGGCTTGTACGTCGCTTGGGGACGGCCACGGCGTTACTCCTTCTTTTTCTCGGCCTTTATATTAGGCAGATGCTTCAGCGCCAGCAGCGGTCGGAGGCGCGGGTCGATGGTGTCCTCGAAGGTCGGCGCAGCGTCGACAACGGGGGGTGGGCTCATACCCGGGCAATCCTCCGAGCACAAGGGGATCATGGGGATTTCGAGCACGATCTCGTCGCGAACGACGTCGTCGAGGACCACCGCGTCGCCTTCGTACGCGACCACGTCGGCCTCTTCGGCCGAGAATTCGTAGTCGTCGTCCTCGGGAGTCTTGATGTTTTGCGCGGGGACCATGAGGACGCTGACGGTCTGATCGATCGCGACCTTGGCCGGCGCGAGGCAGCGCGCGCACGGCACTTCGAGCTGCGCTTTGAGGCGGCCGTGGACGACGACGTCGGTCCCGCTCTTCGACACGCGAACGTCGAGTGTGCCGTCCGGGCCGATTCCGCTGACTTCGCTGTCGGTGAGAACCGTGCGCAACCACTCGGCACGAACCGGGAAAGCGAACGGCTTCCCCGACGCGTCGATGTCGTGGATCGGGATGGAAAACTCGGGCTCGGTCATCGAAAGGGCGGGGAGGATGATGCAGAACCGCTTTACGTGCAATGTTTCGTACGCTAAACAATTCTCGACTCGAAAACCCGAGGAAGGCGGCACGCGCGTGGGACCCCCGATCTCTCCCGACCTGAAGGCCGACGTCGATCCGATCCTCGAGGCGATCATCTATCTCTACACAGAGAGCCGCCGCATCACGAAGGAGTACGCGCGCCGCGCGAACCTCACCGGACCGCAGCTCACCGTGATCAAGATGCTCGAAGGGATCGGCGATCTCTCGCTGTCCGAGCTCTCCGAGAAGATCCGCGCGCAGAACAGCACGGTGACCGGGATCATCGATCGCATGGAGCGTGAAGATCTCGTCGTGCGCACGCGATCGACCGAAGACCGGCGCGTCGTGCACATCACGCTGACGGAGAAGGGAAAGCGGCTCGCGAAGGAGATCGACGTCGAGCCGATGGAAATTTTTCGAAGCGCGCTCGAGAGCCTCACGGCGACCGAGACGAAGGACCTCATGAAGATTCTCACCAAGATTGCGCGTCGCGTACAGGCGATCGTCCGCCGCGACGTCGAGAACAAGGAGTGACGACCATGGCCACGACGACACGCGATCCGGATCTCTGCGTCATCACGTGCGCGCTCTCGGGCGTCCTCGCGAACCGCGCGCAATGCCCGGGCATCCCGTACACGCCCGTCGAAATCGCCGAAGAGGCGAAGCGCGCATACGACGCGGGCGCGGCGGCGGTGCACATCCACGCGCGCAACGACGACGGCTCGCCGACGTTCAGCCCGGCGACGTTCGCGAAGATCAAAGAGGAGATCCGGAAGCGCTGCCCGGTCATCCTGAACTTCTCGACGGGGACGATCCTCGAGGACGTGTCCGAGCAGTGTCAGTACATCCGCGAGAGCCGTCCGGAGATCGCCGCCCTCAACATGGGGACGATGAACTATTCGAAGTACTCCGAGAAGCGGAAGAGCTTCGTCTTCGACATGGTGTTCCCGAACACCTACGAGAAGATCATCAAGATGCTTTCGGCGATGAACGAGAGCGGCGTGAAGCCGGAGCTCGAGTGCTTCGACAGCGGGCACACGCACGGGATCTGGCCGCTGCTCGACATGGGCGTGCTCAAGGCGCCGCTTCAGTTTTCGTTCATCGTCAACGTGCTCGGCGGGATTCCGCCGCTCGTCGAGTCGCTTCAATTGCAGACGAAGATCATGCCGGCGGGGAGCGAGTGGGAGGTCATCGGGATCAGCAAGTGCGGCTGGCGGATGATCGGAACCGCGCTCGCGCTCGGCGGGAACATTCGCGCGGGGCTCGAAGACAATTTGTATTTGCCCAACGGCGAGATGGCGAAGTCGAACGGCGAGCTCGTCGAGGTCGCGGCGCGGATGACGCGCGACTGCGGGCGTAAGGTCGCGACGGTCGAGGAGGCGCGGAAGATCCTCGCGCTCGATCAGTTTCATCCGGCGGCGGCGAAGGCATGACGACGCGGACGTACGCGCGGATCAAGGTCCTGCGCGAGGGGGGCGTCGAGACGATCACGATGTCGAATCCGCAGAAACGGAACGCCATCGGTCCGCGCATGACGAACGAGCTGCTCTACGCGCTCGACGACGCGAAGAAGGACGACGAGGTGCGCGTGGTCGTGCTCACGGGGGAGGGGAGCGCGTTCTGCGCGGGGGGCGATTTCGCCGAGATGACCGCGGGCGTCGCCGAGAGCGATCTTCCGCCGCGCGGCGACTACGCGGATCTTCTGCTGGCGATCACGCGCTTCGACAAACCGATCGTCGCGCGCGTGAACGGCGTCGCGATGGGCGGCGGGTTCGGTATCGCGGCGGCGGCGACGATCGCGATCGCGTCGAGCGAGGCGAAGCTCGGCACGCCGGAGATCGACGTCGGGCTCTTCCCCATGATGATCATGGCGGTGCTCGCGCGCATCATTCCGCGGAAGCGGCTCGTGCAGATGATGCTCTACGGAGAGAAAATCACTGCGGACGAAGCGTTGCGCGTCGGCGTGCTCAACGAGGTCGTCGCGCCGGGTGAGCTCGACGCTGCGGTGAAGCGCGCGGTCGACATGCTCCTCACGAAGAGCCCGCTCACGACGCGCCTCGGGCTGCGCGCGCACGTCGAGCAAGACGGACTCGATCTCGACGAGGCGCTTCCGCTCCTTCGCGGAAAGCTCGCGGAGTGCCTCGCGACGGACGACGCGCGCGAAGGCCTGATGGCGTTCTTGGAAAAGCGAAAGCCGAACTGGACGGGGAAATAGACACCGATGCCGAACATGCGAGAGCTGGTGGCCGACCTCGAAGCGCGGCGCGCGAAGATTCGCGAGATGGGCGGGCCGGAGCGGATCGCGCGGCAGCACGAGCGCGGAAAGATGACGGCGCGCGAGCGCATGGCGGCGTTCTTCGACGACGGCGTCTACTTCGAAATCGGCGCGCACGGTACGCAGATGGGGCTCGCGGCGGGGCCGGACGGAAAAGACAAACCGCCCGCGGACGGCGTCGTCAGCGCGTTCGGCAAAGTCGACGGGCGCATGGTCTGCGCGGCGGCGTACGACTTCACCGTCAAAGGCGGGAGCATCGGGTACACGGGCGAAGAGAAGGTCACGCGCCTTCGCCAGATGTCGCTCCGCGGTCGTTGGCCGATCGTGTGGTTCATCGACTCGGGCGGCGCGCGGATCGATCCGGGATCCAGCCACGCCGACATGATTTCGCTCTTCGCCGGATCGGGGCATCTGTTTCGCGAGCAAGTGCACATGAGCGGCGTCGTGCCGCAGGTCGCGGCGATGGTCGGACCCGGTGCGGCGGGCACGGCGTACATTCCAGGGCTCGCGGACTACGTGCCCATGGTGAAGAACGTCGGCAGCCTCGCGCTCGGCGGACCTGCGCTCGTGAAGGCGGTGACCGGACAAGAGATCACCGAGCAAGAGCTCGGCGGATCGAAGGTGCACAGCGAAGTGAGCGGCGTCGGCGACGGCGAGTTCGCGGACGATGCGGCGTGCATCGCGGCGACGAAGAAATACTTGTCGTTCTTCCCGTCGAGCTGCGACGACGCGCCGCCGGATCTGCCGGTGACCGATCCGATCGATCGCCGCGACGAAGCGCTCCTCGACTTGCTCCCCGAGTCGAATCGCAAGCCGTACGACATGTACAAGCTCATCAAGTCGCTCGTCGATCATGGCGACTACCTCGACATCAAGCCGCGCTTCGCGCGCAGCATCATCACGTGCTTCGCGCGCATCGGCGGACGCTCGGTCGGCATCGTCGCGAACCAGCCGATGTACTTGGGCGGCATCCTCGACGTCGACTCGGCGGACAAGGCAGCGCGCTTCATTCAGATTTGCGATGCGTTCAACGTGCCGCTCGTCTTCTTGCAAGACGTGCCGGGGTTCATGGTCGGCTCGAAGGTCGAGCACGCCGGCATCATTCGTCACGGCGCAAAGATGCTTCACGTGATGAGCGCGGCGACCGTGCCGAAGATCACCGTCGTGGTGCGAAAGGCGTACGGCGCCGGGTACTACGTCATGTGCGGGCGCGCGTACGAGCCGGATCTGATCGTGTCGTGGCCGTCGGCGGAGATTTCGGTGATGGGCGCGGAAGGGATGGTCGGGATCGCGGCGCGGAAGCTCTTCGGCGATCAGGAGCCGGCGCCCGAGGTGAAGAAGATGATCATCGATACGATCCAGAAGAACATCGACATCTACAAAGTCGCGGGCTGGGGGCTCGTCGACGAAGTGATCGATCCGCGCGATACGCGGCGCGCGATCGCGTGGGGGCTCGAGCTCAGTCGGCACAAGAAGATGGAACGGCCGGAGCGGAAGCGCGGAGTGATTCCGGTCTGAAGGAAGGCGCGATCCGGTAATTCGGAACGTGGCCGCGTCAGCTCGCGCGTCGTCGCGTCCAAAGACTTCCAAACCCCTCGGAGGTCTTCATGCGTCACGTTCACTTCACTTCGTTGTCGTTTCTCGCACTCGCCTCACTCGCCGCTTGCTCGGCTGCGTCGGACTCGGAGTCGACCAGCGCGACGCACGAGTCGCTCGATCTCGCTTCGGGCGGCACGGTCGTCGCTACGGAAGCGTGCGCGGCCGCGGGCGGTCTCACTGCGCTCTGCAAAGGCATCGGCGTGTGCACGGGACCGGCCGCGACGTGCGACGCGAAGACGCGCTGGCTCTTCACCGGAACCGAGCTCTTGCCGTCGCACCCGGGCACGCCGTCGTGGAACGGCCTCGGTGGACGCGGGCGCGTCCTCGCCGACGCGGGGCTCTGCATGTTGCGCGATCTCGGCATCAGCGGACCGATCACGACCACGGCAGGTAGCGCCGGCACGAGCGCCACGCAGACGATCGGCTTCCTCTCGTTCGATCCGACGAACAAGATCATGAAGGGGTATCGGCAGCTCCGTGCGTGCGTTCCGCTTCTCGGCTGCGTCGACACGAGGACGCAGGTCTTCACCGTGTCCGAGCAGCGCGCGTTCGTCTCGGGGACTAGCAACGGGACGTATCCGATCTTCGGCGAAGCGGCGCTCCAGGTGACGGCGGACGAGACGAGCCAGTCGATGACGATCGCGCCGCCCGTCCCGATCACGATCTCGACGCCATACGGAGTCATCAGCGTAACGCCGTCGTTTCACTACGAAGGTGGCGATCAAATGGTGAGCGCGCCGTTTCAAGGCGAGACGCATGGGTCGGGGCAAGCCACTTCGCTCGTCGACCTGTACGGCACGTCGCCCGGTGGGGCGTTCACCGCGCAGCATTCGTGGACGCCCCGCGCCGGCTGGGACAGCGTCATCGCGCTCGGCAGCCGTCTGTCGACCTCGACGTGGTCGCCTTCGGCCGGTGCGCGTCCGGACGCGGATCTCGTGACGCCGCGAAGCGCGGTCGAGAAGGCGCCCGGCATCGGCGGCGCGCAGAACGGAGAGGCGATCAGCGTGTCGGCGAACATCGAGTACACGCCGCCGATCACGTCGCTGCCCGCGCCCCTCCAGTCGCTCATCTCGGGCACGGGAGTGGATTTTCAGTTTCGTATTTTCGTGCGCCCTCACTACGACACGACGTTTGCCGGGCAGCTGCAGCTCTCCACGAAGGAGGAGGGGTGGTGGGCGATGGACAGCCATCCGTCGCACATCTCGACGTCGCAGTTCGCGTTCGCGACGAGCGTCGGTGAGTCGTCGTCGCTGTCGATCGAGGCGGGGATCGATCTCGTCCTGAACATCGACCTCGGGTTCCTCGGCAAGTTGAAGATCTTCAACTTGCATCCGACGTTCACCGTGCCGGTCGGGTTGGGCGGAGCTTCGACGACGCTTGGGCCGTCGGCGACCGCGTCGATCCTCCAGACCGACTCGAACGCGCCGCTCACGACGGTGAGCGCGTGGCACGCCAACTATTCGAAGTTCACGACGCTGACGAGCGGTGGGCAGAACGTCGCCGATCCCAACGCGTACATCACGAGCTGCCTCGCGAGCGCTCCGCCGCCGAAGACGATCCCCGCGGGGAGCTACACGCCGCCGAGTCCGGCGACGCTCCCGGGCGCGCTCTATCCGTGCAACGTGTGCCTCGCGAACGCGCAGAAGACGTGGACCGATCAGAACGGCGTTTCGCACACGCTCGCCGCCGAGAACAAGACGTTCGTGCCGGCGTCGACCTCGGCCACGCCGCTGGCGTGGACGTGCAACCCCGTGCACGGCGGATGCTTCGACATGTGCACGTGGGATCCGGCGACCAACGCGCTCGTCGTCGCGCAGTCGGGGGCGCTCTTGAGCCCCGCGATGTGCATGAACGAGGCGCACTGAGAGGTCGGCGGGCGCGGCTCGCGAGAAAAATCGATCGCGGTCACGTTCGGCGTTTGCGGTCTGATGCCGTGCGCGTGCCCGACGCTCACGGGGGAGGTGGCCGGCGCGCCGCACCGCGAAACGCTCGCGCGATTCGCGCTCGCCGGACTTCGGGTGGACACGGTCGCGCGTTGCGGCTACCGAAGTCGCCGGACGAGGTGCATTTGGCCGACGACTTGAAGACGACGCTCGAGCACGCGCTCGCCGGAGACGCCGCGTCGACGTCCGCCCTCGTGCGCGAGCTGCTTCCCGTCGTGCAGGTGCGCGTGTACCGCTCGCTCGTCGCGAGGTCGCGCGCGGCGCGGGGGCGTGATGTTCGCCAGGAGATCGAGGACATCGCGCAAGAGGTGCTCTGCCGTCTCTTCATCGACGACGCGCGCGTACTTCGTTCGTGGGATGCGGCGCGCGGGCTCTCCATCCGCAACTTCGTCGGGCTCGTCGCCGAGCGCGAAGCCGGGCACGTCATGCGCAGCGGTCGGCGCAGCCCGTGGACCCACGATCCGGTCGACAGCGACGAGCTCGCGCGCGTCGGCGGGACGACCGAAGGCGCCGACGGAGCGCTCGCGTCGCGCGACGTGTTCGACGCCATCTGGGAGCGGTTGAAGGAACAACTGAGCCCGCGCGGGTGCGAGCTCTTCCAGTGGCTCGTCGTCGACGAGCGCTCGGTCGAAGACGTCTGCGAGGCCTTCGCGATGCAGCCCGACGCGGTCTACGCTTGGCGCAGTCGCATGCTCAAGCGCGTCCGCGAAATCGCCGCGCAACTCGACGCCGATTCTTCGTCAGGTCGCGCCGCCCCGCCGGCAACTCCTCTACGCCCGAACGAGGCACCGTGAAGGACGACGAATTGCTTGCAGAACTCAAGAAGGCGACGGCGCGCGATCCCGAACGCGCCCGCTCGCCACGGTGGGAGCGGCTCGCGAAGGGCGACGCCGACGCGGACGAGCGTCGCGCGCTCGACGAGATCGCGCGCGCCGATGGCGACGACGACGCGGTGGCCGCGCTCGCGCCCCCGAGCGACGAGTACCGCGCGCGCGTCCTCGACGCGGTGATGCGCGCGAAAACGCCGGACAACGTGCGTCGCTTTCCGATGGGCAGCGTGGTCGCGGTGGTCGCGGGGCTGGCGATGGCCGCTGCCGTCGCGCTGTACGTCGGGCGTCCGCGATCTGTGGGCGACGATCTGCCGGCGTACGCGCTCACGGTCGGTGGGTCCGAGCTCGACGTGCGTGGGGCGCCTGCGCCGTCCGCGGCGCCGGCGCGGCTCGGTCCCGACGCGCGCCTGCGCCTCGTCGTGCGCCCGGAGCGCCAGGTCGCGGGGCCGCTCGAGGTCCATCTCTTCATCGCGCGCGACGGAAACGTGACGCCGTGGAGTGCGCCGTACGATCTGTCGTCGGCGGGCGTCGTGCAAATTTCAGGACCGGCGACGATGCTGATCGAAGGACCGAACGGGCCGCGTGAGATTGTCGTCGCCGTCGGACGTCCGGGCTCGGTGCCTGCGACCGCCGCGGAGCTCGCGCGCGCGCCGTCGAGCGCGAAGTACGTCGTCTTCCGAGCCGCCGTCGAGATCATCGGACGACCGTGAGGCGCGCGCGCCGTCGTTCGTTTGGGTGACGCCTCGTCGCGTTCGAGATAAGGCGACGGATGACGTCAGGAGCGCCATCCGAGCGTCCAATCCCTTTGACAACACGCCTTCGGGATCGCACACGTTGCGACCTGGGGCCTTCGAGAGGGACGACATGACGCGGCGATTCCATGGTTCGGTGCTTCCGGCGGTGATGGTGGCGGTGGGCACGGTGGTCGGTTGCTCGCATCAGGTCGCTGAGCCGACCGACGAGCAGACGGGCGCGGCCTCGGTCGCTCCGACGACGACGGTGTCGACGACGGGAACGTGTCCGGTCGTGGGAAGCATGGCCGGCATCGCGGTCGAGCGGACCGGCACCGCGCCCTTTTCCTGCTCGGCGGTGTACGTCGGCAGCGCGCTCGTCATGGGGAAGACGGCGGCGCAGGAGATCGAGCGGATGAAGACGCTCCACTACACGTGCAACCCGACGTTCGCGGCCGTCTTGTCGGCGCGGTTCGGCTCGGCCGCGGCGGCCATCTCCCAACCGAACGCCCGATACTGCATCTACTGGGACTTCTCCTCGAACGGCGGGCCCCGTCCGACCTTCAGTGACCTCGAGACCGCCGTCCGACGCGAGCTCGGGTCCGTCGGTACGATCACCGGCGTGAACGCGCTCGAGACCACCGATCCCGGCGCCGGGCAGTGCCCGTCGTGCAAAGGAACCTGAACGCGTCTCTCACCGCGTGAGCGCTCGAAACGCGCTCCATGCCGTCGGTGCCTTCTGCATTCCGACGGTCGTCTGGGCGACGCGGAGCGCGCTCGCGAGGTCAAGCTTCGGATCTTTCGCGCGCGCGTCGTAGAAGGCGAGCACGATCTCCGCGGCGACGTCGTCGCGCACCTCGCGCGTCGCCGCGATCACCACGTCGCTGCCGGCTGCGAGGAATGCCTGCGCGACGCCGAGCGCCGATGCCTCCCCGACCCTCGACGTGCGCGCAGAGTCGCACGCCGCGAGGACGACCTGCCGCGGCGGACGCGGCATCGCGAGGATGTCGGCGACGCCGAGCGACGAGTCCGCGAACGGCAGCTCGCTCGTCCACCCTTCGAGACCGCCGAAGAGGCCGTGGCCGGCGTAGTGGAAGAGCGCGGTTCCGCCGAGCGCGGTCGCGACCGCGTCGCGCGTCGCGGAGTCGCCTTCGAGCAGACGCGCGCCGACGAGCGACGCTGCGACGGCGCGTCCCTCGCGTCGGGCCGCGGGGAGATCGCTCGTCGGATCCGCGACGACGAGCGAGCCGCTGTTTGGCGGCATCGCCGCGAGCGCACCGAAATCGAGCGCGTACTCGACCGGCGCGCGGGCGACGAGCGGCGCGCCGTCGAGCGGGAGCGCGTGGAGATCGATGTCGGCGAGCGCGCCGTGCACGAGCAACCGAATGCGCGTGGCGCCTGCGAGCCGCTCGCGCAGAGGATCGAGGAGCGCGTGTCCGAGCTCGTCGGGCGAAGCATGTCGGTCGATCTCACCGAGGCGCGCGGCCGTGACCGTCACGCCGTCGGCGACGAACGCGACCCAGCCGCGCAACAAGGGAAAATATGCGACGAGGCGCTCGCCCGTGTTCGGCAGCGGTAGCGCGCGCGACGCGACGGCGATCGTCGGGAGCGCGCTCATCGTCTCTTCGAGCATCGACTGAAGCGCGCGCTCGCGACTTTTGCGTGCGGCGACGACCCTCACGAGGTCTTTCAAGGGGAGAGACCAATCGTCGGCGGCCTCACGCGCGATGGCGTCGCGCGCCGCGCGGTACGCCCCGAGCGCGCTCTCGAGACGCGCGCGTCGTGCGTCGTCGAGAGCGGCGATGCGATCGCGCCGCTCGAGCACGGCGAGACCGCGCGCTCTCGATGCGCGCGCCGCCACGAGGGCCGCCGCCGGCGACTTGGCGTCGAGCAGGAGCTCTACGCGCCTTCGCGCGCTCCGTTCGCGAGCGCCGAGGAAGCCCGCGCGCCCTTCGCCGACGGGAACGCCGCGGCTCTCCTCGTCGAGCAGCCGCTCCGCCTCTGCAGACGCATCGACCGCGTCGCGCGCGCGCCCCATCGCCGCGAGCGCCGCCGCCCGCCCATCTGCCGCGCGCCAACCGTCGCCGACCGCCGACGCGCCGCGCGCGAGCGCCGCGAGTCGATCGTACGCCGCGAGCGCGTCACGCGGCGCTCCCTCGGCGAGGGCGATGCGCCCCTCGAGATCGATCCTAAACCGCGCGACGATCGCGTCGGGGCGCGGCAACACGTCGCGCGCGCGTGCGAGCTCCGCGCGCGCCGCCTTCGGATCCCCGTGCTCGAGCGTGGCCCATGCGAGGTTCGTACGAACGTTCCCTTCGCGGCGCTGATCGGGGCACGCGCCCGTGGGAGCGACGAGCGCGAGCGCCGCCGCGAGAGGCGCGCGCGGATCGCCCCGCGGCGGACCGTCCGCTTGCGAGGCGGCGGAGCCGAGGAGTATCCATCCGACGTTCGCCGCGATGTCCGATCGTTGGCACGGCGGTAGGTCACTCGAGCCCTCCAACGCACGAAAAACGGTGAGCGCGTCGTCGGCGCGCGCCAATTCGTTGAGGGCGAGCGCCCGATCGATTGCGGCCATGCGTGCGAAGCGTAATTCACCCAGTCGCTCGGCCATCGCCTGCGCTTCTTCGAGCTTGCGCAGTGCCGCTCGCGCGTCTCCCGTCTCGCGCGCGAGGACGCCTTCGAAGAAACGCGCCATGAAGCGGCCGTCGAAGAAATCGGTCGAGCGCTCTGCGCCGCGCGCGATGAGCGTGCGCGCCTCGACGAAGCGTCGCTCGTTGATGAGAAGGAAGACACGCGCGAAGAGATCGTCGATGCCGGCCGACGTGCGCCCGGCCACAGCGTGAGCCTCCATCGTCCGCGCGAGCCGGTCCGCCGCACGCGACGTCTCGCCGAGCGCGATGTCGACACGAGCGAGCGCGCTCTCGAACGTCGAACGATCCGCTTCGTTCGGCGCGTCCCGCGCGCGCGCCTCGAGCAACGCGGCGGCCTCGGCGAGTTTGCCCTGCTCGCGAAGTGCGCGCGCCTCGGTCACGGCGTCGGGCGGCGACGTTCGCGGACGGAGACGCAGCGTCCACGCCCTGCGTGCGCCGGAGTCGGTGGCCTCGGCCCGTAGTTCGGACGCACCTGCGCCGAGCTCGACGCGGTACACATGAGCGTCGCCGTCGATCGGCACGGCGCGCGCGTTCGCCGTTCCGGTGAAGAAGAGCGCGTCGCGCGCGCTCTCCGGGAGCGCGACCCGAACGACACGATCGTCGGGCACTTCGCAAATCGGGCCGCTCACGACCGCCGCGCAGCCCGCGACCTCGACGCGATCGAGCGACGCCAGCGTCGCGAGCGGCGCGGGCGGCGCGCGCGGGCGATCGCGGCATCCGGTCACCCACGTCGCGACGCACGCGAGGCACGCGAGGCACGCGAGCGCAGCTTGAGCCTTCGCGATCGGACCGAGAAACACGTCGCGATCCATTTGCACGAAGGCTCATGGCCCGCACCCCCCGCGACCGTCGAAATCTCAGTTTCCGCCGCTTCCTCCGTTGCTCGAGCCGCCGAGCGCATCGCCGGTCTACGCCTTCTTCCTCGCCACGCAGCGCCAGCCGATTGCGCGAATCAACCCGCGCTCGATCCGTTGGCGCTCGAGCGCGAGCAGTCTCTCCGCTGCGCGTTGTCCACGCGCCGTCTCCTCCATGCGCGCGCATGCCGTGCGATAGAGGTACGGCGCCGTGGATGTCTGCAAGACGTCGAAGCGCGCTTCGATCGCGCCGAACATTTGCGCCGCTGTCGCGAGCGGCGGGTTCTCTTCGTGCTCGATCCGCCAGTGCGCCATCGGATCGAGATCCTGCGGCATCGTGTCCTCGGGATCGGGCGCGACGACGCCCGCCGCTTCGAGGAGCGCGAGCGCGTCGTAGTGCCAGAGCGCGGTCGCTTGATCCATCGCGTCGACGTCGAACTCTTCGACGGCGAGGACGCCGCTCGGCTTGAGCAGCGCGTCGGCCCGGGCCATCGCATCGTCGAGCGGCGACAAGTGATGCAGCGATCGTGACAGCAAAACGACGTCGAACGGCTCGGCGTCGTAGGCGAAGAAGTCTTTGTGGACGGCTTCGACGCCGCGTGATCGCGTGACGAGAACGGCCTCTTCGGAGACATCGAGGGCGATGACCGCGAAGCCGAGCGACTTCAGCTCGACGGCGACGTCGCCACGCCCGCTGCCGACGTCGAGAATGCGCGCGGGACGGGCCGGAAGCGATCGCTCGACGAACCGGAGCGTCTCGAGGACCGGGAGCTTCGCTGGGCGCACGGCCCGAGCTTACTACGCGCTGGCGGGCGGCGCGTCGCTCACGCGCGCGAGGAGGGGACGCACAGCGCGATGGAGGTGCGGGTACGGCGCGAGCGACGCGATGCACGCGGTCACGCGGGCCGCGCTCTCGGGCTCGGTCTCTTCTTCGTCATCGTTCGCGCCTCCGGCGGTGGGGAGCATCGACTCGAGCCACGCGGTGAGCACGCGGGGCAGCTCCGGCGCGCTGCACGCGCTGAGGGCGCGCGCGGCGTGGGCGGGATCGGGCGCGATCGCGAAGTAGGTCACGAGTCGGATGACGTCGCGCGGTCGGCTGCTGCGCGCGAGGATCTCTGCGAACGCCGCGCTCGCGAACGGGTGGAGCGCGGCGTGGAGCATCTCGGCGCCGAGCGCATCGAGCGCGGGCTCGCCGCCACCGAGGACGACGGCGCGGACGCGCGGGACGGTCGTCGCGCCTCGTTCGAGGGCGTCGGCCAAGCGGGACGCGGCGTCCGGTGACGTCCAATCGTGCGGCGCCCACGATGGTGTCGAGGCGTGACCTGCGGGGATCGCGTCGTCGGGCGAAGGCTCGAACGGGACGATCGCGAGGACGAGCGCGCCTTCGTGCGAGAGGAGCCACGCGAGATCGCCGACCAGCGTATCGAGCTGATCGCGGGCCCCCTTTGCGCTGGCCGCGCCGGTATCGAGCCGCGCGATCTTCGACGCCAACTGACGCGGATCCTGCGCGACCAGCGCGTCGAGATCCGCGCGATCGAGCTGCGCCATGTGCCGCTCGGTGCGCCGCTCCGGCGTGGTGGACTCGTCGCTGCTCGGGAAGAGCGAGCCGGTCGCGGGGCGCAAGAGAGTGAGCGCGAGCTCGGGTCCGCTGAGCTTCTCGGCCGCGTCGCGCAGGCGCTCCCACGCGAACGGACCGATCGCGACGCGCGCGGCGAGGCGCACGCACGCCTCGAACATCGGCCCGCGCAGATCGGCGTTGTCCGCCTGCAGGCGCGGATCGAACACGGCGCACGCCAGCGCGACCATCGCGTCGCACGCGCGCGACCGCACCGCATGTTGCGGAAACATCTCGGCGAGCGAAGCGTCTCCGTCGTCGCTCGACGCGACGGCGAAGACGAGCGGCGCGAGCGTCGCCTCCGTCGCGTGCAGCGCCCCTTCGTCGACTGCGACCCGCGTGTGCCGTGCGACCGCGCGCTTCACGCGCTGCTTCGCCTCGACGCTGTTCCCCAGCAATCGTTGCATGAGCGCATCCCAGCTCGACGCCGGCGGCCCTGCGTCAGAGCGTCCCGAAGACGCGCTCGCCGCGTCGCGCTCGTCGCTCGCGAGGCGCGCGCGGCTCAGGATCCGCGCGACGGGCACGCCGTCGAAGAGCGCGCGCGCGAGCGACCCATCGGCGATGATGAGCTCGACACGTGCTCCCGCCCGAAGCTCGATGGTCCCACGCAGGTCCGGTCCAAGCATCGCGTCTCCTCGCACCCTACGATCCCGCCGAACATAAGCAAATCACGCGCCTTTGACGCGGCCGTGCGCGACTTCACGATCCCGCGGTAGACACGCCTCTTCGCGGCGGGCTGGTAAGTCGTCAGTCCAGGCTCGGACGGACAGACTTGGGGGCGTGCCGCCCATGGTGGATGCGGAGCAACGTCGTATGCGCACCGATGACCTCGCCACGGAACGCCGAGAGTCCGACGTCGGCGCCGGAGACTCGGCGGGTGTCGATCCGCGGCCGTACGACGAACAGTCCTCCCTGGTCGAACGCGCTGTCCGGGCATACCGATCGCAAAACGACGGAGACCGAATGCTTCGCCTTCGGCGCGAGCGTCGTGAACGCTTCACGCACCGCGCCGCCGATCCCCGCCGGCCAACTGCAGCGCGTCGCGCCACCGGGACCGAGGAGATCGAAACCGATCGTCTCGGGACGGAAGAGGAGCGTGACGGGGCGAACGCCGTCGTTGCTGATGGTGACGGTGACGGCGAGATCCATCGAGCCTTGCGCTTCGACGTGACGCGGAACGGACAGCGAGAGCGTCACCGGAAACGGGTTGCTCCCGGCTTCGGGCTTCGGTGACGGAGTCGCGACGGTCGGTGGCGACGGCGGATCGCTCGACGCGAGCGTGAGCGGCGTGGCGACGATTTCTTTCGCGGGCGCGACCGCGGGCTCGACCCCTTCGAACGGAGAGAGCACGAACGGCGCGAGTGGCTTTGCGACGGGCTTCGCGCCAATCGCGACGAAGCCGAGGTGCGCGACGACCTTGGCGCCCGCGACGAGCGCTGCTTCGTTCGCGCCGAAGCAATAGAGGCGAGGGTCGAAGCTCTCGGAGTACGAGCGCTTGGTCGGAAGGACGAGCGCGCGGCCGACATCGTCGGTCGGGCGCATGTTGGCGGGGAGTGCGCAGTGCACGGGCTTGGTCGCCTTGCCGTTGGGAGGCGTGATCTCGAACGAGAGAAGGCGCGCGTCGGCCGTGAGGCGAAGCGGGACGTCGCCGGTGTTCTCGACGCGCATGCGCCAGAGCCCCATCGGCGACGGGGCGTCGATCGTGAGCGTCACGGTCGGCGGCGGCGCCTTCGGCGGCGGCGGCGCCTTCGGTGCGGGGGCCGCGTGTGCGGTCGGAGCCAGCGGCGCGAACGGCGACAACAGCGCGAACGGCGACGCCGTGACGACGAGCGCGATCAGGACGGCGTGGCGGATTCGCACGCACACAGGATGCGACGCACGCGCGACGTCGGCTAGGCCTTTTTTCGGATGCCTGTGAGCTTCGCGAGCGGCGTCGTTCCGACGACGTTGCGGAGCTGCTGGAGCTGGTCCTTCGAGATGTCGCCCTTCACCTCGAGCCGCGCGCGGTCCTTCGCGCGGACGATGCGGAGGACCGCCCACGCGACCTTGGGCTTCCTGACGATGTCGCGGAGATCGTCGAGCACGCGCGGCGCGAGCGCACCGCGGACGACGCGAAGCTTGCCTTTGTCGATCTCCGCCACGCACACGGTGATCGCCGCGCGCGTGGCAAACCACAGCGCCGTCAACGCGAGCGCGAGAGCGAGCGCAGTGCCGGCGATGATCTCCACGCGGATACCCGGTGCGCCTAGCCGGCGCTCAACCGCGCAGAGACTCGAGCAGCTCGAGATCCGGGATCGCGATCGGGTAGCGCGTGCGCACCACGCCGACGTCGTGGTCTTCGAGCAGCTTGCAGAACGCGATGCCGTCGAAGAGCGCGATCGGCGCGGCGCCGAGGGTGCTCGCTTCTTCGCGCGCGCCCGAGAGCACTTGGCCCGTCGTGATGAGCCAGCCTGTGACCGCCGGACCGTAGTGATGAAGCGCGCCGCGGATGTCCGTCACGCGCTCGCGGCCGATCTCGCGGCCGTCTTTGCGAATGATGATCGCGGTGCGGACCTCGTCGCCGCCGCTCGCTTTGTGCGTCGCGCAGAAATGCGCTTCGCCGCCGGGCGATCCGGCGCGGCGAACGGCGCGGACGTTGGTCATGCCGGCGCGTTCGATCGCGACGAGCGCGAGCTCGATGAAGGCGTGGCCCGGGAGCTCCTGGACGCGGCGGATCATGACGCGACGTGCGGCGTCGCGGTAACGCTCGACCGCGGCGATGACGTCTAGCTCGAGGCGCGCGAGCTCGCCGCCGAGGAGCCAGTCGGTCGGCGCGACGCGCGCGCTGCCGCCCGCTCCGAAGCGGAAGCGCGGACGCTGCGAGGCGGCCGTGCGGCGAAGGTTGTCGGCGCGAAGCGCGGCGGACAATTGCGTGCTCGCTTGCGCGGGATCGCCGGCAAGGCGACCGCGGCGCATGAGCGCGTCGACGATCGTGCGCATGGCGACGGCGCCCGCGTTGCGATCGAATGTGCCGAGGACGAGGAGCGCCGCGTCGGCGAGCTCGCGGCCGGCGAGCTCTTCGCCGTCGCCGAGCGGGACGTCGATGCCGGTGGGCGAGCCGCCGGCCATGATCTGCTGGCGGTCGCGGATCATCGGGCGCGGCGCGGGGGCGAGCGGATCGCGCGTCACGTCGACCGACGAGTCGCTGTCGACGTTGATGATCGCCGTCGGCGTGATCGGTCCGCCTTCGAGGCGCGGCGATGACGCGCGCTCGCCGTTGCTGAAGTCACCCTGCGATCCGCCGCGACCACGGCGGCGGCGACGACGACGACGGCGTCCGCCGTCGGCACCGGGATCGCCGCCCGGCTGCTGCTGCGGACCGGCGCCCACGCCGCCTGCGGCGCCGGTCGAGTTGTTTTGTCCGCCGAGGATCGGCTGATCGTCGTCGTCTTCGTCGTCGAACAGCTCGGCGCCGCTCGCGGCGAGCTCTCCGCGGAGCGCGTCGCCGCTGCTCATGATGGGACGATCGTCGTCGTCGTCGATCGACGGCGAGGAGGTTCGCACGTCGCGCGGGGTGTCGGGCTGCGCGTCGCGCTGGGCCGCTTCGACCTCGAGCGCGTTCACTTCCGTACCGCCGTCGTCGTTCGGATCGGTATCCAGCGACGAGGTTTCCGCGTCGGCGTCCTTGTCCTTGCCGCGCTTCCCCTTCTTGCTCGCGTCGTTCCACTCGCGGAGCGCGAACACGCCCGGCTTCACGCGGACGATCGGGTTGGTCTTGTCTTCTTTCTTGAGGAGGGCCGCGAGACGCGCCCCCATCGTCACTTCCGGGCTCTTCCCAACGTGCGAGAGCAGATTCTTCTCGATCGCGAGCTCGGTAATCTCTTTGTAGTGCATGGGCTTGCCGGCGAGGCGGAGCACCTCTGCGGCGGCTTCTGTGAACGTCATGTTTTGATTTCCATCCCCTGATTCGGGGGCGAGACTCCAAGGAGTGGGAACGCTCCGTGGGAGCTGGCCCTAAGTGACCGGTTGCCCGGTGCGTCCCTCGCGCCCTGCCGCCGTCGCCCTTGCGAGAGAAAACTCCCCGCGGACAGCCTGCTAGCGCGTTGGCCAGTCTTTAGCCTCTTCCCTACATCGCGTCAAACGCCATCGTCAGCGCGGCGCTGCGGACGCGGCGGGCGGCGGTGCAGGCGCGGGTGCGGAGACCGGCGCGCCTTGCGAAGGAATCGGCGCCGCGGGAGGCGGACCACCGGCCGCCATGAGCGCCGCGAGCCGCTTCTGTCGCTCGGCTTCGTTCATCCCGAGATCGTTCTTCCCGACGTCGAACGTGAGGAGCGGAATCTGCCCGCCCGCTTGGTACGTCGGAAGCGATCCGTTCCACTTCTCGATCGCGCGCCATTGAATGACCGCGGGCGTCATCGACAGACGGATGATCTCGTTCGCCTGCGCCTCGGCGCGCGCCTTGATGAGGAGCGCGTCGCCTTCGCCTTGCGCGCGTTGCCGCGCCGCTTCGGCCGCGCCGTGCGCTTGCGTGATCTGCTGCTGCGCCTCGGCTTCGACCTGCGCGACGCGGTTCTTCGCTTGCGTCGCCGCTTGGTTCGCCTCGAGCGAGCGGTTGATCGCATCGGCGATGAGCTGCGGCAAACGGAGCGCGCTGTTCAGCGTGAGCTGATCGATGAGGATGCCGTCCTTGCTGAACGTGTCGCGGCACTTCGCCGTCACCTCGGCGACCATCTTCGATTTGTCGACGCCGTAGATCTTGTCGACCGGCATCTTCGACGCGACCTCGCTGAAGGCTTCGCGCACGGTGTTGCGCATGTAGCCCGCGGCGAGCTGCTGCATGTCGTTCAAGCGAAAGCGGTTGTAGAGCTTGGGCGCGAGGAGCGGATCGATGTGAAACGACAGGCCGACGTCGGCGGTGACGTTGGCGCCTTCGCTCGACGAGAACGTGATCGACTCGTCGACCGCTTTTCCTTCGTGCGGGCTCTGCGTCCAGACGACGTTCTGCACGCTCGTCGGAAAGAAGACGATCTGCTCGGTCAGCGGATTGTAGAAATGCCAGCCGGCGGTGAGCGGTTCGTTTTGGACGCCGCGCTCGTTGCCTGCGAGCTTGACCTTCACGCCGACGTGGCCCGCGTCGACGCGCGCCGTCGTCGAGCAGCCGACGTAGATCACGGCGACGCCGATCGCGAGGAGCAAGACGAGCCTGCGCGCCGAGCGTCCGATCGACGCTGCGTCCATGTTCGAACCGAACTTTGCCATGCGAACGGGCTACCTCCGCTCGACCGGGAACGCCAGGTGTATTACGAGCGGCACAGCGCCATGCAGCTCGCACAGGTCGTCGTCATCGTCGTCCTCGTCGGCGTCGGCACGTGGTTCGGCTTCCAGCCCGAGCGCTCCGGGACGCTCTTCTTCTGGGGGATCGTCGGCGCACCGACGATCGTGCTCGCGGCGATCGGCGGGTGGCGTGCGCACAGAGAGGGCGATCTCGCGGAGTGGGTGCGGCCGAAGTGGGGCGACGCGACGCGCGCGTTCGTCGCGGCGGGCGTGCTCTTCGCGGCGGCGTACGGCTTCGCGCGTTTCGTTTCGACGACAGGATCGCCGCGCGAGATCTGGCTCGTGTCGCTGTACGGACAAATCGGCGATCCGCGCGTGCTCCAGCGGTACGCGCTCGCGGTCGGCATCGGCATCGTCGTGATGTCGATCGCCGAAGAGATCCTGTGGCGCGGCGTCGTGACGCGTCTCTTGGAAGAGAAGCTCGGATCGGAGCGCGCGTGGATCGGGTCGGCCCTTCTCTACGGCGTCGCGCACGTGCCGACGATGTGGGCGCTGCGCGCGGGGGGTGGCGCGCTCAATCCGCTCTTGCCGCTCGCTGCGGTCGCCGCGGGGCTCGTCTTCGGCGCGCTCGCGCGCAAGCTCGAAGGGCGGCTCTTGCCGGGGATCGTCGCGCACGCGCTCTTCGATTGGCTCGTCGTGATGATGTTTCCGCTGTGGGGATTGCCTCGGGGGATCTGATGGAGATGCGCGCGCTCGCCGAATCGATCGCCGGCGTTCGCGACGCCGAGAGCGCGCGGGCTCGCTTCGCGGCGCGTCTACTCGAATCGGAGCAGCGTGACGGTTCTTCGCCGCCGCCGTCGCGACGCGGGCCGCAGCTCGGCGACGCGATCGAGCTCGCGGCGCTCCTCGAGTGCGCGTACCCCGCGCTCGCGCGTGAGATCGCTGCGCGACCGCGCGACGTCGTCGCGATCGCGCGCGGGACCAAGCAAGCACGCGACGCGCGCACGTACCGTCGCGTCGCGCTCTCGCTGATGGGCGATCTCGGCGATCCGGAGGGGGTGCGGCGCGGCCTCCGCGTCTTCACGGGCCGCGAGAAGCTGCGGATCGCCGCGCGCGAGCTCCTCCCGCACGCGGGCAGCGACGTCGACGTCACCGCGCGCGAGCTCTCCGATCTCGCCGACGTCGGCGTCGATCTCGCGCTGAACGAAGCGCTCGCGTGGGCGACCGAACGCTTCGGCGTGCCGACGACTGCGAGCGGCGAGCGCTGCGGCTTCAGCGTCGTCGGCATGGGCAAGCTCGGCGGCCGCGAGCTCAACGCCGGGAGCGACATCGATCTCCTCCTCTTCTACGAGAGCGACGATGGCGCGGTGATCAAAGACGGCGCGCCCGTCGAGCAATCGCTCCACGAGCACTTCATGCGCGTCGCGCAGCGCTTCGTCGCGACGCTCGACGACGTCACCGAGGACGGCTTCGTGTGGCGCGTCGATCTGCGTCTCCGTCCCGAAGGATCGAAGGGACCGCTCGTCAACGCGCTCGCCGCGGCGGAGCGCTACTACGAGACGTGGGGACGCACGTGGGAGCGCGCGGCGCTCGTTCGCGCGCGGCCCATCGCGGGTGACATCGCGCTCGGCACGCGCGTCCTCGAGTCGCTCGTGCCGTTCGTCTGGCGGCGCGCCGTCGATCCGCGCGTCGCGGACGAGATGGCGCAGCTCCTCGATCGCGCGCGCGTCGAAGCGACTCACGACGTCGCGCGCGACTTGAAGCTCGGACCGGGCGGGATCCGCGAGGTCGAGTTCTTCGCGCAGGCGCTGCAGCTCATCTGGGGTGGACGCGAGCCCGCGGTGCGCGGGACGAACACGCTCGACGCGCTCCGACGCCTTCGCGCGCGCGGCTACGTGACCGATCGCGAGGGGCGCGAGATGGCGGACGCGTACCTGACGTTTCGACGCCTCGAGCACCGCGTGCAGTTCGCGACCGGATTGCAGACGCACCAGATCCCCGACGACGCGACGCTCCTCGGACGGATCGCGCGATCGCTCGGCTTCGCGTCGAGCGAAGCGCTCATGCACGATCTCGATCGGACGCGCGCCGCGGTCGCTGCGCGTTTCGCGACGCTCCGGCACCCGGATACCGGGACGGACGCGGAGCTCGAACGGCTCTTCGCGGCGCTCGACGCGCGCGACGAGGAAGCGGCGGGCGCGTGGTGGACGGCGCGCTACGGAGGCGGAGGCGCGGAGGTCGCGCGGCATCTTCTCGGGCTCGCGCGCCGCCCCGACGCCCCGCTCGGCGCGGCCACGCGCGACAAGCTTCCGGGGTTCGCGCAGCTCCTGCTCGAGTCGCTCTCCGACGCGGCGGATCCCGAGCAAGCGGTGCGTCTCTTCGCGGAGCTCTTCGCGCGCTTCGTCGCGCCGGCGCAGTACGCGCGTGCGTTCGCCGAGGAACCGCGGACCACACGTCGCATCGCGAGCCTCTTCGGCGCGAGCGCCTACCTCGGCACGTCGCTCGTCGGCCATCCGGAGCTGCTCGATCGTCTGCTCTTCGGTCGCGGCGTGCCGACGCCCGAGAGCGCGCGCGCGGCGATGGACGAAGAGGTCGGCGCGTTGCGCGGTCACGAGCTC
>JBBQXV010000066.1:0-33877 GCA_038209335.1 Polyangiales bacterium | reverse complement strand
CTCCTTCTTCCTCAACCGCGCGCGCCACAGCCTCGGCGTCCGCGCGCTCACCTTGGGGACGACCTCCGGTCACCTCATCGCGGGCTCGGGCTCGGGCGAGGATCTCGAGCGCGTCGCGGAGGACGGCGCCGCGGTCGACTCGGGGCGCGAGCCGGCCGAGCCGATCGCGACGTGGCGCATGAAGCTCGGCGAGGTCGACGTCGTGCTCACGTCGCTTGGTGGCGCGCTCGATCCGGAGCTCGGCTCCGGCGTGCGTCGCATCCTCGCGGGCTGACGCGCTAGAGCAGCGCGAGAGCATCGCCACGACGCGTGGCCCAACTCCCCGTGTGATATTCCGGCGGGGGCCTGCGATGAAAACGAAGACCGAAGACCCGCGCCAAGTCGAGACCCGTCTGAGCGGCGAGGACTCGGGTGGTGTCGTGGCCGAGAGAAGCGCGCCGATCAAAAGCGCCGCCGCGGCACCGCCGGACATCGCGGAGGATGTCGTCATCGGTCGCGGTGGCATGGGCGCGGTCCTCCGCACGTACGACCGCAACATCCGGCGCTACGTAGCGAAGAAGGTGACGGACGGCGCGCTCGCCGCCGAGCCGACGGCGCGCGCGCGCTTCCTCGTCGAGGCGCAGATCACAGGGCAGCTCGAGCACCCGCACATCGTTCCAGTCTACGATCTCAACATCGACGACGAGGGCGCGCCGAAGCACTTCACGATGAAGCTCGTCGAAGGGGAAACGCTGGCGAGCTTCGTACAGCCCGAGCGTGTCGCGACGCGTGGCGAGGGCGAGCTATGGGAGATCCTGAATGTCTTCCTCAAGGTGTGCGACGCCGTCGCGTACGCGCACAGTCGCGGCGTCGTGCACCGCGATCTCAAGCCCGAGAACGTGATGGTCGGGTCCTACGGTCAGGTCTACGTGATGGACTGGGGAATCGCGCGCCCCGGGTGCGCGCCGAGCGCCGAGTCGACACGGGATGCCGCGCGCCCCGTGTCCGTCGACGGCGACGGCAGGCTCGAGCTGCACGGCGCCATCATCGGCACTCCGCTCTACATGGCGCCGGAGCAAGCGTGGGGGCACCTCGACGAGATCGACGCGCGCACAGACGTCTTCGCGCTCGGCGCGGTCCTCTATCACGTCCTCACAGGGCGCTCGCCGTACGGCGACCTGCGTGGGCCGGAGCTCCTCGACGCCGCGCGCATGGCGCGCATTCCGCATCCGAGCGAGGTGAGCACGGGGCCGCTCTCACCCGCGCTCTGCGACATCGCGATGAAGGCCATGCGAAGCGCGCGCGAGGATCGTCATCAGACCGTCCTCGCGCTGAAGCGCGACGTCGAGCGAGCACTTCGCGGTGGCCTCTGGCTCGGCACGCAGACGTTCCCCGCCGGCACGGTCATCTTGCGAGAAGGCGACACGTCCGACGGCGCGTACCTCATCACGAAGGGCCGCTGCGTCGCGTATCGGACGGAGAACGGCGAAGTGCGCAAGCTCAGCGAGATGGGGGAGGGCGACGTGTTCGGCGAGGTAGCGCTGCTCTCGTCCTTGCCGCGCATTGCGAGCGTCGTCGCGGTCGACGACGTGACGACGATCGTAGTGACGAAGGAGACGCTCGAACGCGAGATCCCCGCGGAGTCGTGGGTCTTGCCATTCCTCCGAGCGCTCGTCGAACGTATCCGGAAGCTCGACGCGACCATCCGTCAAGAAGGGGCGACGCGATGAGCGACGCATCGAAGCTGACGATCCAAGGCGCGGCTTTTGGTTCCGCGCGGGCTGACGCGCTACAGCGTCGCCGCGACGCGCGCGAGCGTCGCTCCGGGATCGTCCGTGATCACCTCGTGGTGCGACACGACGATCCGCTTCAAGCGAGGCGTCGCCGCGAGCCGCTCGAGGTGCGCGCGCACCGCGCGTTTGTCCTTGATGAGAAGCGTCCGCGCGATCCGCGTGACGCGCGGTCCGCCCGACGATCCGAGCGCGCGCACGACGAAGCCGCCGAACCCCGGCAGGTGCGGCATGTTGAAGACGACGTCGTTCAAGACGAGCGTCACGCCGTCGTCCGACTCGATCGACATGACCCCTTCGCCGTCGCGAACGCCGTCGAGGTGCTCGAGCTTCACGCGTGGATCGGCCGGGAAGTCGCCGTAGTCGCCGCTCACGTTCACGACCTCGGCGACCTTCGCGCGCGCGCCGCGAGGGACGAGGACGCGTGCCTCGGGGTAGCGCTTCGCGAACGTCGGCGCGTCGAGGCGGTGGTACCCGTTCGGCACCAAGATGAACGCGACTTTGCCGAGCGCGTCGAGCGCGCTCATCCCTTTGTCGTCGAGCGCGATCGCGTTGTGAACGACGAGCGAGCCGTTCGCGAGTCGCGCGATTGTCATCACGCGCTTGAGCGCCATTCCGGGCAGCGATCCTTCGACCCGCCACACGCCGTCTGCGAGCTGCTCGAGCGGCCCGTGCCCGAGGACCCTCCACGTGTCGTGCGCCTTCGCCATCGCGCAGAGGATGGGGCGCGCGACGCCTCTGGGCAAGGGCGCTAAGGCTCGGAACGCGTGGAGGATCTCGGCGTGCGCCGTCGAGCGCGTCCTAGACTACCGTTCGGTAGATGCTACATCCGGCCGCAATGATCCGACCTTCGATGCTGTCCGCGGCGCTCGGCTGCTGCTTCGTCCATGGGTGCTCGACGTCTCCAGCGCCGCCGCAGCAGCTCGAGTCGTGCTCCGCGCCGATCGACGGGGCGCCGTCGTTCGCGCTCCCCGCAGGCGACGCGACCCTCGAGCTCACCGCGTACCCGATCGCCGTCGCGTGGAAGCGGGCCGGCGTCGCGGTGCTGTCGACGTCGGACGCGTCGCCGATCGCCGTCACGCGTCCCGGCGCGACCCAGGACGATCCCGATGTCGTCACTGTCGGCGCGCGCGCGTCGCTGCTCTCACGCGACGGCGCGTCGCTCGCGTTCTGCGTCGCCGACGCGAACGGAAAGAAGATCGCGACGCTGCGCGCGCGCGCTGTCGCCGACGGCCACGCGAGCCTCGTGCTCGAGCCGATCGGCGCCACGCCGCGCACCTACGGCTTCGGCTTCGACCTACCATCGGCGCGTCACTGGTACGGCCAGGGAACGATCACGAACGAGCGCAACGTGCCGCGCCGGATCGCGAGCGCCGCCGAGCAGCACTTCGTGCTCGACCGCGCGAGCTTCGAGCGCCCGGTGCTCACGTCCGCCGAAGGCTCGGACGTCGTGACGCCGCTATGGATGACCGCGACGGGCGGCGCGATCTTCTCGGACTCGTACTCGTACCTCGCGGTGTCGTGGAATCGCGACGCGAACCGGCGCTTCGACGTCGCGCTTCGTCCCGAGCGCGGCGAGACGTCGTTCCGCCTCGATCTGCTGGCGGCGCCCACCACCCGCGACGTCTACGACCGCTGGGTGCGCGAGCCGTGGTCCGTGCGCCCCGCGCTGCCCGTCGGCAAGCGACCCGACGACGACGCGTTCGACAAACCCACCTGGACGACGTGGGCCGCGTACCACGCGGAGATCGATCGCGCGAAGGTGCTCTCTTTCGCGAAGGACATCGTCGACGTCCACGGCTTTCCCGCAGGATGGCTCGAGATCGACGACAAGTGGACGCCGGCGTACGGAGATCTTTCGTTCGCGTTCCCCGACGCGAAGGCAATGATCGACGAGCTGCACGGTCGCGGCTTGAAGGTGAGCGCGTGGGTGCCGCCGTACGTCGAGAGGGCCGCGGCCGCGTACGGCGAGGGCGTGATCGCGCAAGCGTTCGTCGAGGCCGAGGGGTCGACCGACCCTGCGGGCATCGCATGGTGGAATTCGGTCTGGCAGCCGACGGCGGCGGCGATCGATTTCACGCGCCCCGCGGCGCGCGCGTTCTGGGGCAAGAAGGTCGACGCCGTGCGCGACGCGACCGGCGTCGACGGCTTCAAGTTCGACGGCGGCGAGGCGGCCTTCAATCCCGTCGATGTGCGCCTCGAAGCAGGCGCGCATCCGAACGCGTACGCCGACGCGTACGCGCGATGGGCGCTCGAGCACCGCGGCATCGAGGTGCGCGCGGCGTGGTTCGCGCAAGACGTTCCGATCCTCGTGCGTCAGTTCGACAAGGACAGCCGCTGGGGCACAGACAACGGATTGGCAGCGGTGCTCACACAATATCTCGCGCTCGGGATGATCGGCTATCCCTTCGTGCTGCCCGACATGGTCGGCGGCAACGAGTACGGCGAGAAGGTCGACGGTGAGCTCTACGTGCGCTGGATCGAGCTGAACGCGTTCTTGCCCTTCGTGCAGATGTCGATTCCCCCGTGGCGCGCGGGCTTCGACGCCGACGTCGAAACGCTCACGAAAAAATGGCTCTCCG
Organism: Polyangiales bacterium; assembly: GCA_038209335.1. GTDB lineage: Bacteria > Myxococcota_A > Polyangia > Polyangiales > Polyangiaceae > JBBQXV01. The sequence continues at coordinate 29,526 of JBBQXV010000066.1, read as the reverse complement.
CGCGCAAGGCGCTGGTGCCGTATTTCATCGCGCTCGCCGACGAAGCGAAGAGCACGCAGCGTCCCATCGTGCGCCCGCTCTTCTTCGCGTTCCCCGAAGACGAGAGCGCGTACGCGATCGAAGACGAGATGATGCTCGGCGACCGGTACCTCGTCGCGCCCGTGCTCACGAAGGGCGCGACCGCGCGCGACGTGTATTTGCCGCCGGGCAAGTGGAGGCGTTTTTTCCCAGGTGGCGCGCCGAGCGGCGAGATCCTCGACGGCGGTCGTACCCTCACGGCGTTCCCGGCCCCCCTCGACGCGGTCCCCGCGTTCGAGCGCATCTTGCCGTAGTCACGGCTCGCCGCGCGCTTCCTGCCCCCCGCACGTTTGGTATTGACCGATCGGTAGTTGAAACGTATAGAATCCTCTCTCCCCCCCCGCCGATTCCGGCGCACGACTGGGCACGGCGCGTCGACTTCGACGCCGAGGAGTTGCCATGCGTTCTATTTCTCTCGGTCTCATGGTCCTCCTTGGGGCGGCGTGCAGCGCGACGTCCGATGGGACGACGGCCACAACCCCTGACAGCGGTACGGTCACACCGCAGCCCGACGCGGGCACGACGTCCGACGCCGACGCCGACGCAGGGCCGAGCGCCCCGCCCGTCGACACCTCGAGCGGGAGGAACGTCCCCGACGCGCTCGCGGCGCGCGTCATCGGATTTTACGCGATCCGATCCGTCGTCGCGTCGATTCAGGACGCGCCGGTCATCGGCAAGACGCCGTCGGTCGCGACCGCCACCGGTGTCGGCGAGATCAAGCGCGCGGGGACCGGACTGACGATCACCGAGAGCGGGTGCCACGTCGATCTCTCCGCCAGCTCCGTCGTGAAGCCAACGGTGCCCGACGCGCTCCCGCGCTCGGTCCCGGCGGTCACTTACCCGTTCCGCCTCTGGGAGGTCGGCCAGTCCGTGAAGTTCGTGCGCGATCCCGTGGCCGCGGCCATCGGCGTAAAGCTGGTCGACGTCGAGAACGATCCGCTCCCGGCCAACGGATCCGACCCACGCATTTGGGATCAGGATCTGGACGGGAACCCCGGCGTCACGGTGAAGATGAGCGGCAGCCTCGTGACCGGGGACATCTTCGTCGTGCAGCGACAGCGGTCGCTCTACACCGGAGAGCTCTCGACCGGCGACAAGCTCGGGGGCCTGCTGCGCGACATGTCCCAGCAAGCGACAGTGGGCGCCACCAGCGATTTGCTCAAACAGAACGTACCGACAACGCCGGATCCCGACGTGTCGAAGAGCACCGTGACCTTCGTGAAGCTCACGATGGCATATGACTGCGCTCGGGTCATGAGCGAGGCGGCGACGCTCTTCCCGGCGAAGTGAGGTAGGGCGTGACGCGCATCGATCGCAGGCAGTTCCTCGACGGCAGCGCGGCGGGCGCGCTCGCGCTGCTCGGGCTGCGAGGCATCGCCGGCTGCAACGCCAACACGACCGACTCGGCGCTCGCCGACACCGGGCCAGCGCTCCCTCGGCGGATCCCGGCATCGCTTCTCACGCACTCGCGCGCGGAGCTCGATATCTCGCTCCGTGTTCTCAGCGGCAAGCTGCCGTCGGACATTTACGGGCACTTGTACATTACGAGCCCGCTGCCGTGGGGCGACGGGACTCACGTCTTCAATGGCGACGGGATGCTCTATCGCTTCGACTTCGGCGACGCGGCCGTCGGGCTTCGCACCCGCCTCGCGAAGACTCCTTGCTACTACGCGGACCAGGCCGCAGCGGGGACCGACATGGCCTTCCGCAACGCGGCGCTCGCGCGGTTCTCGCCGGTGCTCGGCTTCCGAAACCAGGTGAACACGACCCCTGTTCCGATGGGCGATCGCCTCATCCTCGCGACCGATGGCGGGCGACCGTACGAGGTCGACCCGGCGTCGATGGAGGTCGTGACTCCCGTCGGCGCCCAATCGGAGTGGCGCCCGTCAGCGGGCGAGGCGTTTGCGGGCAAGCCGTTCCAGCTCCAGCTCTCGGCGGCCCACCCGTATTGGGACGAGCACACCCGCCAGCTTTTCACGATCGGGTACGGGCTGCCGCAGACCAACAACCGCTTCACCGAGATCGTTCGTTGGGACGGAACCGGGCAGCTCGAGCGCTTCCCGCTCGTGCTCGAAGACGGGAATCCCGTCGTGATCGAGCAGAGTGCGCACCAGTTCGCGGTGACGGCCGGCCACGTGCTCGTGATGGAATGCGCGGTCCTCTTCGAGGGAGAGCAACTGGCTAATAGCAACGTGTCCCGGGCGCAGCTCCCGAGCACGGTGCTCTACCTCGTTCGGCGCGCCGATCTCACGAAGCCCGGCGCGAGCGTCACCGCGCGCAAGATCGTCATCCCGCGCGAGTCGGCGCACATCATGGCGGACTACGACGACTCGGGCGATCGCGTGGTCATCTACCTCGCCAACCTCGACGCGACGGATCTCACCGAGTGGCTGCGCCCAGACGACACGCTCGCGCAGAGCGGCGCTCCGGTGCGCGCCGAGCTGCGGGGCCTCTTCGGGGGCGGCGCCGACATCGGCCGCGTCGCTCGCCACGTCATCGATACGCGAGCGGCCAAGGTCGTCGAGCCCGAGTCGCTCGTCACGCGGCACGACGTCCACACGTGGAGCGTCCTTTTTCATACGCACCGAGACGCCATGCCTCCGGCCCGTTTCGAGGACATCTATTTCTACTCGTTCGGCTTCTCGGAGGAGCTCCTCACGAAGCGGATCCTCGACCTCTATCGCGAGTACCCGCACCGTGACGTCGCTGTCTCGGCGCTGCCGACGAGCGGCAAGCCGCCGACGATCTTCCGGGTCAACGCGCGCGACATGTCGATCGCCGACGGCTACGCATTCCCCGCCGGTCGCATCCCGACGTCGCCCCAGTTCGTACCGCGTCGCGGATCGTCGGGCAGCACCGAGGGCTACCTCGCCTGCGTCGTCCTCTCCGACGACGTCACCGCGGCTTCACCGGGCACCGAGATCTGGCTGCTCGACGCAAAGCACCTGGCAAAAGGGCCGATCTGCCGGCTCGCGCATCCGGAGATGAGCCTCCCGTTCACGCTCCACACCACGTGGATGGCCGAGGCCAAGCCGCGCACGGCCGCGTACCGCGTGAGCCCCCGCCAGGATTTCGGGGCCGAGCTCGCATCGCAGACCGAGGACGTAAAGGCCCTGTTCGAGCAGAAGATCTTCCCTCACTTCCCGGCGTGACGCCGGCAGGAGCCGCGATGAAGAACCTTGTTGCCATGCCGCTGTGCGCGGCGCTGATCACGACCGCGCTCATCAGCTGCAGCACCTCCCACGCGCCGGAGCCCCCTGCCACGCTGCGCTGGGATCTTCCGAACACGAGCGAAGGGCTCGTCGATGTCTCGCCCGATCTGAACGTCGTGCTCGAGAGCGGTGCGATGCAAGGGGCCTGCGATCGCTACCGCGCGGGGGCGACCGATCGGCACACGATGCTCCTCTGCGGAAAGTGGATGTTCTTCTACGAGGGCTTCGGCACCGGCGGCGTCCCCGCGGCGATGATGACCGGCCTCATGAAGTACTTCCCCGATCAGGTCGGGCCCGGCTTCTCGAAGATGGGGATGATCGAGGACCCGACGTCCGCCGATCACTTGCCGATCGGGTACGGCGCCACCATTCCGTACGCGGGCACGAGCCCGTCCGCAGCCAAGATCCCGGCGCTCGCCTTCACGTGCGCGAGCTGTCACTTCGGGCGCCTCCCCGACGGACGGTACGCGGTCGGCGCGCCCAATCACGACTACGAGTACGGCAAGCAAAACCTCGCGTTCATGGTGCTGACGCCGCTCCTCCTGGGCGCCGATCCGACGCAGCACGATCCGGCCGCGGTGGCTGCGGTCAAGCCGATGCTCGATCACGCGAACGCGAACCCGTCCGCGGTGCGCGACGCTTACATCGCCTCGCTCTCCGATTTGTTCGCGCTACCGGCGGCGCCTCCGTTCGGAGTCGCGACCGAGCACGCGTACGCGACCTGGAAGAGCGGGACGCTCGACGCGCTCGCGGCACCGAGCATCTACGACGACGGCGTCAACGGGATCACCAAGATCCCGGCGATCTGGTCGATGCCTGACGACGCCGAAATCCACGCGAGCGGGATGACGCACGCGATGATCGGTTGGAGCGGATCGTCGCCGAGCGTCTTGGCGTTCGCTCGCGGTTTCATCGCACTTGGCGAGGCGAAGCCCGAGGACTGGTCGGACGAGCGTCTGCGCCCGTTCGTCGAGTACGTGCTCTCGCTGCGCGCCCCGAAGCCGGCCCACGCGCCCGAAGCCGCGCTCGTGCAGCGCGGCGGCTCGCTCTTCGCCGAGAAGGGCTGCGTTGGTTGCCACGGCGGGCCGCGTGGCTCCGGGCTGCGGGTGTACCGCTTCGAGGAGATCGGCACGGACGACGCCATCGAGCGCATGCTCGATCCTCAGCTGACCGGTCAGCCGTGTTGCAAGTTCCCGTTTCCAGAGGGGCAGAAGCTGACCCACGGCGTGAAATCGCCGCGCCTCGCGGGCCTCTGGGCGATGAAGCGCTACCTGCACAATGGGTCGGTGGACAGCCTCGAGGATCTCTTCTGCATGAACGGACCGCGCGGAAAAATCCTGGAGCCGAGCTACCGCGACACCGGCCACGACTTCACCTGCAGCGGCCTTCTGCCCGACGAGAAGACCGCGCTCATCGCCTACCTCTCCGCGCACTGAGCGAGCGACTCGAAAGCTCCGCGAGGCGCGAATGCGCGCTGGTCGGTGGATGCGCGCGCGGTTCAGGGGATGCAGCAGTAGGGCGGATTCAGGCCCGCGTGCTCTTTGCAGAACGGGACGTCGAACGTCCCCGTGAGCGGAGTCCCGCCCTGCGGGGTGAAGTCGAAGCTCCCGGCTAGGTGGACGCTGTCAATCGCGGTGACCGTTACGCCGGCTCCCGTGCTCGTCCCGCCGAACCCGGTCCCGTCGACCTGGCAACCACTCGCGACTTGCTTGGCGCCTCCGGACGACGCGCCGATCTCCATGCCCGTGTACGTCATGGCGCCGACAGGCACCATAGGCACGATCGAAATGTGAACGATGACCGCGCCGATTTTGTTCGCGCCATTCGCGTAGTGGCCACAACCCTTTTGGTAGGGTGTCAGCACGAGCTCGACATAGGTCGGCGAATGCTGGACGGCATAGCCGTCGACCATCGTGGTCAAGTCGGCCGCCGGACTCTGACCCGTCGCCGCGATCATCCCCGTGAACCCCGAAGCCGTCTTTGCCGTGAGCGCCGAGTTGTCGGGCCCGCGCCCCGAGCACGACGGGCCCACATCGCCCGCCGTCGTCGTCGACGCGACCGCGTAGAAAGAAAAGCTCGTCGCCGAGATCTCCGCGGCCGCGGTTCCGATCATGGCTGTCACGACGTTCCACTGCCCGCCCGGATCGGCGTGAAGCGCGACGAGGTCGGTCGTCGGCGTGAACGGGATGTCGATCACGACGGCCGTATTGAACTTCAATCCATGCGGCGTGAACGAGTAGACCTTGCTCGCGAATGTGTACAACCCCGCGCTCGGGTATTCGCTCGGTCCCGCGACGGCGACCGTGATCGTCGTATCTTTCGTGAGCGCGCCCGCGGGGATTCGCACCTCCGCTCCGTCCGCCAGTGAGACGACGCCGCCGTTGGGTCCGATCACGTTCGACCCCGTCGTCGTGCCCGAGCTGATGCTGTTCGATTTGCACGCGACGACGACGAGCGCGCACGCGCACGCGAGCATCAAGATGATTCGTCTGGCTACTTCAATCATGATCGCCACCCGTTCCCGCGCTGGGCGCGATGAAGAGAAATCGTCAAGGCACGCAGCACTCGTACGGATTCAGCCCCGCGTTCTGCGCGCAGAAGGGAACATCGAACGTGCCGCTGATGGTCCCGGCCCCGCGGCCCGGATCGAAGTTGAAGCGGCCGGCGACGTGCGTCGCATCGATCGCGGTAATGGTGACCGCGGGCGGGCCGGCGCACGTGCCGCCGCCGCTGCCGCTGGCGCCGCCACCGCACGAGCCGGGCGGCGCGGACGAAGGAATGCCGCCCGCGCCGAAGCCCACCTCGGCCCGGAAGTTGTACGTCCGCGCGGTGATCGGCGCGCTCGATGCGATGCTGACGTATGCCGTCGATGTACCGATCTTCGAGACGCCATTTCGGAAGTGCCCGCACGCGCCGGCGTACGGCGTGAGCGCGATCCCGAGCGTGTACGCGGTGCCACCGTCGACGCACGCCTCGAAAACGGTCGGCGGACCGCTGCTCGATATCGCGTAGCCATCGACGAGCGCGCTGAACGCAATGAGTGGCGCCCCCTGCCCTGGATCGACGCTGCCCATACCCATCGAGACCATTCCGGTCGGCGCTCCGTTATCCGGCCCGCGTCCCGAGCACGACGCGCTGGCGTCTCCCGCCGTCGTCGTCGACGCGACCGCGTACAAAGAGAAGCTCGTCGCCGAAACCTCCGCCGACGTCGCTCCGATCATCGCGGTCACCGGCGCCCACTGCCCGCCCGGATCCGCATGAAGCGCGACGAGGTCCGTCGTCGGCGTGAACGGGATGTCGATCACGACGGCCGTATTGAACTTCAACCCATGCGGCGTGAACGAGTAGACCTTGCTCGCGAACGTGTACAACCCCGCGCTCGGGTATTCGCTCGGTCCCGCGACGGCGACCGTGATCGTCGTATCCTTCGTGAGCGCGCCCGCGGGGATTCGCACCTCCGCTCCGTCCGCGAGAGTCACGACGCCGCCGTTGGGTCCGATCACGTTCGACCCCGTCGTCGTGCCCGAGCTGATGCTGTTCGATTTGCACGCGACCACGACGAGCGCGCACGCGAGCATCACGACGATTCGTTTCGTTACTTCAATCATGATCGCCACCCGTTCCCGCGCCGCGCGCAAAAAAGAATCTCACCACGTCTGCCGAACGATTCCGACTCCGAGCAGCGGGATCGCTGCGGACGTGCTCGTCGCGCTTCCCGACGTACCGATGTAATCGAGCCCCGCGAACACCGCCGGGACGAACCCGCCGAACGAGGCCACGTCCGCGTCGAGGAAGAAGCGACCGTGAAACTCGATCTGCTCTTGCTGCTCGACCGACGTTGCGGTCGTCAGCGTCCCGGCGCTGCTCGTCGCCGTGAGCTGCTCACGGGTGATCCTGAAGTACGTCGAGTCGGCGCGCAGACGAATCCCAACGATCTGCGGCACGATGCGCACGCGGACGCGCAGACGCCCCGCTCCCTGTGCTGTGAGGTTCTGCTGCGAGGTGAGGCTGAACGTGTTCCCCGACGTGAACTTCGTCGTATCGGGATCCTCGAACTGCGCGCCGCCGCCGGCGAGGAGCTGCAGACTGAAGCGATCGTTCGGCGCGCCGTAACGGACGCCGACGAAGCCCGTGCCGCGGACCATGCGCGAATCGAAATCGTAGAACTGCTTCAGCGCGTCTTTGAACGGGTACGTCGTCGTGTCGTAGTAGTCGAACGCGCCGGAGAGCCGCAGCTCGAGGCGGAGCTTGGACGTGCCGTCGCCGGAGAGCCACCACGACTCGAGAGCACCGCCGGCGTGCGTGTAGTCGTTGTGAGTGAGCGCATCGTCGATGTTGTACGTGTCGAGCCAGCCGCGACCGACGACGCCGAATTTTTTCGTCGCGTAGCCGATCGTCACGTCGCCGACGATCTTCTGCTGCGAGAAGTCGACCTGTGGAATGCCGCCGTTCAGCTCGAATACCCATGGCGTCACGCCGAGGCCGAGGACAGATCGCAAGCTCGGCTTGCCTTCGTCATCGAGCCCGTACTGGCTCGCGAGGAACGCGAGGATCGCGTTCGGATCGATCGTCGCGGAGTCGCCGGTGACGACGATCGCCTTCGGCAGCGCGGCGATCGCGTCCTTCAACACGGGCGCGTCGGTCGGCAGCCCCGCGGACTTCACCAGCGACTCGATGAGCTCGCGAACCAGCGCGCCGATCTCGTCCGCGCCCATCGCGCCCGTCCCGATCCGAACCACCGTCGCGAGCGTCTCGTCGGGAGCCGTGCGCATGGCGTCGAGGAGCGGCGCGACCTGCGCGTTCGAGAGCCCTTGGCGCGCGAGCGTCTCGAACGGCGCGGCCTTGAGCGTGCGGAGCGTCGCGATCGCCTTCGTGCACGCGAGCTCCGCGGGCGACGGCACCGCTGCCTGCGCTGCGCTCGGATCCACTTGGTCCAATGACGGCGGAGGTCGAGGCGCGGGCGGAGGCACCGCGAGGAACGCCGCCAGCGCGCGCGACGCGGCGTCCACCGTCGCCGCGCGCATCACTTCGGCTGCCTGCTTCACTTGCGCGAGCGTGTCCTCGGTCGCGGCGGGCAACGACGCGCACCTCGTCTTCGCGTCATCGATCGCCTTCATCGCGGCTTCGACCTGCGCACGCAAATCGTCGGGAACGACCTTGCGCAGCACGGCTTGATCGACGGTGCGCGCTGTTCGCTTCGCCGTCTCCACGCACGCGGCGTTGACTCGACCGCGCGCCTTGCCTTGGTCTCGGTACTTCAGCGGCGCGAGCGCGATGCTCGTCGCGAGCCCTTCGTAGATCGCGTCGTAGCGGCGCGGCGCGACGCAGCCCGGATCGCGCGCGATGAAGCGTTCGACGTGGTACGCGAGCGCGCCGCGAACGATCGCCGCGCCGAGCCCGCCGACCTTGTCGAGGCGATCGCTGTTCGTCGTCACGGTCGCAGCGATGGCTTCGGCGACGTCGGCGACCGCTTCGTTGTAGTTGGGACCGAGCGTCGCCTTCGCGGCGCTCTCGACCGCGTCGACGAGCGCCTGCTTCGTCTTCTGCTCGAGGTACCCGTCGGAAGAAGTCGGCGCGATGATCGCCGGCACCTTCACGAGCGCGGGCCGCCGCATCGGATCGCCGACGCAGAACGGCGCGAGGCACCATTTGTCGAAGGGCGGATCGGGCGCGAGCGCGACGTCGGTGTCGGGCGCGGCGGCGCCGCCTTGTGCGCGCGCGTCGCGAATCGCGATCGTGAGCGCGATCGCCGCGCCGAGCGTCGCGATCGCGCGAACCGAGGACGTTCGCATCTATTCGCAGCAGCCCTTCGGGTCGAGGCCCGGATGAATCTGACAAAACGGAAGGTCGAACGTCCCCGCGATCGCGCCTGTCCCAGGATCGAAGCTGAAGCTGCCGGCAACGTGGGTGGAGTCGATCGCGGTGATCGTGACGCCCGTCCCCATGCTGTTCGGCGGCGTGCCGCCGATCGTGCCGTTCAGATTGCACGCGCCTCTGGGTACGGTTGGCCCGACTCCGCTCGCCGAAGCAAAGATGTTCATGCCCGTGTACGACTGCTGCGGCATCACGGGCTGGAAAATGTAGATCGACACGCCCAACGAACCGATCTTCACGAGCTGGTTGGCGTAGTACCCGCAGGCCGACGCGTACGGCGTGAAGACGAGCTCGACGGATTGCCCGGGTGCTCCGACCGCGTAACCGTCGACCATGGCGGACAACATCACCGGCGGCAGCTGGCCCGCCGGCATCGTCCCGCTGAACCCCGTCATCGTCGTCGCCTTCGGCGCTCCATTGTCCGGACCGCGCCCCGAGCACGACGGACCGCCCGCCTCGCCCTGCGTGGTCGACGCGAGCGCATAGAAGGAGAAGCCCGGCGTCGAGATATCGCCCGTCGTCGCGCCGATCGTCGCTGGCGCCTCGCCCCATGCACCGTCCGGATCCGCGTGGAGCGCGACGAGATTCTGCCCTCCCGCGGCGAAGTGAATCTCGATGATCGCCGACGTGTTGAACTTCAGCCCGTGCGGCTCGAACGAATACACCTTGCTGACGAACGTGTACGGACTCTGAAGGTGCGGGTAGGTGTCCGCGACGTGGATCGAAATCATCGTGTCCTTCGTCAGCGCGCCCGCCGGAATGCGCACAGCGGTCCCGTCATCGAGGCTCACGATGCCGCCCTGCGGTCCGATGAGCCCGCTTGCGTTGTCGTTCGTCGTGCTCGCGATGCTGTTCGACTTGCAACCGGCGGCGCCGGCGAAGAGGGATGAGACCGCGACGGCGACGCTCACGACGAGCGCGCGATAAGAAAGCATTCTGGTTTTGGACATGGAGTCTCCGATGGACGACGCGCGGCTTTGCATCACGGAACGCAGCACGACGGCGGGTCGAGCCCGGGGTTGACCTTGCAGAACGGAAGATCGAACGTCCCCTTGAGTGGCGTTCCACCCGGTGGCGTGTAGTCGAAGCTCCCTGCGACATGCACGGTGTCGATCGCGGTGATCGTGACGCCCGTCCCTGTGTTGAGAGGCGGAGAGGCGGCGTTGCTCATTTGCCCGCAACTGCCCGGCGTCTGACTCGGCGCGATCCCGTTCACGGTCGTCGTGAACGTCGCTCCCGCGTAGGTCATCGTGGTGATGTTGCTACCGAGCACCAGAATCTCGGCGTGGTACGCGCCGATCTTGTAAACGCTGTTCCGGTATCCGCCGCACGCGGTTGCCTGGTCCAGCGTGAAGGTGAGCTGCACGCCCGGTTGCGAGCCCGGATTCAGCGCGTAACCATTCTTGAGCGTCGAGAGATCGACGGCCGGGTACGGCGGGTTCGCGGCGATCATCCCCGACATGTTGCTCACCGTGCCCGAAGGCGCGCCGTTGTCGGGACTACGCCCCGAGCAGGTCGGACCGCCCGCCTCCGATTGCGATGTCGACGCGACCGCATAGAACGAGAAGCTCCCGGTCGAAATCTCCGCGGTCGCCATTCCGATCGTCGCATTGACCGGACCCCACGCTCCGTTCGGTTCCGCGTGAATCGCAACGAGGCTCGCCTGCGAAGCGCCGCCGATCGCGAACGGCAGGTCGATGATGACCGGCGTATTGAACTTCAATCCGTGCGGCTCGAACGCGTACACCTTGCTGAGCGCCGCGAAGTTGAGCGGCGGATAGTTGCCGACCGCCGCGACGCTGAGCGTGATCATCGTGTCCTTCGTCAGCGCCCCCGCCGGAATGCGCACCTCGGTCCCGTCGTCGAGCGCGACGATCCCGCCGTTTGGCCCGATGACCGCGCTGCCGCTGCTGTTCGTGGTGCTCGCGATGCTGTTCGACTTGCACCCGGCGCCCACGCCGGCGACGAGCGAGCACGCGGCGACGGCCGTGCTCACGAGGAGGATGCGCAACGGACGCAATCGAGATGTCGACATGATTCTCCGATCGTCATGCGCATGGAGAGTGCGCAAATGAGCTTTTGGCGAAGCTCGCCACTATCGAAGATATCTCAATGCGCCGGGCGACGACAATCGTCGCGAGATCGGCCGCTGTGTGATGTTGGCGTGAGGGAGTCACCGCGCGCGAACGCGAGATCGAAAGTCACCAGGCAGTGATCGGAGACGTCGGCGAAGCCTTCCGGCGACGTCGACGTCGCGCAGCGAAGACGCGCGCAGAATCCGTGCACGCGCGCCGCACTTTCGGGAGGACGTCGGGCGCGATGACTTGATCGATCTTTCTCTGCTACGCGACTCGAATTCCGAGTGACCCTCCGCGCGACGCCGTCGCGTGCAGCGAGCAAGCTCCCGAAGCTCGTGTGCTAGCGCGCGTACCACCCGAGCGACGCGGATAGCGGACGGCTCGTTCGCGTCGTCACGCCCGACGGCGACGATCTCGCCGGCGAGAGCTCGGAGCTCCGCGATCGGATCGCGGCGGATCGCGGCTTCACTTCGACGTGCGAAGACAGGTCACCTGGCTCTCGCAGCACGATCGCCTCGAATGGTCCGATGGCGTCTTGGTCGGCGTCGAGGAGATCGCTGCTCGCCTCGCTCGCTTTCCGGAAATGGGTCCTGTCGTCGTCGAGGACGAGCGGATCGTCCTGCGCAGAGGTCTCGGCCGCTCAGTCGAAGTTTCGGTTGAGCGGCAAGGTCTGCGGTTTGGTCGGTGCCGTCGTGGTCGTCGGTGTCGGCGCGGTCGGAGGCGTGGACGAGGTTCCGGGGCCGGGCTTCGAGCCGGCGAGCGGGTTACTCATCGCGGAGCCCGGCGCGATCGGCTTCACGCCGAGCTCGATCTTCGGTGGTACCGCGCCCGACTCGGTGACCACGACGTCGCCAACGGTCTCTTGCTTCCCGACGAAGACGCGCACGCGATGAAGGCTCCCCGACGCGCCCCGAATCTCGACGCTCCCCGCGCTCACGACCGCAGCAGCGCCGTCGATCTCGACGGACGCGGTCGGCGGAGCGATCGCGAGCTTCACGACGCGGATCGTCGCCGTCGGCTCGACCGCGGACGGGGAGGCGGAGGGAGCAGGCGCGGGCGCGACGATCGCGGCGGCGGTCGGCGGCGGAGGCTCGCGCGCGGCGAATCGATACGCCGCGACGGCGCCGACGACGACGAGCGCCGCGACGGCGATCGGGATGGCGACGCGCGGACCGCGGTCGTCGGCGACGCGCGCGTGCACGTCCGGTGTGTTCGGCATCGGCATCGGCATCGGCGGCTCGATCGCAGCGGTCGGCGAGCGAATCGCGTCGAGCGCGCGCGCGACGTCCGCGGCGGAGGCGGGACGCGCGTCGCGCGTAGGCGCCAGGAGGGCGTCGACGATTTTCGCGAGACGCTCCGGGACGTGCGGCGCGACCGATGCGAGCGGCGCCGGCGACGCGCGCCCGTCGAGCACGTCGCCACGCAAGCCCGTCCCGGTCGCGGCGCTCGCCATCGCCGGCAGCTTTCCGGTGAGGCACTCGAAGAGGAGCGCGCCGAGCCCGTAGAGATCGCTCGAAGGCGCCGCCGCCGCCCCCTCCGCGACGCAAACCGGATCGATGTAGCCGAGCGTCCCGGTCGCGGCGAACGGGAGCGTCGAGCCAGAGTCGGGCATGACGGTCCGGATCGTGTACGCCGCGGCGAGCATCGACATCTTCGTGCCGACGATCTCGATGGGGAGATCGTCGAGGACGACGCGCTTCGGTTTCTTCGGACCGGCGAGCGATGGGACGATCGGCGCGTCGGCCGCGGCGATCCCGAAGTCGATCAACTTGAAGACGCCGCCGGACTCGACGACGTTCGCCGGCTTGACGTCGCGATGAACGAGCCCCTTCTTGTGCACCGCCGCGAGCGCCGACGCGACGGCGACTCCGACCTCGAGCGCTTCGTCGACGGAAAGCGTCCCCTTCTGCTCGATCCGCGCATCGAGTGGCTCGCCGTCGACGTATTCCATCGCGAGCCCGATGACGCCACGCGCTTCGTCGACGAGGAGCGAGTAGAAGCGGACGATGTTTGGGTGCTCGACCTTGCACAGCGACTGCGCCTCGTCGATCACCATGTCGTGGTGACGCGCCGCCGCCGACTGCTGCGACTCGCCTTGCGAGTCCGGTCCGGGCGACGCGTCGAGCGCGAAGAGCTTCACCGCCGCCGTGCGAAGCTCGCGCTCGCCGTACACCTCGCGCGCGAGCCACACCGGCGCGAAGCCGCCGCGACCGAGCTGACGCACGAGCACGAACGCGCCGAGCTTGCGCTCGCGGTCGGGCAATTCGACGAGCGCGCGAAGGTTCGGAGAGAGCGGAGCGCTCATGGATCGATCATCTTACAACGAACCGACGCGCGTCAGTACCAGGCCGCGCCGCCGCCGATGCTGATGACGAGGGGCGAATCGCCGATCGGCGGAAGGACGTAGACGAAGACCTTGCCGTGCGGCACGCGACCCGTCGACAAGAGCGGTCGGTCAAGGATGTCCACCGAGACCTCGAACGCGGCGAGGTTGATCGCCGTCGTCGCCGCGTACGTCTTCGGCAACAGGACGTTCAACGAAGGCGCGTACGCGACGCCGAGCGCGAGCCCTCGCCACTCGGAGCCTTTGAACGTTCCGAACCCGAATTGATAGCCGACCGTCAGCGGGACGTTGAGCATGAGCCCCGCGCCCCAGTCGCCGTTGCGGTACGTCGTCTGCGTCTCGTGGTTGTCGCTTTTGGCGGTCCGCGTCGTCGTCGCGGACGATGCGGCGGTGAACCAGTATCCGAGGTTCACGTCGATGCCGGTGCCGATTCGAAGCGCGTGCCACGAGCTGCCGAGTGACGGATCCGGAAGTGCAAAGTACATGTACGCGCCGCGGATCCCGACGCCACCCGCGCCGCCGCCACCGATGTTCTCCGTCGTCGTCCTCGTGCCGTCCGCCGTGTATGGGCCGGACACCGGCGATTCGCCGACGACGACGATGCCGGTTCGCAGGCTCTTCGCTGGGATGAAGAGCGGCATGCCTTGGCCGCGAAGCTCGAACGTCAGCAGGCTGCCGCGGCGCGCGAGCCACTCCTGCCGCGTCGTCTCCGCTTCACGGAAGGTGAGCCCCGCCTTCGGATCGCGATCGAGCGGGACTGCGACGATCTGACGCTCGCCCTTCGCGAGCGCCACGTCGCGCATCGCCGGCAGGTAGCCGTCGGCCGCGACCTCGACCCGGTGCGGTCCCGAGCGAAGCTTTCCTTCCCAGAGTCCGCGACCGAGGACGACGCCATCGAGCGCGACGCTCGCGACGGTCGGCGTCGGCTCGATCCGAAGCTTTGCGTCGAGCTCTTCGACGGCGAGCGTGATCGGCGTGAGCTGATCGAGGCGCACGGGCGCGCGCGCGGGAGGCGTCCCCATGTTCCCCTCGCCGTCGAGCGCGACCGCGTGATCGCCGACCGGGAGCGATCCCTCCCACGGCGTCTTGCCCACGACGACGTTGTCGACGAGGACGTTGACGACCTTTCCGCTCTGCTCGATGACGCGCAGCCTTCCGCCGTGCATGAGCGGCGCGAGGCGAACGTCGATCGCCGTCGTCTGCTCGCTCGTGACCGAGACCTGCGCCTCGAACGGGACGAAGCCGTCCTTGACGACGCGCACCACGTGCGTCCCGACCGACACGCGAAGCGGCGCGAGCGGGATCATCCCGCGCGATCGGCTGTCGACGACGACGGTCGCGCCGGGCTCGCCGCTTCGCAAATCGATCCGCCCGACGAACGTCGACAGCGTTCGGATCTCGCGCTCGGCGAGCGCTTTGTCGTCGGCGGACAGGTTCGGAAACTCGCGGAGGAGCGCCTCGAACATGTCGAGCGCTTCGTCGTAGCGATGCAGCATGCGCAAGCAGATTGCAGCGTCCTGCGTCGCGGCGCGCGTCGGGAATATCTCGCGCGACCGGAAGAACTCGACGAGCGCCGCGTCCCACGCCTTGTCGTCGAAGAAGAGGAGGCCCTTCTCGAAGTGCGCGCGGGCCTCGTCGCGTCGCGCGTCGGCGGGCGCGGCGGATCCGGACGGCGAGGGCACGGCGCTCGCGCTCGGGATGGCGCTCGCGCTCGCCGCAGTCGGCGCGGTGGGCTGCGCGGAGGCCATCGATCCGAGGAACGTGGACACGACGCTGAACGCGATGAGGAGCGCGAGCGGACGATGCATGAGCGAAGACTGCGAACGTACACCGCCGCGACGAAGAGATCGCCTATCCTCGGGCCGAGGCCCCCGTGACCCGTAAGGCGTGCTCACTCGCGATCGCGTGCTGCCTCATCGGCTTCATCGGCGCGTGCGGCTCGTCGGCGTCGTCCGGCTCGAAGCCGACGACGGCGTTCCGTTTCACGAAGTGCTCCGTCGCGGGGACCTTGCAAGTCAGTTCCGGCGCGGCGGCGCCTCGGTCCGTCGCCGGCGACGCTTGCGTGGGCGGCGTCTTCGACGGCGGTGACGCGGGGATGGCGATGGATGTCGCGATCGAGGTCGGAGGTCGCGCGGCGCTCGTCGTGACGCTCAACGCCGCGACGTCCAACCAGAGCGTCTCGATCGAAGCGCCGTCCGCGCCGCTCGACGACCAGAGCGGCTACCTCGGCGCGAACGTCCCGCCCGGCGTCGTGTGGGTTCGGCATTCGCGCGGGCCCGGCTCCGGAGCGATCTACGCGCCGATGCACGGCGGCGTCAGCGTGGGCGCGTTCCGCGTCGTGCCGCTCGAGTGCGGCGAGTACTGCAACGAGGGGACGGTGACCCTCGAGCTCACGTTCGATCATGCGACATGGGATTCGCCGAGCGGCGCCGTCGAGTTCAGCGGCAAGGTCGTCGTCTCGGCAAACGGCGGCGACCCGTCGTGCACGACGTCGAGCGAGTGCGCGGAGGGGCGCGCGTGCAACGAATCCGACAGCAACTCGTCGTACTGCGGTCGCACCAACGCGGGCGGCGCGGATCTCGGGCAAGCGTGCGCGTCGTCCGACGCATGCAAGTCGAACGACTGCGACGCCGCCGGTCAATGCTCGCTCTTCTGCAAGACGGACGACGACTGCGGTAACGGGACGGCCTGCGCGCAAAACTACCGCAACTTCTTGAAGACCTGCGTTCGCACCTGCCAATCGAACGCCGACTGCGGCGATCTCCCGTCCGGCGCTCCGTGCGCTGCGCGCGGCAACGCCGACTCGACGGCGCTCGTCGGCGGATGCGGCGGCGGCGCGGGGAACAGCACGTTCGCACAACCGACCGGCGCGGGCTGCGACACGGCGCTCTCGATCGTCCCGCTCGGGCTCCCCGCCGTGTGCACGCGGTTCTGCCGGACGAACGCCGACTGCGCCGCCCCGCTTCCGACCTGCGCCGCGCGAAGCTTCCGCGAGTCGGCGCAGGCCGGCGCCGCGGTCACGACGCTCATGGTCTGTCAGTAGCCGCGTGCGCGTCCGCGATCTCGCGCCGAGCCCGTTCGTCGTCCTTCGCTCCCTAAGTCGAATCGATTGGGACGGGGGATCACCCGCGATCCGTCGCGTTCACCGACGTGAAGAACATCGCGGGCTACAGTGAAGGTCTAGAGCAGTACCTCGGCAAGGGCGCTAGGCTGCGCGGATGCAGCGTGGAATTCTCGTGAAGCGCGCGCTCGATCGCGCGGCGGTGTGGCACAAAGATCAGCGCCGCAAGTATCCGGGCGCCGACGTCCCATACGTCAGCCACGTCGCCGGCGTCACGATGGTCCTCGCGCGCCACGGCTTCGACGAAGAGGTCGTCGCGGCCGGCGCGCTGCACGACGTGATGGAGGACTGCGGCGTCTCGCACGAAGAGCTGACGCGCCTCTTCGGTGCGAGGGTCGCGGATCTCGTCGCGCACGTGAGCGAGCCGGACAAATCGTTGTCATGGGAAGAGCGCAAAAGGCGCTACATCGAGCACTTCGCGACCAAGCCGTGGGACGCGCAGGCGATCTCGCTCGCGGACAAGATCGACAACTTTCGATCGATCGTCGTCTGCAAATTGGACCACGGCGATCCGTGGCCGCAGTTCAAGCGCGGTCGCGACGCGCAACTCGAACGCTTCGACGCGCTCGCGGCGGCGGCGCGCGCGCTCGCTCCGCACGCGCTCATCGCCGAGTACCTCACCGATCTCGAGGCGGTGCGCGCTCTATGAAGAGCGTGCTCGTCGTGGTCTTCGTTCTATTGGCCGGCTGCCAACGCAGCGTCGACGAGATCGTTCCGATTCCGACGCCGAGCGCGCCGACGGTGAAGCCGACCGCTACTCCTTCCGAATCAGCACCCCGCGCGCCGTCTCCGCAAACAAGTAGTCCGGTTGCTCCTTCAGCGCATAGTTGAGCTCCCAGTCACCCGAGAACAGAATGACCGGGCGGTCGCGCACGTCCTCGACCACGAGACCGATGCGCGCGCGATGCAGCGCTTGCACGTCGACCGGCTCTCCGTCTTTGCGCGTGATCCATCGCGCGTGCAGCACGTTGATCGACTCGTAGCGGATCTCGACGTCGTACTCCGCCTTGAGGCGATGCTTCACGACCTCGAGCTGGAGCTGCCCGACCGCGCCGAGAATGATCTCGCTCGCGCGCGCCGTAGCCGGTCGATAGAGCTGAATCGTCCCCTCTTGCCCGAGCTGCTCGATCCCCTTCGTCAGCTGCTTTCGACGCATCGGATCGACGCCGATGAGGCGCGTGAAATGCTCGGGCGCGAAGCTCGGGATCTCTTCGAACGTGAAAATCGCGCCGTCGGTGACGGTGTCGCCGATCTCGAAGACGCCGGGATCGTAGACACCGAGGACGTCGCCCGCGAACGCCTCGTCGACGATGCTCCGCTCTTGCGCGACGAACTGCGTCGGGTTTGCGAGTCGCATCTCGCGTCCGGTGCGTATGTGCTTCACCTTCATCCCGCGTTCGAAGCGACCGGAGCAGATGCGCACGAACGCGACGCGATCGCGGTGCGCGCGATCCATGTTCGATTGGATTTTGAAGACGAAGCCCGAGAAATGCGGATCGGTCGCCGCGAGCACGCCCGCCGACGTCACGCGCGGTGGAGGCGACGGCATGAGCTTGATGAACGTGTCGAGGAACGCTTCGAGGCCGAAGTTGTTGATGGCGCTTCCGAACATCATCGGCGACACCTCGCCGCGCTCGAAGCGCGCCATGTCGAAGGCGTCGCCGGCCGCGTCGAGGAGCTCCGCGTCGTGCTTCAACTGCGCGTATCCCTCGTCGCCGAGCTCGGTCGCGAGCAGCGGATCGTCGATGCCGGTGATCTTCACCGGCGGCTTCTCGGCGCCACGCTCCGCGCTCGACTTCGCGTCGGCCGCGTCGAAGAGATACACCTTGTGATCGTCGCGGTGGTAGACGCCGCGAAACGTCCCGCCGCGGAAGATCGGCCACGTGATCGGATAGACGCCGATGCCGAGGACGCTCTCGACCTCGCCGATGAGCTCGAACGGATCGCGCCCGGGCCGGTCCATCTTGTTGACGAAGGTGAAGATGGGAATGCTTCGCTGCTTGCAGACGCGAAAGAGCTTCTTCGTCTGCGCTTCGACGCCTTTGGCGCAATCGAGGAGCATCACGGCGCCGTCGACCGCGTGCAGCGTGCGGTACGTGTCCTCGCTGAAGTCGGCGTGGCCGGGCGTGTCGAGCAGGTTCATCTGCACGCCGCGGTACGGGAACTGAAGGACGCTGGTCGTGATCGAGATGCCGCGCTCCCGCTCCATCTCCATCCAGTCGCTGACCGCGGACGCGCGTCCGCGCTTCGCCTTCACCGCGCCCGCGAGCTGCACGACGCCTCCGTACAAGAGGAGCTTTTCGGTGAGCGTCGTCTTGCCCGCGTCGGGGTGCGAGATGATCGCGAACGTCTTTCGGCGTTCGATTTCCTGGATGCGGCGCGCGTCGGCGGGGTCGAGGCTCACGGTGGAGAGGGCTCTGTAGCTGGCGTTGGGCGCCGGAGCCAGTGGGGAGTCGATCTCGAGGTCAGTCGGCCGGGGCGCGCGAGCGCCGCCACTTTCCCTTCGCGCTGTCCCGAACGGCGCGCCAGCCGCGCGGGAGATCACCCAGCGCGCGCAGCGTGGGATCGCGATCGACGAGGTTGCCGATAGAGACGACGATGGCGTCGTTCTCGTCTTCAGTCGTGCCGCACAAGAGCTGCCACGCCCCATCGTCCGCGTCGTGCCACACCTCGCGCACCGGCTTCTTCCCGCTCGCGACCTGCTTCGTGGTGATGACCCAGTGGTATTTTTCGACGTCGCCAAAGCTCCAAGTGACGCCCTTCTTTTCCGCGAGCACCGGCTGACGCGCCAACAGCTGCGGATGCGCGTCGCGATCCCACGGATAGCGTTGCTCGTGATCGGGCCACACGCACTGCAACGCTTCGAAGCGATCGTTGCCGAAGTGCCGAAGCGCGGTGCCGAGGTACTCGCCGTACGCGGATTTCGGAATCGCGACGAGCTTGCATCGGTAGTCGCCGACGATGTCGCCGTACTCGCGCCCCGCGCGAAAACGCGCGCCACCCTCGATGGCTTTGGCGATGACGCCGAGCGTGCCGTGCATGAACTTCAAGTCGGCGTTGAGCCCGTAAACGAGGACCTCGGGATGACCGAACGTCGACGTGAAGCCGATCGTGTACGCGAACGGCGGCCCGTCGTCGTCGCCCGCCACGAGCACCGCGTGCCATCCGTACTTTGCGATGTCGGACTCGATCCGAGTGGCGGGCTTCTTCTTCTTCGCTGCCGCCTTCTTCTTCGTGGGCTGTTTCTTCATCGTCATGGCTCGGCGTCCACGCGCGGAGGGCGCGTTCGTGTTCCCGCGAGGATCTCTGCGCGGCGTGCACGAAGGTACTCCAAGGTCACGCGCTTCTGCTCCTTGGTCTTCGCGTCGCCGGCGGCGAGCTCGCGTTCGAGCAGCGCTTCTTTGCGCGCGAGGCTCTCGAAGAGCCCGTCCTTGTAATTCTGTTTCTCGTCCGGCGTCCAGCGATCGGAGCCGGGAGGGACCTTGAGGAATGCGTCGAGCTCCGGAATCGGCTCGGGCGGTGGTGGAGCAGCGTCGTCGGCGATCGCGGTCGCGCTCGATGTCGGCGCGATGCTCGTGGTCGACGTGGCCGTCGGCTTCGGCTCGAGCTTGACGATCTCGGGTGGAGGAAGCGCCGAAGGCTCGGCGGCGTCGACCCTCGCGCCCGCATCGGTCGCGACGCGCGCGGACTCCTTCGGCAGGAAAACGAACCATGCGACGAAGACCGCGCCGACGACGGCCGCGAGGACGATCACGAAACGGTTTCGCACGCGGCCCTCCTCTCGGTCATTGGCTCATCGAGAGAGTAACGGAGGCGCGCACGACTGGCGATCTGCGTCGTACGCGCGCTCCAGCTGCTGACCGTGATGACGACGAGTCAGAGCGTCTTCAAGTACTCGAGCATGTCGCCCAAACGATCCGGATCGTTTGCCCAGTCCACGTTGCCGAGGAACTCGCGACTGTCGTGTCCGACGCTCGTGTTGCCCGACTTCGACGTGTCGTAGATCGCTGCGCGCGGGCTCACCTTCGCGTCCCAGACGAAGCCGACCTTCTGCTGATCGTACGTCGTGTTGCCGCGCCAGAAGGTCGCGGGGCGATTCTTCGTGAGGAGCGCCGCGAGCGTCGGCACCGCGCCATTGTGGAGATACGGTGCTCGCGCCCAAATGCCATTGAGCGGGAGTGCCATGTAGCCTCCGGTCGCGCGGGTGATCTGGTCGTTCGGCACCGGCACACCGCCGGGGCTGCAGACTGCGGGATCGGTGCAGCCGGCGCGGAGCGCGCCCTGCAGACCGGCGACGGAGTACGGCGTCCAGATCGACGCGCGGTTCGCGTCGGTGCCGACATACGACGTCGGGAAGATCGTCGCGTTACCCGGAGAATGGCAGGACACGCAGTACCTGCCAAAGAGACGCTCACCGCGCTTCGCGGCGTGGCGGTCGACATCGAACGGATAGGGGGGCGCCGGGAGGTGCTGCGTGAACGGCGTCGTGAGCTCGACGTTCGTCATGTTGAGGTGCGACGGATCGCCGATGACGCCAAACTCCGCGCCGAGGTTTCGGTGAATGGGGCTGATGATGCTGCCGTCCCATTGCGCCGCGGGTCGATCCGATTGAGTCCACACGCTCATGATGTCGATCATCGCCGGGAGCGGCGGGAGCGCGGCCTGCACTTGGGCGGGCGTGAGCGTCGACGGGTCGACGATGATCGAGATCCCCGCGCCGATCGCGTCGAGGTATCCGGGCGTCGATCCGTACGGGCTCGGCGCGTTCGGCACTTGGTACGTGTACGCACCAAGCGTCTGAGCGAAGCGCTGCGCGCCGGCGAGCGACCCTGCGCGGAGCTTAGCGAGAAACTGCTCGGCCGCGCCGGGCGCCATGAAGATGCCGCGCTCGAGCGCCTCTTGCTGCACGAGCGTCGCATCGCCGTACACCCAGCCGAGCGGCTTGGCAGCGAGCGCAGTGCGGAACGCATCGGCGGTGTAACGCGGATCGTTCACGGTGCGGTAAACCGCGCCGCGGAATCCGTCGAACTGGTTGTTGGGCGCGCCGGGGATCGTCGTGATTTTTCCGTCGCTGCTTTGAACGGTGCCGCCGTGGCAACCCATGCACGTGAGCGCGACGACGTTGACCTTCACCGGACCGTACGGCGTCGGCACCGCGGGCTCGCTTCCCATGAATCCGAGTCCGAGCGGCAACACGCGAGTCGGCTCGTACGTGTCCGCGTGCAGACCGACGGGCGCGAAGTGATCGGCGGGCGCTCCCCAGACATCCGGGAGGATCTCCGGAAAGAGGCGCAGCATGATCATCGGGATTCCGAGATTGCCGAGCGGCGCGTTCTTGAACGACTTGAACTGTTCTGCGTTGACGGCCAGGTAATCGTCGAACGCCGCTTGGCGCTCGTCGCGCTCGTCGCGCCACCAGTTGTACTTCGCGCGGCCCTCGCCATCGACCGCGTCGCTCTGCACTTGCGACGCTTCGTCGCCAACGCTCGAACCGCACGCGGTGAGAGCGGCGCCGATCACGGTCGACGCGAAAACGACACTTGCGACGTGTGCTTTGTAGTTGCTCATGGAGTCCCTTCCGTCCGTGCCCATGTCGGGCTCCGGCGGCGCGCCTTGAGCAAGTGATGTACCGGTGACGCATTGCGGCTAAATCCCCGAGAGACATGCGGGTGCGAACGCGCGGTCGCACGCTGCGATGGTTGCGTGAATGAAAGCGCTCATTTCGAATGTGCGTGATCGTACGACTTTGCCTGCACGTCACAGAGTCGCGTGCTAACGGCCGGCGAGCAGGCACTACAGAAGGATGGAAGCGGGCGCCGCCAACTAACCCGCCCGCACCGTCAACACAGCTCGCTCGACCAGCTTCTCCGCCGGATCGAAGCTGTCGCGATCGCCGCCCGCCTCGACGACGTACACGCGGTCGTTGTTCACGAAGACCGTCAGCCAGTACCGGTACGTCCGCCCGTCCTCGACGCGCGAATACCTGAGCTGCTTGCCGTCGCTGCCGTTCGCGCTCTTCACGTCTTTGCGCGCTTCGGCCGTGTATCCCTGACGGCGAAGGCGCACGTCGATCGCGTCGGCCCAGAAGTCGACGTTCGCGCGTGGCTCGTTCGGTTCGGTGCGAACGGCGAGGACGACGCCTTGTGCGCTGGCCGCGCGCCAGTCGTACGACTTCTGGCCGTCGAGCTGCGCGAAACCGTCGGGCGCTTGGAGCTGCGCGCCCGAGTGACAGCCCGCCATGGCGAGCGCGAAGAGAGATGCGGAGAGGAGAGAGAGCTTCATGACGTTCACCGAAGATCCAAGAGGGGTTTGAGGCCGAGGCGACTGAACCACTCGACCGGGAGATCCAAGAGCCGTTGCGGAGGCGGCGGAGGGGGAGGCGGCGGAGGCGGCGGATCTTTCGTGATCGCCTGCTTCGGTCGCGGGCTGACGTTGACGGTGATCTGCGAGAACGCGGCGCGCTCTTTCAAGAAGCGCATCTTGCCTTCGAGCACGTCGATCTCTTGCGCGACGCGCTCGAGCTCGCGCTCGACGGTCAGCGTGTCGGCGATGTTCCCCGCCTTCGCGAGGAACTCTTGGAGGCGCTGCCGCGTCGCGCGAAGGTTCTGCAAGCGAACCTCGGCGTCGTGAAACTGCTCCGTCACGTCTTGCGCGCTCACCGAGCGGTTCGTCACCGTTCCGATCGGCTCCATCTTCGTCAACGCGTCGCGGAACTGCGCGGACGGCACGCTGACGACGACGCTCGCGTCGGTGCGACTCATGATGCGACCGCCGACGGACTCGGCGACGTCGATGATCTGATCGATCGACTTTGCGATCTTGTCGTCGTCGACCTGCATGCTGAGCGCGCCGGTGTAGATGAGCATCGCGGCGTGCGCGGCGCGCGATGCGGCGTCGCCGGCCTTTGCGTTCGCGCCCGGCGGAGTCGTCGCGGGCGCTCCGACCTTTTGTCCGGCGGTCGCAGGGATGGGTCCGGGCATCGCGGGAGCGGGAGCGCCGGCTTGCGCGGGCATGCCGGGTGCGGCGGGCGCGCTCGCTTGGTCGGCCGTGTAGGCGCGAGAGCCGGCCGTCATCACGGGAGGCGCGTTGGCTTTGTCGGCGCCACAGGCGTTCGCGAGCAAGAGAAAAGCGGACAGCGCGAGGCGTGTCGTTCGTCGTTGGAAAATCTCGATCATCAAGGCGGGCATGGCGGGTGGTTCTCCGTGAGAGCACCCACTAAACGCGCCGCGCGTCGCGCCCTTACAGCGCGGCGAGCTCGATTTCCACGCGGATCTTCGCCCAGTCGCGAAGCTGCAAAGCTCCCAACATCGCGCGAAACGGCTTGATTCCCAGCTCCGTTTGCGTCCCTTCCCACGTCGCGTCGAAGCGTCGCTTGCCGTCGTCGATCTTCGTCCCGTGCACCACCATCGAGATCGCGCGCGGCGTCCCACGCACGACGAGGTCGCCGTCGAGCGTCCCCGCGTCGAGCGTCCCTTTGTACCGACCGCGAAGCGTCAGCGTCGGCCACTTGGCCATGTGGAGCACGTCCTTCGATCGCAGGTTGTCGATCATCCGCTCGCGATCCGACGACGACGTCTCCGGCGGCGGCTCGAGCTTCGCGATCGCGATGCTGGCTTCGATCGCAACGTCGAGGTCGCCGCTCTCGGCAACTTGGCCAACGACGAGCGCGTCGGGCGCGCCGCGGAACACCAAGTGATGCTCGAGCGCGCCGAGCAATCCCTTGGATCGCACTTCGACGAAGATGGCAGCGCGATCGGTGCTCTTGAGATCCATGGCGACTCCTGCTGATACTCCGTCAGCCGAATGGCAGAGCACAAGAACGACGCGCACGGCGCGACCGGACACGGCGGCAAGCTCGGCACGCTCGCGCTCGGCGCGCTCGGCGTCGTCTTCGGCGACATCGGCACGAGCCCGCTCTACACGCTGAAGGAGTGCACGATGGGCGAGAACGGCGCTGCGCCGGCCAACGTCCTCGGCGTTCTGTCGCTCATCTTCTGGGCGCTGATGATGGTCGTCACGCTCAAGTACTTGACGTTCATCATGCGCGCCGACAACCACGGCGAGGGCGGGATCCTCGCGCTCCTCGCGCTCATCCCTCGCCAGGCAAAAGGCGCCGCGCCAGGATCGAAGAAATCGCGCGTCGGTCTCGTCGCGATCCTCGTCATCACCGGCGCCGCGCTCCTCTATGGCGACGGGATCATCACACCGGCGATCTCGGTGCTCAGCGCGATGGAAGGGATCGAGGTCGCGACGCCGATCAAGCGCGAGGTGATCGTCGGCCTCACGTGCGTGATCTTGATCGGCCTCTTCTCGATCCAGAGTCGCGGCACCGGATTGGTCGGCAAGCTGTTCGCGCCGGTCATGGTCGTCTGGTTCGTGACGATCGCGGTGCTCGGCGCGATGCAGATCGTCAAGAATCCGGACGTGCTCCACGCGCTCTCTCCGGTCTACGCCGTTCGCTATTTCCAGACGCACGGGGTTCACGGCTTCGCGATCCTCGGCTCCGTCGTCCTCGCGGTGACCGGTGGCGAGGCGCTCTACGCCGACATGGGTCACTTCGGCGCGAAAGCGATCCGCATCGCGTGGATCGGCCTGGTTCTCCCCGCGCTCGTCATCGCGTACTTCGGGCAGGGCGCGCTCATTCTCAGCGATCCGTCGACCCGCGAGAATCCGTTCTTCTCGATGGTCCCCGCAGGCGGCGCGACGTACGCGCTCGTCGCGCTCAGCGCATGCGCGACGGTCATCGCGTCGCAGGCGCTCATCTCGGGCGCGTTCTCGCTCACGCACCAAGCGGTGCAGCTCGGGTATTTCCCGCGCGTCACCGTCACGCACACGTCGCACGAGACCGAGGGGCAGATCTACGTCCCGCAGATCAACTGGGGCCTCGCGATCGCGTGCCTCATCTTGGTGCTCACGTTCCGCGAGTCGACGAAGCTCGCGGCGGCGTACGGGATCGCGGTGAGCGGTACGATGGCCATCACGTCGATCGCGTTCTACGTCGTCACGCGCCAGACATGGAAGTGGCCGCTGTGGAAGTCGCTCCCGCTCGTCGGGTTGTTCCTGGCGTTCGACATTCCGTTCCTCGTCGCGAACGGCTTGAAGTTCTTCGAAGGCGGTTACGTTCCGGTGCTCGTCGGCGCGGGATTTCTCATCGTGATGATCAACTGGCGCATCGGGCGCAGCGTCCTCTACGACGCGATCGTCGCGAAGTCGCCGCCCCTCGACGAGTTCATCGCGCGTGTCGACGACGAGGTCGCGGCGCGCGTGCCCGGCACGGCGATCTTCATGGCGTCGTCGGGGAAGGGGGCGCCGCCCGTGATGATGCACCAAGTGCGACGCATCAAGGTGCTGCACGAGAAGGTCGTGCTCTTGACGATCGAGTTCGAGCACCGACCGACGATCGACGCGAAGGATTGCGCGACGTGCGAAGACCTCGGAAAGGGATTTTATCGAGTCGTCGCGCACTACGGGTTCATGGATCGTCCGAACGTGCCGGCCGTGCTCGCGGCGCTGAAGGCGAGGGGTGACCTCCCCGTCGAGCTCGACGACGCGACGTACTACGTCGGGCGCGAGACGTTTCTCGCGACGAGCGCCGGCGAGATGGGCGCGTGGAGCGAGGGACTGTTCGCGTTCTTGTCGCGCAACGCGAAGGACGCGACGAGCTACTTTGCGATCCCGCACAAGCAGGTCGTCGAGCTGGGAACGCAGATCGATCTCTGACGGATCCCTCGCGTCACGCGTCCTCTTTGAGCTCCTCGAGCGCGGCCTCGACGTCCTTGTCGTCTTGTGCCGATGCCGCGGCTTCTAGCGCGACGCGCACGCGCGGCGAGGCCGACGCTTCGGCCGCGACGCGCAGACGCGCGCGATCTTCGTCGGTGATCGTGCCGCGCAGCGCCACCGCGGCTCCGGCGCGCGCGGTCGCCTCCGCCGCCGGATCCTCCGCGACACGCCACAGCGCCTCGCGCGGCAACGCCGACTGTCGATAGTCCGAGGCGCTCGCGAGGGCGCGCAGCGCTTCGAGCCACTCGGTCACCGTGCGTCCACCGCGCGCGACCATCGCCGTGGCGTCCGCGCCGCGATGCTGCGCGAACGCCGTCATCGCCTCGTCGATGCGCATCGCGACGGCGTCCCGGTTCATCGCGACCAACGGGATGGTCGTGCGGCGCGCCGGCGACGTCGCGATGTTCACGGTCTTCCCCGATTTGAGCGCGAGCGTGATGCCGTGCTCGTACGGAAGCACCGAAACGATCTCTTCGTACGGATAGAAATGCTTCCATCCGAGCCAGCTCGTGAGCACGCCGTCCGCGCCGACGGTGAGCGTCGACGGAAGGAGCGCCATCGCGATCATGACGAACGGCAACATGAACGTGATCGCCGCGAAGCCGCCGCCCAACGTGCGCGACACCATCGGGCTCGCGAGCAGGGCGACGGCGGCCCCCGCACCCACGAGCATCTGCCGGCCGATCGTCGCGTAGAGCGGCGAGCTTCCGCGAAAGTCGACCGCGCGATGCGCGACGTCGAGCTCGAGCGCGCCAAGGAGCTTCGTCCCGTCCGCTTCGTCGTTCACGACGACGTCGAAGTTCCGCGTGCCGCGCTTGCCGCGAAAACGGACGAGCGGCGAATGGCCGGCGCGCGGTTGCACGTACGCGCGATCGATCCCAGCGCGCTCGGCGAGGAGCACGCCGTCGGCGCGGATCCCTTTCGCGTCGGCGCTGATCTTCGCGCTCCTTCGAACGGGCAAGACGTTGCCCATGCCGCCGAAGATCGCCGCGAGCCCGCCGAGCGCGATGAACGGGCTCCCGATTCCGTAGGCCTTCGTGTGGGCGAGCGCCATCAAGATGCCGAGCGCGACGCCGAACGCCACCGACGCGAACCCGAGCGGACGTAGCCACTTGTTGGGCTGCTGAAGGGTCCGCTGCTCTTCGAAGTCGGCCATCGCGGCGAGAAGTGTCGCTCGGCGCCGGTGAATCCACAATCAACCGCGCGGCTTCGGCTCGATGAGCGCGGCGCGGGTGATCCCCGCGGCGCCGAAGCGATCCGCGACGTCCGCGACGACCTTCTCGACGACGCGACGTCGCTCCGCGGCGCGATCCGGAAAGAGTGTCCGCGGCGGCGGACCTTCGTGCAGATCGCTCACGCTGACGCCGGTGAGACGAAAGCGCGCGCCTTGAAGGTCGAAGCGATCGAGGAGTGATTTCGCTGCGACGTGGATCGATCCGGTGTCGGCGACCGGCTCGCGCAACGTCGTGCGTCGCGAGATCAGCGTGAAGTCCGCGTGCTTCAGCTTCACGACGACGGTGCGCGCGCACATGCCCTCGCGCACGAGCCGCTGCGCGACGCGCTCGGCGTGCTCGAGGAGCGAGCGTTCGATGGCGTCGCGATCGCGAAGATCCTCTTCGTAGGTCTGCTCGGCGCCGATCGATTTTGCGACGCCGTTGGGATCCACCTCGCGATCGTCCTCGCCGCGCGCGAGCGCTTGCACGTGCGCCCCCCACGTCCCGAGCTCGCGTTCGAGGCGCGCGACGTCCGACCGCGCGAGGTCCGCGAGCGTCGCGTACCCGAGCGCGCGAAGGCGAGGCGCCGTCTTCGGACCGATCCCCCACATCCGCTCGATCGGCAGCGGCGCGAGGAACGCTCGCACGTCGGCCTCCGTGACGACGACCAGCCCGTCAGGCTTTTGCAAATCGCTCGCGACCTTCGCGACGAACCGATTTGGCGCGACGCCAGCCGACGCCGTCAGTGACAGCTCGTGTTGGATGTCGTCCTTGATGCGCCGAGCGATCACGGTGCCGTCGCCGAAGAGCGATTGGCTCGCGGTGACGTCGAGGAACGCTTCGTCGAGCGAGAGCCCTTGCACGAGCGGCGTGTACCTGTGAAAAATCGCGAACACGTCCGCGCTCACCTCGGCGTACCGGCTCATGCGCGGAGGCACGACGATGGCGTCGGGGCACCGGCGCAGCGCCTCTCCGATTGGCATCGCCGAGCGCGCGCCCGACGGCCGCGCCTCGTAGGACGCGGTCATCACGACGCCTCGCCGCGATCGACCGCCGACGAGCACCGGCTTGCCGCGAAGCGTCGGATCGTCCCGCTGCTCGACGGCCGCGTAGAACGCATCCATGTCGACGTGGAGGATCTGCCGCATGACGCGCGCGAGGATACTCCCGCCCACCCCGGCGAAAGCGCCTCGCGAGCGACCAAACCCCAAAAGACGGGCATAATGAGCTAGAAGACGTCAGCTCCATGTGCCCGGACGATTTCGAAGACGGCGAGGTTCGACCCGACCCGGCCCGCAACGGCGGCGTGACCGTTACCGACGTCCTCATGGAGGCGCCCGGTCCGGTGCCTGTGCGCGTCTACCTGGTCGTCTTCGCGAAGGAAGGACCGGGGCACATCATCGATCTCGAGGACGGCGCCGAGGTGAGCTTCGGCCGCACGCCGGGCGCGACGATCGTCATCGACGATCCGCGCATCTCGCGACGCCACGCAGTGATTCGGCGCGCGGCCGGCGACGTCTTCGTTCGCGATCTCGGCAGCCGCAACGGCACCAAAGTGCGCGGCGACGTACTTCGCGGCCAAGAGAAGCTCGTCACCGCCGGCGACACGATCCACGTCGGGCCCGCGGAGATCGTCATCGCCGCGGTCACGCGCGACGACGCGATCCTCGCGAAGGGGACACGCGCATTTACCGAGGAGCGCGCCGAAGACCGTGGACCGGAGTCGGTCGAGCGCGCGGGCGACCGCGACGAGCCTCCCGCGGAAGACGGATCGTTCGCGTTCGACAGCGTCGTCGTCGCCGACCCTGCGATGCAAAAGGTTTTT
>JBBQXV010000065.1:0-34161 GCA_038209335.1 Polyangiales bacterium | reverse complement strand
CTGCTCGACCAGATGCTCGTCGACTTCTCGACGTCGCCCGGATGCGCGACATGCACGCCGTCGCGTCCCGAGCCGATCGAGTTCTGGAAGAAGCAGGTGCGACCGGTCTTCGGGTTGTGACCGATCATCGCGATGTCGTTGAACGTCGACGTCTGCATCATCCCTTTGCCGTCGTCCCCGACCTTGCGACAGAGGAGGACCCAGTGCGTCCCGCGATCGTTTCGCGCCGTGACGACCATCGGTCCGGGCTGCGTCTCGCCGCGCGCGAGGAACATGCCGTGATCGGCTTTGTCCATGCAGCCGTAGCTCGAGCTGTCGGGGCCGAGCTCGCGTCCGGGGCTGCATTTCTCCTGCACGACACCGTCGATCGTGACGGGGATGCGCGCGCCTTCGACGCCGTCGATCGCGCCGGTCGATCCCGCGGCGTTCGATCCTTCGAGGTGACGGCAATCGAACGTGTCGTACTTCCCGGGGCCGAGCTTTCGGAAGAACGGGATCTCGCCGAGCTCGCGCACGCAGAGCTGTCCGTATTCGATTTGGCTCTCGACGTTCGTCTCGTTGAGCGGATCGACCGCGGGAGTCGGCGGGGCCGCGTCATCGGCTGCGTCGGGCGCGCTCGTCGCGTCGGTCCCCGCGTCATCCATGCTCACGACGTCCGCGTCGACGTCCATCGCGTGCGTGCCGCGCGCCTTCTGCTCCTCGGCGTCCTTCGTCCCGAGGTCCCACGCGTACGCGAGGTTCGTCTGAAGCTTCGCGCGCACTTCGTCGCCGCGCATCTTGCACGCCTCGACGATCGGATCCGGACCGAGCGTCGCGATGTCGTCCTTGAGCGACTGCGCCACGTCGCCCGTCGCCCACTTCGGATCGTCGTACAGATGGAGCAAGTCGACGATCGACGAGTCCACCTCGGGTCCGTCGAAGACGAGCTTCCCGCGCACGTCGCGTCGCCCTACGCCCGCGATCAACTGCCCGTCGCGCGCGACCTCGGCGCAGTCGAGATCCTTCTGCGACGTGAGCGTCAGCTTGCCGCGTCGCACGCGAACGTACAGACGCTCGCCGTCGGGGAGTCGCTCGTTCAACGTCGCGACGATCTTCGCGCGCGTCGCGTCGTAACGAAGGCCGAGACCGAAGACGTTGTCGACGCCGACGCGCTGCTCGAACGAGAGCTCGGGCTCGGGCGTGGAGTCGGAGCAGCTGACGATCGCGGAGCCGGCGGCGGCGACGAGAGCGGCGAAGAGAGCGACGTGAGGAAGGCGGAGCTTGAGCATGGCGCGCGGTCCCTCAGCATGCTGCGTGCCAGTAGGTAATCATGAGTGCGATACCCACATTTGGGTGGATCGTGGGCTAATCGGGATCCAGCGATCCAAAGCGCGGACAGGCTCACAAGCTCTTTTGATTGCAATGGCTTGGACCCATGGTGTGACGAGATCCAATGTAAAGTTTCATCGACCAGGTCCTTTACGCATAAATGGCTAAAAGTCCGGCATTCACCCACATCAGATTACAGGCACACCTCCTGCAATCGCCGCCGGGCCATCATGCGAAAGCTCGGACTCGTCGTCTTCCTCACCGCTTCCCTCGGCGTCATCGCCTGCTCCTCTCTCTCCGAGAACGTCGACGAGTCGGGCGCATCGGCGCTCTCCGACGACGAGCTCGCGAAGGCGGCGCTCACGATCCTCGGCGCGCCGCAGACGCGCGACCCGAACGCGCCGGCCGCGTGCAGCTTCACGGGTTGCCACAGCATCAACCCGCTCACGCTTCGTCAGTGGAACCAACAGCTGACGAGCGCGGCCAGCTTTCTCTCGAGCAGCGCGTCGAACGAAGAGAAGATCAACTTCATGCGCCAGGACCCGCGCAACCCGAGCACCGGGTTCACGCCGGAGCGCATCGGGCTGATGGCGGCGGGCGTTCACTTCGCGCTCGGCGCGCAGATCAACAAGGACCGACACCCGCAGGCGTACGCACAAGGGCAGATGTTCGCGTCGCTCTTCGCGGGGAAGGACGATCTCTACAGCGAGTTCCGCGACGAGATGCTGATGCCGGTGCTCCCGGAGTACGCGCGTCTGTCGGCCACGGAGTACGAGCTCGTTCTCACGTGGTTCAAGAAGGGGATGCCGAAGCTCGACGACATCATGCACGAGGATCGTCCGACCGATTGCGTCGACGACTTCGCGCCGCTGAAGGCGCACGCGAGCCAGGTGAAGGGATCGAACTGGGCGGCGCAGAACAAGAGCAACGGGCTCGTGATGTTCGCGTGCCCGCTCGACGCGAAGAGCGCGACCGAGTGCTTCATGCAGCAGCGCGCGGGCGCGGACGTGTTCGCGTCGGCGGACAGCGCGGCGTGGTCGAAGCCGTGGCCGCAGGAGGGATCGACGGTGCGCGTGCTTCGCGAGCTCACGTCGCCGAACTCGTTCTGGTTGCGATCGTCAGCGGATGGACGCTTCGCGGCGACGGGCGGCGGGCGCAACGGCGGCGCGCAAGCGATCGACCTGCAGGCGACGCTCGACGGCGGCACGCGCGACATCGGACTGCAGGCGAGCTACGACCCGGATTTCTGGCCCGACAACAAAGCGTTCATGTTCCAAGGCGGGACGAAGTTCTGCGCGCAGAGCCTCCTCGAAAAGGCGGCGACGTCGCTCGTCACGTTCGGTGAGCCCGAGTGCAGCAATCTCGGCGCGGCGAGCGGGCTCTATCAAACCGTCGGGCAGCAGCTCGGCGACAACTCGATCGGCGATCGCTACATCCTCTACAGCATCTGGGCGGGCGATTCCGGGCAGTACAGCGCGTCGGCGCGCGACACGGTCCCGCGCGCTGGCGCCGACTCGGCGATCAACGTGTATGTCGCGGTCGCGAAGGGGAACGACGTCGTCGACGGGTACAAGATCTTCGGCGACGCGGTGAAGGTCGCGACGCCGTACCGCGGCGACACGATGATGGCGCGCTCGGGAAAAATGCTCGGCAGCCGCGTCGCTGGAGAGCACGGCGCGCTCGGGTACGCGATTGAAACGTTGCAGTCGAAGATCGTCGCGGGGCATTACCGCTTCGATTTGGCGCCGCTCGGCAAGGTCTGCATGCGCGGGAACAAAGCGAATTTCTCGTTCGACGAGCGCTTCCTCGCGACGCACCACTACAACGAGCCGACGGACTTTGGCACCGGGCCCGAGGACGCGGACTACGTCGCGAAGGGATCGTCGGACGTGTGGGTCGCGGACTTGGTGACGGGGAAGAAGACGCGCGCGGTGAAGATGGGGCCGGGGCAGTTCGCGCTCTATGCGCACTTTCGATCCGACGGGTGGCTCTACTTCCTCGTCGTCGATCACAACACCGGGAAGTACTACGTGGCCGCGTCCGACTGGGCGGTGCGGCAAGTGATGGCGACGCCGACGCCTTGATGAGATCGCCCATGCTCCGCTCGCCTCGCATGCACGCTGCCGCGCTCGTCGCCATTCTCGGCGTCGCGGCGGGGTGCTCGCTTCGAGCGGACGATGGCGGAGAACAGCGCGCGACGCCGATCCGCGAGCTCGAGCGGCGCGCGGTCGGGAAGGCGCAGGCGTATCCGGCGGACGTGCTGACGGATGCGGACGCGGATCGCTTCGCGCGCTCGAAGAAGGCGCGGCGTGAGCTCGGGTGGCGCGTGCTGTCGAAGGTGCTTCGACCGGTGCCGATCGCGGCGGCGGGGAGCGTGAATGCGAACGCGGGCGCAGCGACGGTGCCGCTCTTTCGAACGTGGCTCGGCGGTGACGAGCTCGATCGCATGTTCGCGAAGATGTACGGCGATCTCGGGCGCGATCGACGAGTCGCGCGCGACGCGCCGACGCCGACGGAGATCGGGGCGCTCTTCGAATGGAACGCGAAGTCG
This sequence comes from Polyangiales bacterium, assembly GCA_038209335.1. Taxonomy (GTDB): domain Bacteria; phylum Myxococcota_A; class Polyangia; order Polyangiales; family Polyangiaceae; genus JBBQXV01. The sequence goes on along the minus strand of JBBQXV010000065.1, from coordinate 30,302 downwards.
CTCGGCGCGAACAGCGAAGAAGACTTTCTCGCGCGCCTCGCGAAGGTGCAGACACCGGGAGCGGTCGACGGTCTCGCGGGGAACGCGCGCACGTCGTACAGCCCCGGCTACGCGAAGAAGTACCTCGAGGACTACGCGACGATCGCGGGGTGCGATGGGAAAGCGTTCTCGCTGACCACGCCGCCGACGTCGGAGACGAACTTCACGAATTGTTTTTCGAGCGAGCTCGCGGCGGATGCTGCGGTCGCGAAGGCGTCGTGGCGGCGCAACGACGATCTCGTGACCGACGGTCTGCCGATCGCGGACACGAGCGCGGCGACGCTGCGAAAGCGGCTCGCGCGCGAGATCGATCAGGGCGGCTGGCCGCAGAAGGATCTTCCGATGGCGCCGGCGGGGCCGAACTACGCGTACACCGTCGAGCTCTCGGGCGGAGAGCGCTATTCGCTCGTCGGGCTCCATGTGATCACGAAGGAGCTGCGCCACTGGGTTTGGGTGACGGTGTGGTGGTCGGCGAATCCCGACGAAGACTTCGGAGCGGATCGACCCGCAGAGATCGCGGAGCGTGGCGCGGCGTGGGGTCATTACAAGATGAACGTCGTGACGGACTTCGATGAGAAGGATCCGGATCCGCGCGGCGGCTTCGAAGGGACGCTCGGCGATTCGCTCGAAGCGACGCACGGTCCGTCGACGTGGTGCTCGAATCCGTTTCTGGAGAAGGGCGATCACAACGCGGAGACGAACTGCGTCGGGTGCCATCAGCACGCGGGCGACGTCGCCCAGTTGCCCAAGCTCCTGAACGACGAGGCGACGTTTCCAAACACCGGACGCGCGCGCGTGCGTCAGAGCTTTCCTGCGGACTACAGCTGGGCGTTCGCGACGCCCGACTCGCCGGACGCGAAGGATCGTCTGGCGCGCATGATCGCGAACCGCGTGCGCGCGTACGATCGCGACGACGGCACGACGCCGTGAGCGATGTCAGACGACGCCCTGCGCGAGTACTCGTCGCGGAGGGCCTCGCGCGCGAGGCGCTGACGCTCGGAGCGCACCGCTCATCGACATTCGATGTCGAGCGTCGTCCTCATCAGCACCGTCTGGTACGGGCGCCACGTCGAGAGCGTGTAGAAAAGCGTGAGCGACGTCTCGTCGCTCTTGAGCCAGCGCGAGATCAAGTAGGGCGCATACGCAGTGCCCCAGCTGTCGGGTCGGAAAAGGAACGGCTGGTACTGAACCGATGGCGCGAAGTCCGGAAACGCCCATACGCCGTCGTCGACGTGCGCGTTTGCGTCGGGGTGCATGTGGATGAACACGCCCTTGCCGCCGTCGCGTGCGTCGTCGAAATCGAAGATCGTTCCCGGCGGATCGGCGTCGACGAGCTGCCACGGGCCCCACGGCTCGCTCGCGTAGCGAAGGTGCGCGCCGTGGTACGTCATCAGCCAAAGGCCGGTCGCAGCGTGGTACGCGACGGAGACCTCGCCGATGCCTGCGAGGTCGACCTGTTTGTCGAGATCGAAGAGCTCCGTCGCGTCGCGCTCGAGCTTCGACCAATGCGGCGCACCGTCGTCGTCGCGTCGCGCGAGGTAGCTCCACGAGTCCCGGCGGTCGACGTCGCCCACCGCGAACGCGCCAGGTGGACCGATCCCTTTCGGTAGTTCTTCGACGTACCGAAGACGAAGACGTCCGACCCCACCGTCGTCGCCGATGCGGTCGCGAACTTGTCGCGCGAGAACTCGTAGAGCGACTCGAACTGGAAGGTCGTCGGACCGAACGTCGTCGCCTTCGTCAGGACCGAGCTGTCGAAGAGATACCCGTAGAAGAGGTACATCGACCGCGACGCCTCGTCCGCGAACGCGCCCGACGGAACGAACATGTCACCGTCGTTGGTTCCGTTGCCTTCGTACCCTCGAACGAGAACTTTGAACGGCGCTGGCGTCGACGGATCCTCGCCGGTGATCCATGCGAGCGTCGGAGTGACGACATCGGGATCGGTGCCGGCGTCGGTGTACGCGATGCAATCGGACCATGTGCGATTGCTCTTTCGGATCGTGTCGCCGAAGAAGAAGTAGAGGCGCTGCCCGAGCTCGACGGAGATTCCGAGGTCCGATCCCATGACGTCGTAGCGGGACGAAGAGCGACTCGACGTGGGGCCGTAGTGATGGTCGCGCGAGAGATCGAAGTCGCCGGTGAGCTGCGCGAGCTTTCGGGTATTGCGATAGCGGAGGCGACCGCGCTCCATTCCAGCGCGACGGTGGTACGCGAGCGTGGTCGTCCCAGGGCAGGCGCGGCTGCGGACGCCGCTGTGCGTCTCACGCTCTTCGACCCCCGCGCGAGGCGGAGCGATGGTGGATTCTCCTGCGAGCATTCGAAGCGCCCTCGCGTCGCCGCCCGGGGCGAGACGGAGGCGAGGGGGTGGCTGCACGTCTCCGGCGACGAAGCACGTGGACACGAAGACGACGGCGAGCCAGCGCCCCGGAGGATCGCGGGGAAGCGGTTCGTGGGCGACTGGGACGATCCGCGCGACCACTGTGGGAAGAGTAGAGCCTCTTGCGGCCGCACCGACGCGTTGTTGCAAGATCGAGACGGGCGATGGGCGATTCTCTTGCGGCGATAGGGGGGCGCGTGGAACGCTTCGGGTGCATCGTCGAACTACGTATCGGGTTACGCACTCGTTTGTCGTCGCGCGCTGGGGGTTGAGATCGTGAGCACATCGGTCCGAGTGGTCCGTCGCACCCGACACGCGGCGTGCCTAGCGGTCTCGTTCGCGGTTCTCTTCGCTGGAGCCTGCGGCGGACGGACGAACGTCGTGGACGGCGTAGACGCTAGCGGCGACGACGCCGGACCACTGGCTTGTCCGACGCCGAACCCTGCGAGCGATCTCGGCGGTGCGTGCCCGTCGCTCGACGATTGGGAGGCGATTCATCGGGCGCCGTCATGCGGCGCAAGCCTGTGCGGCAACGGCCGTATCGACCTGTGCAAGCCGGGATCGAACGACGGGATCGAGATGTGCGACGGCGCGGATCTCGGCATGCAGACCTGCACTTCGCTCAACGATGTCCAGGGCACGCTGAAGTGCGGGAAAAATTGCACGTTCGATACGCGTGAGTGCGATTCCTGCATCCGCGATCACCTCGATGCTTGCGTCACCACGCTCCCGGACACGCGCGACGTGTGGGATGTGGCGATAGATACCAACGCCCGGAACATCGGAGTGGCCTGGCTCGAACCCGAAACCCATCCCAAGACACCGGGAAGCGTTCGTTTCGCAGTCCTCGGCCGTGATCTCTCTCCCATCGCCCGCTCGGGTTGCGTCGACGCGGGACGAGCCATTTCGTTTTCGTTAGCGGCGACGAGCTCCGGTTGGTTGCTTGCCGTGGCACTTGTGGACCACTTCACGCTCTACCCGCTCGACCGTTGTGGCTCGCCTCGTGGCGAGCCCGTGCGCGTCGATGGAACCTATCCGACGCTCACAACGCGCTCCTTGGCGGGTCGCGCGATTGGAGGCCCACTGCTGAGTTGGCGACCACCAAATCCGCCGGACAGCGACTCGCGATCGGCCGTTCTACTGGACGATTTCGGCAATAACCAGACGACGCCGATCGTGCTGCCGTGGACGGTCGAGGCGATATTCATTGGGGACGCCTTCATACTTGCGAGCAAACCGGGCGGGACCGGTTCGATCTCCACCGGCCGCATGAGTCTCGCTGGACTACTGGAATCCTCTCGCGTTTCTTTGGACGGCGCGAACTCGCCCTCGCTCGGGAAGCTTGGCGGCGATTTGTACCTGGCCTATGTCGAGGATCACGCGCCGTTTTCGAGCTACTGGGTTCGGCTCGACACCACGGGCTCAGTCACTGGCGCGAGCACTGCAATTCAGGCGACGTTTCCGCTGCTGCCAACTGTCGTCGTTTTCGGCAGCTGGGTCGGGGTGATGGACCGCGCCAATTCGGGCAGCATCATCCCGATCGTTGGAAAGGAGAAGCTGGCCTTCAGCATCTCGACCCGCTTTCCGAAGGCCGCGGTCAGTGATGGCTCCAGCGTCCTCGTCGCATGGACGGGGGGGAATCAGCAGATCGGAGTCGCACGCGTTCGCGAGTAGTTGGTACGCCCGCGTCACGTGCAACAGATATCGAGCGTCGTACGCATCAGCACGACCTGATACGGAAGCCACGTCAACCGCATGCGTGCCTACGATCGCGACGACGGCGCGACGCGCTGAGTCGTTACTCGCGCTGCGCCAGCGTGTCCGACGAGACGTCGTGCGCGCCGTCGATGTGACGAAGCGCGCTGCGCGCGTCTTCCGATCCTTCCGCGAGCACGACCAGTGAGCCGCGCGCGGCGCGTCGCACGGCGTCCGTGGGATCGGTCGCGGCGGCCGTGACGAGGCACTCGACGCGCTCGACGTCGTCGTCGTCACGCCAACGCATCGCCCACGCCGCGTTCTCGCGCACGGACGATGTCTTGTCGCGCAGCAGGAGCGCGCAGATCGCTTTCGGTGCGTCGGCGCCCGACTGAAAGCGCCATGCGGACGCCGCCGCGCGACGGACGTCCCACCTCGGCGAGAGCGCCGCGAGCGCGATCTCGGGGGCGCACGACGCGCACGCCGCGTTCCCCGCGGCCTCGAGCATCAGCACGCGATCGCCCTCGCTCGACCCGCGCAGCGCCGTGCGGATGACGTCCTCGACATGCGCGGCGAGATCCGCGCGATCGCCAAGCGTGCTGGCGAGCCGACCGAGCGTCCCGAGCGCGAGCCACGCCGTGGTCCGCCGCGACTCTTCGCCCGTCGCACCGAACGCGGTCGTCTCCGCGAACGCGACGAGGCGCGGCGTCGCGTGGACGCCCGTCGACAGCCCGCGCAGCAAGAGCTCCGCGCACGCCGGCGTCGTCTCCGCGGCGAGCCGCTCCATCGCATCGTCCGGCGTGCTCGGGCTCGCGAGCATTCCCGAGACGACCGCCGACCAACCGCGCGAGCACCGCGGCGCGGTGCGCATGACCGCGAGCACCGCATCGACGCACGTGCCGCCGCCGTCCGCCGCGAGCGACGCGACGTCACCGCCCATCGTCGCCAGGTCCATCGCTTCGTCGCTCGTGACCTCGTCGTCGCGCGCGAGCATCGCGGTCACGCGCGTCTTCGCTTCGTCGCAGGTCGTGACGCGCGCCGCCGAGCTCGTCGGGGGCGCGGTCACTTCATGCGTCGCGCTCTCGAGAACCGCGAGGGCCGTGTCGTTCGCGGACGACGACCACACCACCGCGCGCTTCGCGTCGCGCGCGCCGACACCCATTGCGTTCGCCACCGCGCCAACGATGGCGAGCGCCGCGATCGCGCGCGCCGCTCGGGTCGCCGTGATCATGGGCAGCTCCGCTTGAGGAATCGAAGCGCCTCTTCGCACACGCCCGGAAGCATCGCGGCGCCGCCGTCGTGGCACATGAGCGACTCGAAACCCGCGCGTGCCGCGTTCGTCTGCGCGCGAAGCCGTGCGCTCGCGGCTCCGGCACGCGCGACGCACTTACCGGCCTCGGCGACGTATTCGTCGCATGCCTTCACTTGGAATGGCTTCGCCGGATCGTGCTGGCACGACGGCGGCCCCGCGGACTCGACCGGCGGCGCGGGCGGCGCGGGCGGCTTCGCTCCGCTACCCGACGGAGTCGGAGTCGGAGTCGGAGTCGGCGTCGGCGCTTGCGTCCGCGTCGCGTCGAGGAGGACATGGTCGTACGTGAAGCCCGGCCACTTGTGGAACGTGAACTCGTAGTGCGACTTCACGTGGAAGAGCCCGAGCAAGCAATGCTTCCCGAGCAGCGGAATGTGGATGCACGGGTTCGCGAGATCGACCTCGAAGAGGAGCTCACCGCTCAAGAAGTTCGCGTTGACGCTCGCCTTCACGCGCTCGTTCATCGAGATCTGCGGCTTGTGATCGACGCGCATGCCCGCGTTGGCTGGCGTCGCGACCTTTGCGATCAACACGTCGCCACGCACGCCGACGCGAACCAGGTGCTGGAGCTTCGGCACGCTGATCTTCACGCCGACCCCGACCACGGCCTTCGCGTTGGCGGACGGCTTGAAGTCCGCCGTGCATCCGATGCTGTCCGTCGTCGGATCGAGCTCGTTCGAGACGTTCAGCTCGATGGTCGCGCTCCCTTTCGCCTTGATGTCGAAATAGATGATCCCCCAAAACGGTCCGATGTCCTGTTTGAACTCGGGCGTGTTCCAGGTGTGCGTCCAAAGCGGGCCTTGCTCTTTGCCGACCTTGAAGTCGCGCTTCCAGAGCGCCGTCGCGTTTCCGAGCACGTAGACGGCGACGCTCCCCTTCGCGCTCCCGGGCACGGTCTCCTCGTGGAAGTCGGCGCGCGCGAGCGACTGGTGATGCTTGAGGAGGTAGCCGCCGAAGTCGATCGATGCGAGGCACACCGCGGAGCGATCGTTCGGCGACTCGACGGCGACGGAGAAGCTCCCGTACGCCGCGAGCGTGTCCTCGTGGCCGAACTCCTTCTGCCAACCCGCAGTGAGCGACTGCTTCGGCGTCACGGGCGACGGACCGCCGACGATCCCCGGCGTGCTCCGACGATGGATGGTGTCCTTCCATCGCGACTCCTCGGCGCGACGAAGCTGCGCGACGTGCTGGGTGTGCGCTTGGCGCTGCGTGTCGAGCGCCTGCGCGCTCCCCGGGTGAACGTGCGACTGCGCGGCGATGGTGTGGAGCGGCTTGCCGTGCCGATCTTCGATATCGCGCAAGTGGCCGAAGAACTCGGCGACGGTGACCTTCTGTCCGTTGTGCAGATCGACCTTCATGTTCGGATCGATGTGACTGAGGATGTGTTTGCGCGACGCTGTCTTCCCGCCCTCGATCGGGATTTGCTCCTCGAGGTCCACCTTCGGATGCTTCGCGGGATCGTGGCGATGCGGTCCATGCTGCTGCGCGCTCGCGACGGCGGGGATGAACAGCGTTCCGGCGAGGATGCCGAGCACGAGGAGCGAGGACCTATGCATCATGGTGATACGGCTCAGTACAAGACACGTGCCCGCGTAATGTCGCGGCAAGCCCGCGGATCCCGTGCGAATGCAGCGCCCGGCGGTCGTGTCGCCGGTGTTGCATGCCACGTTGCGCTGGTGGCAGGCGTACGATGTCGTTCATGCGCAGGTTCATCGCGTTGGCGTTCGTGGCCACGATCGCTCCGTCGTGCTCGTCCAACGATGACGCAAACGCGAATGACGCGGGCGAGACGCTCGACGCTGGGAGCGGCGACGACGGAGCGCCGACGTCCGACGCGATGGTCGGCAACGATGCGCCGCCCGACGCGCCCGCGACCACGCCGACGTTTCTCCCGCCGCGAGAGTCCATCGCTGCGAGCGAGCTCGGCGTCCTCGTCAATACGGATGATCCTCAGTCGGTCGCGGTGGGCGCCTACTACGCGCAGGCGCGCGGCATCCCATCGCAGAACGTCATCGCGCTTAGCCTCGGCGCGTCGTTCGCGACCGCGAAGACGACGACGATCGCGGCGGCTGCGTTCGCGACGTGGAAGACGCAAATCGACGCGGCGACGCCGGCGTCGATCCAAGCGTACGCGGTCACCTGGATCTATCCGTCCGTCGTCGACTGCATGTCGCTCACGAGCGCGCTCGCGTTCGGGTACGACGTGAAGTGGTGCACGAAGCCGGCGCCGTGCGCGACGACGGCGCCGTCGCCGTATTTCGATTCGGCGGGGACGACGCCGTTCACGACGAAGGCGATGCGCCCCGCGATGGTGATCGCCGGCGCGACCGAGGCCGACGCAAAGGCGCTCGTCGATCGCGGCGTCCGTGCGGACGCGACGTACCCGCTCACAAAAGGGTACTTGGTGCGAACGAGCGACACCGCGCGGAGCGTCCGTTATCCCGATTTCCAAACCATCGTCGCCGCGTGGAACAAGCCGAGCAGCCTCGCGTTCGACTACGTCGACGACTCGGCGAGCGGTACGGGTCTCATCACGAACAAGACCGACGTGCTCTTCTATTTCACCGGGCTCGCGTCGGTCGGTCAGATCACGACGAACCAATACCTGCCGGGTGCGATGGCCGATCACCTGACGTCGTACGGCGGGCAAATTCCGACGAGCGGGCAGATGAGCATCCTGCGTTGGATCGAAGCGGGCGCGACGGGGAGCTTTGGGACGGTGGTCGAGCCTTGCAACTACACGACGAAGTTCCCACAAGCGTCGGTGGCGGTCGCGCGTTACTTCGCGGGCGCGACGCTCATCGAAGCGTATTGGAAATCGGTCGCGTGGCCGGGCGAGGGGCTCTTCATCGGCGAGCCGCTCGCGCGCCCGTATGGGACGACGGGATCGTTCAGCGGCGGCGTACTCACGATTCGTTCGACGGCGCTCGTGCCGAATACGAAATACAAAGTCGAGTCGGCTCCGGTGGCGACCGGTCCGTGGACGAGCGTCGTCGGCGACATCGCGGTCGCGACGCCGTCGTTGAAGACGATCGTCGTCGCCGGCGCGACCGCGGCGTTCTATCACCTCGTCGTTCAGTGACGCGCGGGACGCGTCAGAGGACGATCTCGCCTCCGCCGATCGCGACGACCTTGCCGGTCACGAAGATCCGCGACTCCGCGTCGACGCGCAGACCGAGTCGGCACGGGCGACCGGTGTGCTCGCCCTGACGGATCGCGAGCTCGATCGGGAGCGGCGCGTTCGTCGCGACGTGCCAGCCGCCGAGGTTCGCGCACGCGGACCCTGTTCCCGGATCTTCGACGAGCGAGCCGTGCTTCAGGAAGAAGAAGCGCGCGACCACGTGCTTGTCTCCTTCGCGCGCCCACACGTACGCCAATCCTTCGCGCATCGCGTTCGAGCCGTGCTTCGCGAGGAGGCGCGGATCGGGGTGGCATCGTTCGATCGCGTCGGCCGACGCGAGCGGGACCACGAGCTGCTCGGAGCCGGTGTCGACCCACATCGTCGGACCGCGAACGTCGCCCGCATCGAGGCCGAGCATCGTCGCGATCTCCGCGTCGCTCGCCGACGGTGCGCGTGTCTTCGGCGCATTCGCCTGAAGCGTCCACGTGTCGCCGCTCGCGTGGACCGGGATGATCCCGGCGCGCATTTCGAGAGTCACGGCGTCGCCTGCGCTCGACGATCGAAGCGCGCGCACGACGTGCGCCGTCCCGAGGGTGGGATGCCCGGCGAACGGCATCTCGAACGTCGGCGTGAAGATGCGGACCTTGGCCGACGCGACGGACGACGGAAACAAGAACGTCGTCTCCGAGAGATTCAGTTGGAGCGCGATCGCCTGCATTTCGGCGTCGCTCAGGCCGGCGCCGTCTTCGAAGACGGCGAGCGCGTTGCCGCTGAGAGCGGCCTCGTCGGTGAAGACGTTGACGAGACGGAAACGAAACGGTGATCGAGCTACGGATTTCATGGTGAAGGACTGTGCTCCCATGCGCGCACGAAGAGCAGCATCAGTTGCGTCGTTATCCGACCGAAACAGTTCGAAACCGCGTGGTACGCTTTCGCAGATGAGCAGGCGTCGTTTCGGTCCTGCCCTCGGAGCGATCTCGATCACGCTCATCCTCGCGTCGGCGTGCGCGACCGCAGGTGACGGCGTGACCGACGCGCTCGACGCGGGCGGCACGACCGTCGACAGCTCCAGCGGCGACTCCGCGTCGCACCTCGACTCGTCGTCGCATGCCGACTCGTCACCCGGCGTGGACTCGTCGCCCGGAGTCGACGCGGGGATCGACGGCACGACCGCCGTCGATAGCGGCGGCCTCGACAGCAGCGGCAGCGACGCGACGACGATCGACAGCTCCGCGATGGACAGCGGCGTCGACAGCGGCGTCGACTCGGGCGGGACGTGCATGCAGACGTGCATGACGGGCTGCTGCGACACCAACGGCGTTTGCCAGGCTGCGCTCAACGACACGTACTGCCCGACGACGAACGTGGTCGGCGGCGCGTGCGAAGACTGCGGCTCGCAGGGACTCGCGTGCATCTTCTTCTTGATCAGGTGGGTGTGTCTCTGATCTTCGCGGCTCGGTAGAACTCTCCGCTCGCGACGAAATACGGCAGGATCTCCCACGATCCACACGATTTTCTGAGCCGTGCAAATGGGTCGCGCGCGACTACCCATGCATGACCACCAAGACATCGTTGACGACGCTCCCGATCCTCTTCGCGATCTACGGTGCTGCATTCGGTTGCGGCATCGGCAACGACGCCGCTGATTCGGCGAACCAAGACGCTCTCAGCGCTGCGCAGTGCGCGACCGCGACGGCGTGGGCCGAGTGGAAGGCGTACTCGGTCGACCAGCTCGTGACGTTCGGCGGCGACACGTACGCGTGCGTGCAAGCGCACACGAGCCAACCCGGATGGACACCGAGCGCCGTGCCTGCGCTGTGGAAGTTGGTCACCTGCGCGGGCGGCGGTGGCGGTGGCGGCGGTGGCGGCGGTGGCGGTGGTGGCGGAACGCCCGACGCAGGTGGCGGTGGCGGTGGCGGCTCGTGCAACGCGAACGCGTGGGTCTACATGGGGAGCGACGCGAACGCGTGCACGGGTCATCTCGGCGAGTCGTGCGGATGGACGTCGAGCAACTTGGGGCAGGGCTATCACTGCCAGACGACGAGCTGGGGCAGCGGATGCGAGCCCGGCGGCGCGACGTGCCCGGGCGGCGGCGGAACTCCGGACGCAGGCGGAGGAACTCCGGACGCGGGCGGCGGAACACCCGACTCGGGTGGCGGAACGCCGGACTCCGGCGGAACGGGCAACGCGAGCGGCCTCGTCTTCAGCGCCTACAAAGACACGAGCATCAACATGAACTGGAACACGAACGTCATCTCGACGAGCGTGACCGGCACCGCCACTCCGCTCGCGAGCGACTTGCCGACGACCGGGAGCAAGACGATCACGCTCGCGTTCGCGACCGGCGAATGCGGAAGCGAAAACTGGGGCGGAGTCCCCGGCGCGGCGATGGCGTCGGCGAACGTCGGCATGCTGAGCGGCGCCGGCATCAAGTACATCCTCTCGACGGGCGGCGCGGCAGGATCGTTCACGTGCGGATCGGACGCGGGCTTCGCGACGTTCCTCAATCGATGGACGTCGTCGGGGCTCATCGGCGTCGACTTCGACATCGAGGCCGGACAATCGCAAGCGGTGATCGGCGATCTCGTTCAGCGCATCAAGGTCGCGCACGCGAGTCACCCCGGGCTCCGCTTCAGCCTCACGCTCGCCACGCTCGCGAACAACAACGGCGCGAGCACCGCGCAGTCGCTCGGCGCGGGCGTGCAAGACAGCCTCAACGTGTACGGCACGTGGACGATCAACGCCGTGAAGAGCGTGCTCGGCTTCAACGGATCGCCGTCGTCGTGGCCGAGCTACGTGACGGTGAACCTCATGACGATGGACTTCGGATCGCCGAGCTCGGGTGTCTGCGTCGTCAGCGGTGGCAACTGCGACATGGGGCAGTCGTCGATTCAGGCGGCGTACAACCTCCGCGACAAGTGGGGAGTCCCGTTCGCGAACATCGAGATCACCCCGATGCTCGGCACCAACGACGTGGCGAGCGAGCGCTTCTCGCTCGGCGACGCCGACACGGTCGCGCGCTTCGCGATCGCGAACAGCCTCGCCGGCGTTCACTACTGGTCGTACGATCGCGACACCGACTGCGCGTCGGGATCGGCGTCACCGACATGCAGCTCGATGGGCAACGGATACGCCGGCGCGCATGGGTACCTTCGACGCTTCTTGAGCGCGGGGCTGCACTGACGCAAGCGCCGAGGCGACAGCTGCTGCGAGAGGTGGCCCGAGGCCGCGCGCCCGCGTAGGATGAGCGGGCGGACAGCGGACGAGCCCCCTTTCCCAGGAGCCTCCCATGCCTCGACTTCGATCGACACGACGCACCGAGCTGCGCTCTCTCTCCGGTGCGCTGGCGGTGGCCGCGACGATGCTCCTCGCGCCGACGACTGCCGACGCGCACTTCACGTTGAAAGCGCCGGCGTCGTGGTACTCGCAAGACTCGTCCGGGAGCCCGCAAAAGATGGCCCCGTGCGGTGACGAAGGTGGCGGTAGCCCAAGCGGCATCGTCACCGCGTATCAGCCGGGTCAGAAGATCACCGTCACCATCGACGAGTCGGTCGTCTTTCATCCCGGCCACTACCGGATCGCGCTCGCGACGACGAGCCGCAGCCAGCTCCCCGGCGATCCGGGCGTGACCCCGGACGCGATGAGCGCGTGTGGCAGCACGCCGATCATGAACCCGCCCGTTTTTCCCATCCTTGCTGACGGCGTGTTCGTGCACACGGCGCCGTTCACGACGCCGCAGTCGGTTCAGATCACGCTGCCGAACATCACGTGCGCCCATTGCACGCTGCAGGTGATCGAGTTCATGTCGAACCACGGCGCGCCGTGCTTCTATCACCACTGCGCCGACATCTCGATCGGCGTCGCGCCGCCCGACGGTGGTGGCGGCCCGGACGCATCGACCGGCGGCGACGCGTCGAGCGGCGGTGACGCATCGGGCGCGGACGACGGCTCCGTCGGCGGCGGCGACAGCGGCGGGCAGAACTTCGGCGACAGCGGCACGCACTACGGCTCTCCCACCTCCGACACCGGCGGCTGCGCGCTCTCGATGGCGAGCGACAGCACAATCGCGCCGTTCGCGATCGCCGGGCTCTTCGGATTCGCGACGATGATGCGTCGCCGTCGTCGTCGCTGATCTCGCGATGCGTCGACTCCTCGCGCCGTCGCTCGCGTTCGTCGCTGCGTGCAGCTCGTCGAGCAGTGGCGGCGCCGCGCCCGCGCCCATCGATGCAGGCGGAGAGCCCGCGCCCTCGCTCTGCGCGAACGAGCCGCGCGCGCAGGCCTACACTCAGGGCATCGAGCAGACCGGCACCGGCGGTCACTTCAAGATCAAGCTGCTCAACGCGACGCCGAGCCCGATCGGTCAAGGCGACAACCGCTGGAACATCGCGCTCTCGGATTCGTCGGGCAAGGCGATCGGCGGCGCGACGATCGCGCTGAAGCCGTTCATGCCCGATCACGGCCACGCCGCCGCGCAGATCCCGGTCGTCGCGGCCGATCCGCTGACAGGCCAGTACACCGTCTCGAAGATCGAGCTGGCGATGTCCGGCGTGTGGACGTTCACGTTCGACGTGCGCGTCGGCGACGCAGGCGCGAGCGATCAAGTCGTCTTCACCTTCTGCATCGACAGGTGAATCGGTCTACGGAACGCAGCCGATCCCGTTCGCTGTCTTCCACTCGAGCACCGTGCTCGCGAGGGTGAACGTCGAGAGCTTGCCGCGAAGCGCCGCGTCGAGATCCCCCGACTGCACGAGCTCGTCGATCGTGTCGAAGTCCATCGGGCGCATCTGCACGCGCATCGTGACGCGATCGGCGTTGGCCGGAACGGTGAACGTCCGCGTGACCGCGCGTTGGAACATCGGATCCTTGGTGTCGCCCGTCACCGCGACCGGGAGCTGCGCGGGATCGCTGCTCGCGGCTTGCCAGAGGAAGGACACGGGCATCTTCTGCGCATCGAAGAGCTTCTCGCGCAAGAGCCAGAGATTCGGATCCGTCACTTGCCGCACGGCCTTACCGTCCGGGACGACGCCCGACTGAAAGACCATCTGCCCGCCCGCGTACGCGATGAGCTCGACCCACGCGCTGCGATCGTGGCTCGCGCCGCTCGGCCAAGCGTGTCCGACGAACGCCGCTTCGAGCGATGCGTCGACCGCGCCGCCCGCCTTCACGCACAGCTTCGCGACGAGCGCTTGATCGAGGCTCGCTTGAATGAGGCGCCGTTGCGTGTCCGCTTCGGGGAACGCCGTGAGCGCGACGTCGACGCCGGCCATCGTGTGATCGTGCACGCGCCGCTTCGGTGCGCCGGCGATCGTCGCGGCGGTGCCATCGGCGCCCGCCATGTGGCACGACGAGCAGGAGAGCTTCACCCCCGGCGTGTCGTGCGCGAAGAGCGATCCCTTCCATTCGGCGTAGGTGCGTTCGAGGTCGACGCCGTTTTGATTTTGGACGTCGTGGCAGCTTCCGCAGAGCTGCGACGAGTCGAGGCGCTCGCCATCGTGGAGCGTCGAGAAGCCCATGCGATGAACGGCGTTCGGCGCTGGATCCGGAATCGCCGCGCGAAGCGTGTCGTCGCCCGCGAGATGGATCATGTCGTTGTGGAGGCCGTCGACCTTGTCCGCCGTGTGACAGAAAAAGCAGGTCACGCCTTTGAGCGACGCCGGCAAGCTCGCGAGGTTGAGGCCGTCGGTGGTCGCGCCGGTGCGGACCGCGAGCGGCGCGTGGCATCCGACGCAGAAGCTCCCGACGCCCCCCTTCGTCTCGCGCTGCGCGCGCGCGTTCATCGCGAGGAAGACCGGATCGTCGGAGGCGTACGCGTGCATGCTGCCCGACCACTGCTTGAAGTGTTCCGCGTGGCAGGTCGCGCAGTTCTTCGGGTTCATCAAGTCGTCGGTCGAGATGTACGACGACGGACCCGATGACGACGACTTGGTGCTGCATCCTCCGGCGCCCGCCGACGTCGCGAGCGCGAGGCCCGCGATCACGAGCGCAGATCGAAGGAGAGACGCGCGCGCCACGCCTCGAGCGTATCAGGCCGCGCGACGGCGCGTCAGTGCGCGCGGAGGTTCATCGCGACCGGCGCACCGCCGAGCTCTACGGCGACCCGAACGAGCGCGGCGTCGATGATGCGATCGAGCGTGCTCTTCGCCGCGTGGAACACAGCCGTCGCATCGCGAGAGACGAGGGCGTGGCCGCGGTACGAGGTCGAAGCGTACGCGGGGGCAGCACAGCCGAGGAGGAGCGCCGTCGCGACGATCGCCGTCGTTGCATGAAGCGTCGTCATGCATCGTTCGATGCGACGGCGCTGCGCCGCGGGGTCGCGAACACATCGTTCCCCGGGGGGGACAGTCTCAGCGCGTCGGCTCGAGCAATCGCGCGACGAGCACGCACAGCGACTCGAGGCGGTTCGTCTTTCCGCCCAGCTTGGGATCGATCGCGTTGTGCGTCGCGCGCAAGAGCACGGCGGCCGTCGGCACGAAGTCGTCGAGCGGTCCGAACGCGAGGCGCGCCGCGGGAATCGGCGCGCCCGGAACGCATCGCTCGTTCGTCTCGAGCGCGTGCGCGTCGCGGCAGAGGAGCGGGCGCACTTCGTAGATCGAGCAACGTCCGTCGTGATCGAACGCGCACATCACGCGCTTTCGCCACTGGCGGCGGTGCGCCGCGCTGTAGCGTTCGCTCCCGTTCGGATCGGCGCTCAGCTCGGCGAGCGTGTCGACGCCGTCGCCCGCCGCCTCGCGCCACGCCGGGTACCGCGCGACGAACCGCTCGCGCGCGCTCGCGTTCTCTGGACGCGCGAGCCAGCGCGCGACGCGGAGCGCTTCGGGCAAGAGGACCATCACCGGTTCTTCGCAGCAGGCATTGCATCCGGCGGCGCACGCGATCGGCGTCCCGCGTTGCGCGGCGAGACCTGCGCGCGCGCGCGTTCCTTTGTCGATCTCCGTCGTCACCGACTCCGCGATCCCCACCGCGTCCGCGGCGTCCACGACGAGCTTCGCGCGCGTCTCGCCCGACGCGATCCCCGGATCCGCCGTCAGCTTCTGCACGAGGCGCTTCTGTCGCGACATGAGCGCCAACCTACCGCACGCCGAGCCACGCGAACGCTTCGTCGAACCGCGCGTCACCTTCGGCGAGCTCGCCGTGCATGCAGCCGGGCATCTCGATGTACGTCGACGGAACGCCTTGCGCGGCGATCGCCTTCGACGCGAGCTTCATGCGCCACGAGACGTCGCGCGAGCACGCCATCGTCACGACGCCGCGCGTCTTCGCGTAGCGGCTCGCGATCGGATCCGACGGCGCGGCGATGATGACGACGCGCGCGTACCTGCTCGGCGACTTCGCGACGAGCTGCTCGAGGATCGCCGCGCCTTGCGAGTAGCCGATCACGGTGAGCGCGTCGCTCGTGTCGCGATGTCCGGCGGCGGTGACCGCGGCCTCCATGCGCGCTTGGGCCTTCGCGAGATCCCACGAGAACGATCGGAAGCCGGGCACGCCAGGGCAGGGGAGATCGCCGTCGATCGCGACGACGCCCCCCGCGCGACGCGCCGCCTCGGGAAAGCCGAGCAAGTAGGCTTGCGCGTTCGAGCAGACGCCGGGGACGAAGATCGTGCGCGGCGGATCGGGCGACGCGCCACGCACGACGAACGCGGGGAGATCTCCGGTGATCGCGAGGCGCTCGACGACGGCGGGCGCGACCGGCGGCGGCGCGCTCGACGAAGGCGTCGGCGCCGCCGACGGTTCGGCCGAAGCGATCGACGTCGGCGTCGCCGCCGACGCGGCCGACGCCGCCGACGCCGCCGACGTGATCGTCGCGGGTGCCGGCGGCGACTTGCGTTCCGCGCACGCCGCCGACAGAAGGGCGACGATCAGCGTTTGGGAGATCGCGCGCATCGAGAGCGTCAATGTACCCTCGGCCCATGGCAAAGAAGCCCCCCTCGCCGTCCGATGCCGCGCTCGAGCGCGTTCGCCAGGTTTGCTTCGGCTTCCCGGGCGCCGAGGAGAAGCTCTCCCACGGCGCGCCGTCGTTCCACGTGCGCGGCAAGATGTACGTCAACTTCGTCGACGATCATCACGGCGACGGGCGCCTCGCGATCTGGTGCAAGGCTTCGCCCGAAGAGCAGCGGCGCCTCGTCGCGATGGATCCCGAGCGCTTCTTCGTTCCGCCGTACGTCGGCGTCAAAGGCTGGGTCGGCGCCGTGCTCAATCATCCGAAGACGGATTGGATCGAGCTCGCGATCCTCGTCGAAGCAGGATGGGCGGCGATCGTCCCGAAGAGCGCCGCGAAGCTGCCGGTGCGACCGCCTCCGAAAACACCGCCGCGTCCGCAGACGGATCCCGACGTCGCGCGCGCCGCGCTGGAGAAGGTCGTGAAGATCTGCGCGGCGCTCCCCGAGTCGGAGTGCGAGCGCGAGTCGCGTCACGCCACGTTTCGCGTGAGAAAGAAGGTCTACGCCTACTTCCTCGACAACCACCACGGCGACGCGATCATCGGCGTCTGCTTCAAGACGGCGAAGAAGGGCGGCAACGTCGCGCTCGTGCGCAAGGATGCAGCGCGCTTCTTCTTGCCCGCGTACATCGGCGCGCGTGGGTACGTCGGGATGCGCGTCGACGGCGCGCGCGTCGATTGGAACGAGGTCGCGTCGCGCGTCGCGGAGAGTTGGAAGACCGTCGCGCCGAAGAAGTTGGCGGCGCTCGCCTGAGAATTCACGGATAGCAGATGATGCCCGACGGCGCGCATGCGTACGGGCTCTGGAGCGTCGCGAGGC
This sequence comes from Polyangiales bacterium, assembly GCA_038209335.1. Classification (GTDB taxonomy): domain Bacteria; phylum Myxococcota_A; class Polyangia; order Polyangiales; family Polyangiaceae; genus JBBQXV01. Next base: position 13,002 of record JBBQXV010000065.1, on the reverse strand, counting down.
AGCACTGGTTTCCACCCGTGCAAGTCACGCCGCATTGACCGCAGTTCGGGCTGCCGTGGAGCGAGACGCACGCGCCGTTGCACATGCCGCCCGAGACCGTCTGTTGGCAGGTGCAATTGCCTCCGTTGCACGTCCAATAATTTCCGGGAGTGCACGTCCGCCCGCACGAGCCGCAGTTCGTACCCGTCGTGTTGTTGACGGTGTCGACGCATCCCGCGGAGCAGCAGGACATGTTGCCCGAGCACGCCGCGCCGCCGACGCAGCCGCACGTTCCATTGGTGCACGCGTTGCCGTTCGAGCACGATCCGCAGGAGACGTTCGCGCGCGACGCGCCGCAGTTGTCGACCGCGGCTTGCACGCCGCACGTCAGCCCGAGGCGCGAGCAAAACGCGGAGTCGCTCTCCGGAATGCAGCCGCACACGTTCGGCGTGATCGCGCCGCACGATTGGTTGGCCGGGCACGACGTCCCGCAGTTTACCGTTCGATTCGTGCCGCAGTTGTCGATGTTCGAGAACGCGTTGCAGTTCTTTCCGTAGCGCGCGCAAAACTGCGTGTCGGTCTCCGGGGCGCACACCGGATCGCCGCACACGTTCGGGACGTGCGCGCCGCAGGTCTGCGGGGACCTACACATCGGGCCGCAGCTCGCGACGGTGCGCGTCGTGCCGCAGTTATCCATCGCCACCACTTGGCCGCAGTTCTTCCCGAGGCGCGAGCAGAACATCGTGTCGCTCTCGACGACGCACCCGCACACGTTCGGATTCCGTGCGCCGCACGTCAGCGGTGACGTGCACGTGCCGCAGCTCGGGACCGCGCGCGCCGTGCCGCACGAGTCGGTCGCCACGATGCCGTCGCAGTCCTTTCTCTCTCGCGCGCACAGGGCGGCGTTCGTCTCGGGCACGCACGCTTCCGTGGCGGCGTCGGAGCTCGCGTCGGGGACGACGAGAACGTCGCCGCCGCCCGCGTCGACCGCAGCCTCCACCGACGCGTCCGAGCCGTCTCCGGCGATTTGGAAATCACCGAGGAGCGTCGTGCAGCCTCCGATGACCAAGGCGGCCCCGACGAGAGCGAGGAGGAAGGGTTTCATGGTCTTTCGATGTTCGAAGGGGAGGCGCGGTGAAGGCGGCATATCGCACAAAGCCCCACGCATTTGCGGGATCGCCGCGCGTCGGACTAGCTCGTGGACCTTCGGCCGTCAAACCGACGACGGCGGTGCAGACCCGCGAGCTCACCACCTCGAAGGAGAGACACGGCGATACCCCGGATGTCCCGCGCGTTCGGCGTCTGGGCGTCAGAACGAGATCTGCGGTCCGAGCGATCCTTCGAAGACGGTCGGCAGTAGAGACGTCGCAGGATAGGCGTCGAACGCGCCGCGCAACGTGAGGACGCCGTAGCTCGCGCTCAGCTGGAGGCGCCCGCCGATCTGCAGCTCGGGTCGCACGCGGATGGGCACGCCGATCCCGGCGCCGAAGACCAGGACCGTGCTCGTCACCATCTCCGCCGCCGGCACGACCACGAGTCGTCGACGCAGATCGCTCTCGAGGCTCACCGATTCGAGCAACCACGGCGGCGACGCGATCTCGTAGCCGGCGCGGAGGAGCGCGCCGCCGTCCGGCGCGAACGACCAATGCGCCGCGACGTATGGTCCGCCGTTGAAGACCGCGCCGCGGTCGACGTTCATCGTGACGTGAACGACTTGGTGATCCGGATCGAAGCTCCCCTCGACTTCGTCGCGCGCGTCGTCGGCGTCCACGCGCGTCGTCGTAGGCGGGAGCGAGTCGCCGCCGCGGAACACGTCCCCCTCCCACGCGCGCGGATGGCGAACGCTCACGGTGATCTTGCTCTGCGCTTCCACCTCGCGGTTCGTGGCCATGACGTAGCGGAAGCCGAATGTGCCGGCGGATCGTCCGCTGCCGACGAACGGATGACGATGCTGCACGCCTTCGTCTTTGTTGCAGTCGCCGTGGCCGCCGACGAGCGCGAAGAATTTGTGGATGACGAACGAGCTTCGCACGACGAGCTCGCGCGCTTCGCCCCCCGCGAGCGTCGTGTCGAACGCGAACGCGAGCGTCCGCCGCGAGAAGATCGACTCGTCGCAGTCGGCGACGCGGATGAGCCGAGGGTCGGCCTTCGTCAGCTGCAGCGCGACCGCGGTCTCGCCGTTCGCCGTCGCGAACGACGCACGCGGCTCGAGCTGCGACGCGAGGATCATCACCTGCGACTGCACCGACGCCTTTCCACGATTGCGCACGCGGTACCGCGCTTCCAGCTCGCACGCGGCGTCGATCCCTCGCGGCGCGCACGCGAGCGAGATGCGCGTCGACTCGACGACGTGGTCGGGCGCTTCGAACACAGGCTCGAGCAGCGTCGGAAACGACGGGTAGCGCGAGCACGCATCGCTCCCAGGCGCGGCCGCGAGCGCCGCGAACGCGGCCGGTGCAGCGATGAACCATGGTCGTATGCGCGTGTGCATGCTTCACGTGTGAGAGTCGCCCCGCGCAGAGGCCTTGGGTTACTTCCGCAGCAGCTTGAACGCGTGGTTCCAGCTCTTGTTCTGGATCCCGTACAGCACCCACGCGATGCACATCGGCTCGAGGAGGCGCGACGCTTCGATCCCGCCGAGATCGACGACCGGCGGCCAGCCGAACGACGCGCAGATTTCTGCGACGGTCTTCTTCGCGGTTTCGTCGTTGCCGCCGATGAACATGTCCGGCGGCCCGCCGTCGAACTTCGGATCCACCATGTGCGCGTTGCCGACGATGTTGAAGCACTTGACGACGCGCGCCTTTGGCAGCCAGCGCTGGACCTGCTCGCCGCCGGAGTCGGTGTGACCGAGAGCGAGCGACGGCGGCGCGTTCGGCGTGAAGACGAGCGGGTTCGTCGCGTCGATGACGACCTTGCCGTCGAAGCTCGCGACGCCCGCCGCGTCGATGGCCGCTTTCGTCCCACTCCACAGCGTCGCGAGCACGATGACGTCACCGAACGCCGCCGCCTCCGCGAAGGTCCCGCCGGAAGCGTGCGCGCCCGCGCTCTTCACCCACGCCGCCATCTTCTCGTTCTTCGCGTCGCGCGACCCCATCTTCACGTCGTGTCCGCGCGACACGAAGCCGTCGCCGAGCGCTCTGCCGACGTCGCCTGTGCCGATGATTCCGACTTGCTTGCTCATGATCAACCCTCCTCGTCGGGCGCGCCACCTGCGCGCGCGAGATCGTCTTGCTTGATCTTCTCCGCGTCGAACTTCGCGGCGCGGCTTCGCATCGTCTCGAGCACCTCTTCGGCCGGCGGCGGCTCGCCCTTGATCCACCGCAGCGGGTTGATTCGCGACACGACGAACGACCGCAAATAAGGGCTCGTCAGCCCGCGCTCCTTCAACTTCGCGACGGCGGTGGCGACGAGCTCTTCGACCTCGAGCGTCTTCGTCGCGAGCTTCTCGTGCACCTTCACCGCTTCGCGCAGCGAGGCGTCGGTGAACTTTTCGGTGCGCCGCAAGACAGGGTGGTACGCGCCGCCGGCGAAGCGCGGGTTTCGCTCGTAGCAGACGCCGATCGTCACGAGCGCGGGATCCTCGAGATAGAACGCGAAGCTCGCCTCGGACTTGGACGCGTCCTCGTCGATGAGGCCGCGGTAGATCCGCACGACCTCGAGCGCGCGCTCCTTCAGGTTGTGCGCCTTCTCGGTGTTGAGCGCGAGGATCTGCCACGCGACCTCGCGCTCCGGAACGACGAGCGCGGTGATCGCCTTCGCGCCGAGGCGGCGCATCGCTTCGAGGCGGTGACGCCCGTTCGGCGTCCAGAACGCGCCGCTCGTCGTCCCGTCGGGAGCGACGATCGCGATGAGCGGATCGAGGAAGCGCGCGGTCTTCTGGATGACCTCGGCGAGGCGCTTGTGGTGCGCGTCGGAGAGATCGCGTTGAAATGGCGTCGGCTCGATCTTGTCGATCGGAAGGATCGCCATCAAGAGCGGCTTGCCTCCGAGCGGGTCGAGGTACGTGCCGATGATCGCGCCGCCTTCGCTGCGAACGCGCGCCGCGACCTCGGTCAAGCCGTCGACCGCGTCGCGCGCGCCCTCCGGAACGCACGCGACGGCGTCGAGCCCCGCGCTGCCGGCTTGCGCCTTCTTCGGTGTTCGCCGCTTCGGCGGTGCACGCTTCACGCCGCTCGCCTTCTTCGCTCCCTTCGCCGCCGCCATCTCTCCTCCGATGCTCGCGCGTGAAGCGCGTCGCTTGCCGTCGTCGCTTTCAGCGGCGCGACAGTATCACGCGCACCCTCACCGCACGCTCACGCTCACGCTCACGCTCACGCTCACGTTCACGCTCACGTTCACGCTCACGCGCACGCTCACGTTCACGCGTGTGGACGGTGAGCGTGTAGGGGGGGGCTCGCTCGGGCTTTCCCATCGTGCCGTCGTGCTCGGCCGCATCAAGGCCAAGCCGCCTTCGGCGGCGCTTCGCTTCGCTCGCGGCCTTGACGCGGCCTGCGCGCGACGGCTTGGGCGGATCGCCTCTCGCGATTTCACGCGAAGGCAAACCACGGAGACGACATGCTTCGAATCTACGACGTCATTCTCGAGGTGCTGCGCGAGCTGCGGCCGGTGCTGGTGCAAATCGAAACGCACGACACGTCGCTCGGCAGACAGCTTCGTCGCTGCGCAACGAGCATGGCGCTCAACACGGCGGAGGGCGCAGGGGGTCGCGGTGGTACGCGGCGGCAGCGCTACCTCGACGCGCTCGGCTCGGCGCGGGAAACGGCCGCGTGCCTCGATGCGGCGGACGCGCTCGGCTACTGGCCGCTGGATGCCAAGCTGCGCGATCGCGTCGAGCATGTGGCGGCGACACTGGTCCGCAACGTGACGTGAATCAGCGCGGCGGACGAGCGACGCAGGCTCGTCCGCCGCGCTGCACTTCAGACCGTGAGCCGCACGAGACCGCCGATCACGTGATCGAGCTTCCCGCGAAGCGCACCATCGACGCTGTCGACGTACCCGAGCGCAATCGCAACATCGAGACAGGCATTGGTCTCCCGCGCCGACCCGAGCGCCGTGCGAAACCGCTGCGTCCGCACGCCCCCGCTCGACCCGCTCGCCTCACCAATATTGAGCGCCACGCTGGCCGCCGCCCGCCGCAGCTGCCGCGCCAAATCGTTGTCGAACCGCTCGATACGCGGCAACTCGCCGCGCAGCATCCGCAACACCTCAATCATCGCATCATAAATACGCATCCGACTCTCCGTGGTTCACCCCGCGCGGAATCGCGAGAGGCGCCCCGCCCAAGCCGTCGAGCGCAGGCCGGGTCAATGCTGCGAGCGAAGCGAGCACCGCGAAGCGGCTTGGCATTGACGCGGCCGAGCACGACGGCACGCTGGGAAAGCCGAGCGAGCCGAAGTCCTTCCACCCGCTCCCGCTCCCGCTCCCGCTCCCGCTCCCGCTCCCGCTCCCGCTCCCGCTCCCGCTCCCGCTCCCGCTCCCGCTCCCGCTCCCGCTCCCGCGCACGCTCTCACAGCACGAGCACGAGCTTCCCCACCGTCTTCCCCGATTCAATCGCCCGGTGCGCATCGGCGACGCGATCAAACGGAAACGCCGTCACCAGCGGCCCCGCGATCTTCCCCTCGTCGACCCACCCGAGGAGCTTCTCCATCGCCTCGACGAACACCGCCTTCCGCTCGAACAGATACGAAAGATTGAACGCGAGCACGCTCTTGTTCTCGTTCGTCATCGTGAGCGGATCGAAGCGCGGCGTGCGAAGCCAATCGATCGCGAGCTTGGCGTAGTTGGGTCGACCGCCCGTCTTCGGCATCATCGTATGAAAGCCGTAGACGACGAGACGCCCGGGCGACGCGAGGTGCTTCCAGCTCTCGCGCAACGTTCCGACGCCGTTCGCGTCGAGGACGACATCGTACCCATCGGGCGCGTAGCGGCGCGCCATGCGCCACAGATCTTCTTTGCTCTTGTCGATGACCTGGGTCGCACCGAGATCGCGCGCGACCTCGACCTTCGCCGACGTGCCGACGACGCCGACAGTCGTGCACCCCGCGAGCTTGCCGAGCTGCAAGAGCGCGCCGCCGACGCCGCCCGCGGCGGAGTGCACGAGCACCTTCATCCCGGCGCGCGCGTTCGCGAGATCGAAGAGCGCGTAGTACGCGGTCAAGTACACCGCAGGAAACGCCGCCGCTTGCCGCGCGTCGAACGACGCGGGGACGCGGAAGAGCTGATCGCGCGGTACGCAGACGTGCGTCGCGTAGCCGCCGAAGCGTGTGACCGCGATCACCTTCGCGCCGACGGCGACGTCGCGCACCCCTTCGCCGATCGCGACGACGCGCCCGCATACCTCGAACCCCGGCGTGATCGGCCAGCCGACGTACTTCTTCGCCGACTCGTAGAGCCCCATGCGCACGATGCAGTCGGCGTAGTTCACGCCGATCGCTTCGCTCGCGACGACGACCTCACCCGGCGCAGGCACCGGATCGGGCGCCGACTCGATCACGAGCTCTTCGTGACCGCCAGCGCGATGCACGACGACGTGCCTCACGGCTTCACTTCCTCGCCGCGTCGGGCTCGACGAGATCGCGCGTGACGTCGGCGACGCGCGCGCATCCGCACAGCGCCATCGCGAGATCGATCTCCTTCTTCAGCGTCGCGAGCACCAAGTCGACGCCGCGCTGTCCGTCGAGCGCGAGCCCCCACAGCACCGGCCGCCCCACGAGCACCGCGCGCGCCCCGAGCGCGAGCGCCTTCAGCACGTCGGTCCCGCGACGCACGCCGCCGTCGACGAAGATCTCCCCGCGCCCCGCGACCGCATCGGCGCATCGCGCGAGCACGTCGATCGTCGCCGGCGATGTATCGAGCTGACGTCCGCCATGATTCGACACCACGATTCCCGCCGCTCCGCTCTCGACCGCGCGCTTCGCGTCGTCCGCGCGCACGATCCCTTTCACTACGATCGGCAGCTTCGTCACCGATCGCAGCCACGCGAGATCCTTCCACGACATCGACGGATCAAGCAGATCCGCGACGTACGCCGCGAGCCCCGAGTCCGCCGCCGGCTTCGCGATCCCACCGTACCCGCTCGGCACCATGTTCTCGACCGACAACCCCGCCGGAAGCGCGAAGCGGTTCTTCACGTCGCGCTCGCGCGTCCCGAGGAGCGGCGCGTCCACGGTCAAGACGAGCGCCGTGCACCCCGCCGCCTCCGCGCGAAGAATCACGGCCTCGGTCGCCTTGCGATCTTTGTACACGTAGAGCTGAAACCAAACGGGCCCCGTCGCCGCGCGCACGACCTCCTCGACCGCCGTGTTCGACAGCGAGCTCAGGATCATCACCGTCCCTTGCGCGCCCGCCGCGCGCACGGTCGCGAGCTCGCCGTCGGGGTGCGCCATCTTGTGAAACGCCGTCGGCGCGACGAGGACCGGCATCGACACACGCTGCCCGAGCACCGTCGTCGACGAGTCGCGCGTCGCGACGTCGACGAGGACGCGGTAGTGAAGCGCGATGCGCCGGTACGCCGCGACGTTCTCGCGCAGCGTGAGCTCGTCGTGCGCGCCGCTCGCGTAATAATCGAACGCCATCTTCGAGAGCTTCGCGGACGCGAGCTGCTCGAGCTCCAAGAGATTGAGCGGATCGGATTCGGCTTCCACGCCGATCCGATTAGCCTACTTCGGCGGTCGCGTCGTCCCGGTCATCGTGTCGCCCGGAATCCACTGGAAGTTGTCGACGATGACGCTCGAGTCGTAGCTCGCGTCGCCGGTGTCCCAGATCATGAACTCGATCGTGAAGACCTCGCCCGGCTGAATCGGCGCCTGCGACGTGAGCCAACCGGTCGCGCCGCCGCCCGTGCTGTTCGTCTGGCAGTAGACGCCGGGAGCGTCGAAGCCGGTGCCCGCGAGCTCGGTGGTGCCGCCGGGGCACGCCGCGGTCTTCTTCTTTCCGCCCGAGCATCCGGTCTGCGTGTTCGGCGTGCAGCGATCGAAGAAGCCGTTGTTCACGCTGACCGGGTTGTTGTTCATGTCGAACGACATGTTGTCGGCGGCCCCGTTGTTGAATCCCTTGGCCGAGAGGTACGCGATGAACGCATCGTTGAAGGTCGTGCAGACGAACTCGGGCCACTCGCCCGAATAGAAGTCGAAATCGAACTTCAGCCCCTTCGCGTTCGCCGGCGCCTTCACGACGAGCTTCACGTTGATCAGATCGTACGTCGCGTTGCCGAGCGTCGGGCATCCCTGGGCGGCCTTCGGAAATCCGGTCGGCGGCGTCGCGCCCGCCGGCGGGAAGAGCCCCTGCATTCCGTTCTTCTGTCCTTTGAAGTCGGGGCCCGTGTCGCTGTCGGTCTCGCGCGCGGAGCCCGAGCTGAGGACGCCGAACATCGTCCCTTCGCGCGGCTTCACGATGTTGCCGAACTTCGGGAGGAGGCCGTGCTGCAGATCGTTCGGCGCGGTCGTCGCCGTGTGGCCGTTCGTGTACGTCGCCGAGATGACACCCCACTTCGCGTCGGTCGGTCCGCTCGCGCTCTGGCAGAGCCCGATCGATTGCGCGAAGAGCGCCGCCGCGCCGGTGAGCGGGAGGTTCATGTCGCAGACGAATGCGTTGTCGACTTTGCCGTCGCCGTCGTCGTCGCAGTTGTTGCCGGGGATGTCGTAGTTCGCGGCGTTCGGCGCGCACGTCTGCATCATGCCGCCGTCGCCGCCGGTCCCGATGATCCCGACGTCGTCGCCGCCACCGTCGTCGCCTCCGCCGCCGCTGCCGCCGTCACCACCACCGCCACCGTTCTCGAAGCCGCTGTTGGGCACGGCGCCCGAGCACGCCGCGAACGACGAGAGCGCGAAGACGACAGCGATGGAGGGGACGCCGATTCTCATACGGCTCACTAAGCATGCGGCGCGTTCGCAAGACCGTCTCAAACGCATCCATGAACGGCGAATGCGCTCGGGCTGCATCATTGCACCTGGCGACAGCCATGCGATGGTGTTCCGGCGCGACGATTCGTCGCAACCCGTCGACCGCGCGAGCCGATGGTTAGGTATGAAGCAGGGCAGTGCGAGGGCAGATGGGGTCGAGGCGGAAGACGTGAGCGCGACAATCGACGACGTCCTCCGCGATCAGTTCGGGCTCGCCGAGTTTCGGCCGTGGCAAAGGGAGGCCATTTTGGCGCTCCTCGGGCAGCCGGGGCGCGTGCTCGTCGTCGCGCCGACGGGCGGTGGCAAGTCGCTCACGTACCAGCTCCCCGCGGCGCTCTTGCCGGGGACGACGCTCGTCCTCTCGCCGCTCGTCGCACTGATGGAAGATCAAGTGCGTGCGCTCACGGCGCGCGGAATCGAAGCGACGTTCCTCGCGTCGACGCTCGAGCGCTCCGAGCGCGATCATCGCGAGTCGTGGCTCGCGCGCGGACGGTACAAGCTCGTCTATGCGGCGCCGGAACGTCTCGCGTCGGAGGCGTTCATCTCGCTCTTGTCGCGCGTGTCGATCGATCTCATCGCGATCGACGAAGCCCACTGCATCTCGCAGTGGGGTCACGACTTTCGTCCGGACTACCTGCGCATCGGCGCGCTTCTGAAGCGGCTGCGTCCGCCGCGCGTGCTCGCGTGCACCGCGACCGCGACGCCCGAGGTGCGCCGCGAGATCCGCGCACAGCTCGGCCTCGACGATCCGCCGTGCCACGAAGTGTTGCGCGGCTTCGCGCGACCGAACCTGCACTTGTCGGCGCGCAACGTCGACGGTCCGAAGCAGGCGCGCGCCGCGCTCCTCGAGGGGCTCTCGGCCGCGCTCGGCGATCCGAAAGCGCCGCGCGGCGGAGCGATCGTCTACGCGGCGACGCGAAAGCAGACCGAGCAGATCTCGTCGCTGCTTCGCGACGAGGGATACAACGCGGCGTACTACCACGCGGGCCTCGACGCCGACTTTCGCACCAAGGTCGCGGATCGTTTCTCGTCGCGCGCGCTCGATGTCGTCGCGGCGACGAACGCGTTCGGCATGGGGATCGATCGCTCCGACATTCGCGCCGTCATCCACGCGCAGCCGCCGGCGTCGATCGAATCGTATTACCAGGAGGTCGGGCGCGCGGGGCGCGACGGCGCGGAGGCGACCGGGCTCCTCTTGTGCAGCGGCGCGGACATCGCGCTCCGCCGGCGTCTCGTGAACATGGACTCCGCGGGCGATTCGGATCCTGCGCTCGCCGCGCGCGCGTGGAATCTCTTTCGCGAGCTCTTGCGCTACCTCGACGCGCGCACGTGCCGTCACGACTTCATCCTCCGCTACTTCGGCGACGAGCAAGAGCTCCTCGGCGGCTGCGGCCACTGCGACATCTGCGAGGCGGTCGACGACGGCGCGAACGACGAGACCGTCAGCGACGCCGAGCGCGAGGCGACGTCGCTCGTCGTGCGCAAAGCGCTGTCGGCGGTGGCGCGCGCGCAGAAACGGGCGGGGCTCGTCGCGATCGCCGACATGCTCCGCGGCACCGACTCCGAGAAGACGCGCCGCTTCGGGTTCACCGAGCTGTCGACGTTCGGCTTGTTGAAGGAGCACTCGGCCGATTGGATCGTCGCGGTGCTTCGCGCGCTCCTCGCAGCGGGATGGATCGATCTCACGCCGACCGAGCATCCGGTGCCGTACCTGACGCACGCGGGCGCGGACGTGATGCGCGGGAGCGTCCCGGTGCGCTTCGTGTTGCCGGCGGTGGCGCGCGCGACGAAGCGATCGCGCGGCGAGCGTGGCGAGCGCAGCGAACGCGGCGAGCGTCGCGCGCGCGGCGAAGCGCAGGCCGAGCTCGACGAGGCGTCGCGCCCGGTGTTCGAGCAGCTCCGCGCGCGCCGTGCCGAGATCGCACGCACGCGCGGCGTCCCGGCGTACGTCGTCGCGTTCGATCGCACGCTCGTCGAGATGGCGTCGCGACGCCCGCGCGACGCGCACGAGCTGTTGTCGATCCACGGAATGGGACCGGCGCGCGTCGAGCAGTACGGGCAGGCGTTTCTCGACGTTCTCGCGGACGCGTGAGCGGGGAAAGACGCCTGAATCGCGCCGCTTCGTTGCGACGCGGCTTCGTCGTACGCTGAGGCATGGCTCGCGATCGATGGCTCGTGGCGATGGCGGCCGTTCTCGGAATCAGCGTGGACGCATGCGCGCGTGACGCCGAGCCGTCGGCGGTGCCGGTCGCCGCTTACGAAGTCCCGAGCGCGTCGCCGTCGGGGACGCCGCCGACGATCACGACGTCGAACGCGATCGCGACGACGACCGCGACCGCCGAGCCGCAGGCAGGCGAGAAGTCGTGCGCGTCGAAGCCGCCGCCGGGCGAGAAGGCCTGCGGCACCGGCACGTGCAGCGGCGCGAAGTCGTGCGCTTCGGCCGCGGCGAATTCGACGATTCCCGATTCCGCGCGCGTCGTCGCCGCGCTGCAGCCGCGTTTGCGAGCCTGCTACCAGAAGCAGCTTGCGGTCGATCCGAGCACGCAAGGGAGCGTCACGCTGACGATCGAGGTCGCGGGCGACGGGAGCGTCACGAGCGTCACGCCCGGCCCTACCAAGTTGCCGCCGGTGCTCGTTGCTTGCCTCGCGGGAATCGTCCAGCGCGTGACGTTCTCGACGCCGACGAACGGTCCCGCGAAGCTCACGGTGCCGGTCAGCTTCAAGAAGTGACGATCGTCACAGACGAAATCCCAACGTCGCGGACGCGCCGAACACCGCCGAGCTGTGAATCCAATCGACGTCGCCTCGAACGCCGAGGAAGAGCGCGTGGCCGTCGAAGCGCACGACGTCGAGGCTCCCGAGCATGAACGCGCCGACGCCGAGCTCGTCGATCGTCGTCGAGTCGGTCACGCGCCACACGCTGAACCTCAGCACGTCGACGCCTCCTCCGAGCCGGAAGCGCCCGACGATCCCCTCCGCCGATCCACCGAGTCGGAACGTGCGCGTCGTGAGGCCGCGGTCCGCGCGCCCCGCTTCGAAGTCGCCGCGCACGTAGAGGCCGAGGCCGCGCGAATCGGCGCCGAAGCCGAGGCCGATGTCGGCTGCTTCTACTGGGAGACCGAAGAGACGCCGGTAGCTCGCGCCGCCGGAGACGAGCCCGAAGTAGGTCGTGTGCGGAGTCGCCGTCGCGGCGGACGGCTCGGAGCCGGGACCGCCGATGACGACGTCGTCGGCTCGCGCGCGGCCCGACGCGGCGAGCATGCACGCGATCGCGAGCGATGCGAACGCGCGCTTCACGAGCACACCGGCGCGTGCGTGGAGTGCGACGACGAAGACGAGCTCGGATACGAGTCACTCGGGCCGCCGTGCTCGCTATATGGCGTCGCTTTCTGCGCGCGCGCGCAGACCCCGCCTGCGCGGAGCGCGTCGCACGATCGACCGAGGATGCAGCGGCTCTCTTCGAGATCGAGCGCGGGGTTCTCGGCGTCGGTCGTCGCCGCGGTGTCGCACCCGCCGGGCGTGTAGTCGTAGTGGTACTGACACGCGACGGCGTGCGGTTGGAAGTCGGGGCAGCAGGTCGTCAGGTACGCGACGGCGTCTTCGCAGAACACGACGTCCTCACGAAAGTTGTCGTAGTCGTGCTTCGAACCGTCGCCGCACGCGAAGAGCAGCGCGACGAACGCGCCGACGAAGTAAGGAGAAGCTCTGTGTCGCATGCACGGGACCTTTGCGAGTCGCGTGCCGTCGACGTTGCGCGGGAATTCAGGCCCGTTCGTGACGCCGACGCCATGATGGGGTCGCTCGCTTCATGTGGTTTCCCAGCGTCACGTGTTTGGGCGACGGCGCCGGTGTCACACCGTGAGTGCAAGCCTTTGCACAGTCGGCGACGCGCGGGGGGCCCGTGCTACACCGCGATCGTGCTGCTCTTCGCCGAGGACGATCGCGCGTCGCGGGCGCTCGCGGACGTGGCCGTGGCGGCGCGCGCGCGCGGCGCGGCGATCGACGTTCGCCAACGCGCGTACCGAGGACGCTGGGCAATCGGAGCGGTCGGCGACACCGACGCGCTCGACGCGGCGATCGATCCGTCGATCGATCGCGACGCGCTCTCCGCTGCGATCGT
>JBBQXV010000064.1:0-34185 GCA_038209335.1 Polyangiales bacterium | reverse complement strand
ACTCTCGAGGAGCCGCGTCGCCCACGCTGCCCCTTCGGCGAGCTCCTCGAACGGACCGCCGTCGAGCGACGCGAGCACGAACGCGTGCAAGAGGTGCATCCGCCCCGCGATGTACCGGTGCGATCCGAGCGCGCGCACGACCCGCGCGACCTCGCCGGCGTTGCGCGCACCGAGCTCGATCGCGATCATTTCTTCCCGGGCTCGCTCAGCGCGAAGAAGTCTTGGATGTGCTTCAAGATGCGACGCTGCTCGGTCGCCTCGCGCTGGCGCTTCGTTTCGGCGTCGAGCCCTTCGCGGATCGCTTCCAGCTCGACCCGACGATGCGCGAGCGTCCCGGAGATCTGCTCGGCGATCTCCGGTCTTTCCACCACGATGCGCTCGAAGTCATCCTTGTCGAGGCGGTAGCACTCGACGTCGGTGCGCGCGACGACGTCCGCCGTTCGCGGCTCGCCCGTCATGAGCCCCATCTCGCCGAAGAAGCTCGGCGCATGGATCGTCGCCACGCTCTTCGCCGGCCCGCCGCGCTCGGGCTCGCCGTGCGCAAGCACCTCGACGTCCCCTTGCGACAAGATGTAGAGCGACGCCGCGATCGATCCCTGCTTCACGATCGTCTCGCCCTTTGCGAACGGCGCGTACCGGAGGTGCGTCGCGACCTGCGCGAGCTCGTCGGGCGTCAGCGCTTGGAAGAGATCGAGACGCTCGATGGCGTGGAGGCGTTTGCTGCGCGTCTTCTCGTCGCGCGCTTTCTCGTCGGAGGCGAGCTTGATGTACGTCTTCGACGCGGGAAGCGCGAGCGGAATGCCGGCGCGCTTGAGCGCAGTGAACACGCGCGCGCGGACGCGCGTCTGCGCGGCGTCGTCGGCCGGAATGTCGGTGAGCCAGTAGCGCGCGGCGTAGTACGCGAGGCTGTCTTTGCCGTCGCGCGCGAAGTCGTAGCAGACGACGTGCGGTGGCGGATCCGTCGATACGCCGTCGATCGGCGCGGAGCGGAGCGCGGCTTCGACGACGTCGATCACGCGCGTCGGCGAGTGACGAAAATCGACGTTGAAGTAGACCCACATGCGCCGCTGAAGGGGCTGCCCCTCGCGCTTGCCGAGAATCATGATGTTGTTCGAGAGGAGCGACGCGTTCGGCACGATGATGGTGTCCCAGTCGCGCGTCTCGACGACCGTGTGACGCCAGCGGATCTCTTTCACCATCCCCTGGCGCCCGTTCTCGAGTTGGACCCAGTCGCCGACGTGGATCGATCCGTCGAGCTGCAGCGCGACGCCGCCGAGAATGTTGCCGAGCGTGTTCTGAAGCGAGAACGTGATGATCCCGCCGACGAGCGCGGACGTCGCGAGGACGCTCGATGGATCCATCCCCGCGCCGTGGAGCACGCCGAGCGTCGCGACGATGTACGCGATGCCGACGAGGATGTCGGAGGTGATCGATACGACCGCGATGCGAACGGCGGGGAGCGCGAGATCGAAGATCGCGAGCGCCACGATGTTGATGAGCGTGAACGCTTCGAGGATCGCCGCGACGTGGCGAATGCGCGTCGCCCACACGTCGACGCCGATCGCGCCGAGGCCGGCCGCGCTCCCGAACGCGACGAGATAGAGCCCGTAGAGGACGACGACGCGCCGAACGCGCGGACGTTTCGCCGGCGCGAAGCGGTTGACGAGCGCGGCGATGACGATGACGCCCACACCGATGAGCGCGAACGCGAACCTACGAAAGTCGAGAGGCGAGCCGAGCACCGCCCGCGAAGCTACATCAACGTGCCTACTGTCGGAACGCTTCGTCGAGGAGCATCTTTTGCTCCAGCTGATGGCTCGAATGGCTCCCGGTCGCCGGGCTCGCGCTCTCGTTGCGCGACGCGACGGAGAGCGGGTGGCGATCGCCGATGAACTCGTGCATCCGCGCGTTCATGAAATACCAAGCACCCATGTTGCGTGGCTCTTCTTGGACCCACCGGAGCGGCGTGCCCGGCTCGTACGCGCGGACCGCGTCGCGCAGCGCGCCGTTCATCGGATAGAGCTGCTCGACGCGGAGGATCGCGACGTCTTTGCGCCCGCGCTCGCGTCGGGCCTTTTCGAGATCGTAGTAAACCTTGCCGCAGCACACGAGGATCAGCTTCACGTCGGCGGGCGCGATTTGATCGTCGCCGATCACGCGCTGGAATTTCCCGTGCGCCATCTCTTCGAGCGTCGAGATCGGCGTGCGGATCCAGCTCTTCGGCGTGAAGACGATGAGCGGCTTGCGGAGCGGACGAAGCACCTGACGCCGGAGCACGTGAAAGAACTGCGCCGGCGTCGACAGGTTGCACACCTGGATGTTGTCTTCGGCGCTGAGCGTGAGAAACCGCTCGATGCGCGCGCTCGAGTGCTCGGGGCCCTGTCCCTCGTAGCCGTGCGGCAAGAGGAGCACGAGGCCGCTGAGGCGCCCCCACTTGTCCTCGGCCGACACGATGAACTGATCGACGATGACCTGCGCCGAGTTCAAGAAATCGCCGAACTGCGCCTCCCACAAGACGAGCTTCTCGGGGCGGTCGAGGCTGTAGCCGTACTCGAAACCGAGCACGCCCGCTTCGGAGAGGGGGCTGTCGTAGACCTCGAAGCGCCCCGCGCCGGGCCCGAGATTCGCGAGCGGGATGTGCTGCGTGCCCGTCTCGCTGTCGAAGAGCACCGCGTGCCGATGCGTGAACGTGCCGCGTCGCGCGTCTTGTCCGCTGAGGCGAACGCCGCGCCCTTCGGAGAGGATCGATGCGTACGCGAGGTGCTCGGCCGTCCCCCAGTCGAGCGTCTGCCCGGCCTTCGCGCGCTCGAGGCGCTGCTCGATGACCTTGAGCGCCTTCGCGTTCGCGTGAAACCCTTCGGGGATCTTCGCGAGGCTCTCGAGCAGCTCGAGAAGCTTTTCCTTCGGCACGCCCGTCGCGACATCGGGGACGTCTTTGTCGGGGCCGCCGCGGTACGGCTTCCACACGCCGCCCATCGTCTCGGGCATCTGGTGGTAGTCGCCTTTGCGCGCCTCTTCGAGCGCCTGATCGAGCGCCGCTTTTCGTGCCCGCGCGATCTCGTCCGCCTCTTCGCGCGTGACGTGCCCGCCATCGACGAGTCGCTGCACGTAGACCTCGCGCACCGTCGGCTTGCGATCGACCTTCGAGTACATCACGGGCTGCGTGAAGCGCGGCTCGTCGCCCTCGTTGTGGCCGTACTTTCGGTAGCAGTACATGTCGATGACGACGTCCTGCTTGTACCGGTCGCGGTATTCAATCGCGAGGCGCGTGACTTGGATGACCGCCTCGGGATCCTCGCCGTTCACGTGGAACACCGGGACGCGGAGCATGCGCGCGATGTCGGTGCAGTAACGAGTCGAGCGCGCGTCCTTCGGGATCGTCGTGAAGCCGATTTGGTTGTTCACGACGAGGTGCATCGTGCCGCCCGTCGAATACCCCTCGAGCCCCGCCATGTTCAGCGTCTCGGGCACGACGCCTTGCCCCATGAACGCCGCGTCGCCGTGGATGAGCAGCGGCATCGTGCTCTTCCGCTTGCGACGATCCTGCTTCGCGCGGACGCGCCCTTCGACGACCGGGTTGACCCACTCG
Organism: Polyangiales bacterium; assembly: GCA_038209335.1. Classification (GTDB taxonomy): domain Bacteria; phylum Myxococcota_A; class Polyangia; order Polyangiales; family Polyangiaceae; genus JBBQXV01. Next base: position 30,596 of record JBBQXV010000064.1, on the reverse strand, counting down.
AGGTGGCTCGGGTTGAACGCGAGCGACAAGTGCAGCATCGCGCCCGACGTCGTGACGACATCGTTCGAGTAGCCGAGGTGGTACTTCACGTCGCCCGAGCCGAGGAAGCGCTCGGGCTGCTTGTCCTCGAACGCCGCGAAGAGCTCGCGCACGTTCTTGCCCATGATGTTCGCGAGCACGTTGAGCCGCCCGCGGTGCGCCATCCCGATGACGATCTCTTCGACGCCGTGCTGCGCCGCCGACTCGATGAGCAGATCGAGCATCGCGATCATGCTCTCGGCGCCTTCGAGCGAGAACCGCTTGGCCCCGACGTAGTTCTTGTGAATGAACTGCTCGAAGATCTCGGCGTCGGTCAGCTTCGTGAGAATTCGGACGAGCTCGCTGCGATCGAGCTGCGCGTGGTTCTTCGTCGCCTCCATCTTTTGCTCGAGCCACTGACGCGGCTCGGGCTCTTCGATGTGCACGTACTCGACGCCTATGGATCCGCAGTACGTCTCGGCGAGGTGCGCGATGATCTCGCGGAGCGTCGCGCGATCCGGCAAGCCGTGCATCCCGGCGGTGCCGAACGTGCGATCGAGATCCGCCGTGGTGAGACCGAAGTTCGCGAGATCGAGCTCGGGCGCGGCGTCGGGCGGGCTACCGAGCGGATCGACGTCGGCGAAGAGGTGCCCGCGTACGCGGTACGCGTTGAGCAGCTGGTAGACGCGGCCCTGCATCGCCGCGGCGGCAAGCAGACTCTCGCCGTTGGAGGACGCGGGCGCGGACGGCGGCGCGTGCACAGCGACGCCGTTTCCGTTGCTCGTCTTCGTCGCGACGAGCGCCATCGGCGGCACCGCGACGGGCGACGCGAGCGACGCGGCCGAACCGCGACCGTCGAAGAACGCGCGCCACTCGGCGTCGACCGACTGCGGGCTTTGTTGATACCGCGCGTGGAGCTCTTCCACGTACCCAGCGTTGATACCGAACTCGTCGAACATTTCGCTGCCGTTCACTTAGTCCCTGAGCGGCGACTATTCCAGCGGTCAGTGTCCCGGCGGGTGGGCCGGGGGCGCCGAAGGGGCTGCGCTCGAATGCGCGGGTGCAACGGAGCCAGCCGGCACGGCGGAGCTGGACGGAGCCGACGGAGCGTGCGGTTCGCCCGATCCCGCCCCGTGCCCGCCGTGATTGACGAGGCCGTGCTCGATGCCCTCCAGCGTCTTCTCGTCGTCTTTGTTCGTGGCATCCTGCTTCCGCAGCTCCATGACGGCGGATTTTCGCTTCGCAACGTCCTCCTCGCCGTGGTGGATGTGGCTCCGCGTCCCCAAGTACGTCCAGAGGATGACGCCGGCACACCCCACGCCGAACACGACGGAAACGCCCCACACTGCGCGGCTTCCCACGAGGAGCGCGATCGACGCGATCACGATTCCGACCTCGGACGCGAGCTGCGCCCACTCGTAATGCTCGGCCGCGGCGAAGTGCCCTTCGATCACCTCGTCGTACGCCTCGGCCCACTCGTGCGAGAGATCGGCCTCCTTCTCGTACTTTCGGATCAGCTTCACGAAATGAATTTCGTCTTCGGGATCCGGCGTCAGGATGTCGACGATCGCGCGCGTCGAGAGATCGATCGCCGCTTTGATCTCGGCGGTGTCCTCGGTGTCCTCTTTGCCTGACTTGCTGTGAACTCCCTTGAGCTCGGTCTCGAACTTCGCGAGCTCGGCACGGCTTGGCGTGATCGCGTGGAGCATCTCGAGCTGCGCCATCATCATGCGATGCTTCGAGCGCGACGCTTCGTAGCTGTTCTCGGTGTTGCTCTGCTCGACCATCGTCGCGATGAGCTCGGTGCGCGCCGAGCCGACCATCGCCGCGCAGAACGCGAGCATGACGCCGAGCATGGCCATGGTGATTCCGATGAGCTTGCCGGTGTTCCCGCTGCCGTGGTCGCCGTGGCCCCCACCCGCGTGCGCGGCATGCTCCATCTTCTCGAGTAGCTCACCCATCTGCGTCCTCCGGGACCGCTGGTTATCGCACGGCGCGCGGCGACGACAGCGCGAAATGCTACACGGACCGGTACACGAACGGCCATGCACGCGCTCCGCCCGAGCCCCGCCCCTCGCCCGATGAGCAGGCGCTACTTCGCCCGCGACGCGCTCGTGGTCGCGCGCGCGCTCGTCGGCGCGTACGTCGTACACGGCGATCGCGTGTGCCGCATCGTGGAGACCGAGGCGTACCGCGGGCCGTCCGATGCGGCGTGCCACGCGCGGTTCGGGCTCACGCGACGCACGCGCACACTGCTCGGCGAGGCGGGGCACGCTTACGTTTTTCTCGTCTACGGGATGCACGATTGCTTCAACGTCGTCTGCGGCGGAGTCGGACGCGGGCACGCCGTGCTGATTCGCGCAGGCGAGATCGTGGACGGGCCCGACGCGCGTGCGGACGGACCGGGGCGATTGGCGCGTGCGCTCGAGATCACGCGCGCGCACGACGGCGCGGACCTGACGCAGGCGCCACTCTTCATCGCCGAGCGGACGCGTCGCCCGAAGATCGGCGTGAGCGCGCGCGTCGGCGTCGGCTACGCCGGGGAGATCGCGGAGGCGCCGTGGCGCTTCTTCGACGCGGAGAGCGCGCACGTGTCGCGACCGAGCGCGCGCGTGATCGGGCTCGGGCTCGAACGCGAACCGCAACCGCCGACTACGGAGCGATCCACGCGACGAAGCGAACCTCGAGCGACGCGGGGCCGACGAACGTAACGCGGAGCGCACCGCCGCGACGGACGCACACGGGACCGCGCGCGGCGAGCAACCCCTCGGCGTCCGCGGCGCGCTCGGCGAGCACCGCGCCCGCGTCGTCCTCGATGCGCGCGGAGACGGGCGCGTTCGCGGCGTAGGCGACGCGCACGCATGCATCGCGCGAATCGGCGCGCGCGATCTCGGTCGTCGTGTGCGCGCCCGCGACCTCGCGGCGTGCGATCTCTCGCATCCCGCGCGCGAAGGGCGCACCTCGTTGCGCGAGCGCGTCGAGCGTCGGCCGCGCGTCGGTAACCGCCGCGTCGGTCCCGCCATCGCTCGCGACTCCGCCGTCGAGCGCGCGCATCGTCGGAGCGGGACGCGCGGTCGGCGAAGGCGTCGCCGGACCGCACGCGATCGGCACTGCCACGATCAGCGACGCGGCGATCGCGAGCGCGCGTCGCTCATTCACGCGGCGCGGCCGGCGGTGCCGCCTTGTTCGGCCGCTCTTCGACCTCGTCCATGCGGCACGTCCCCTGGAACTCGACGCCGCGATCGATGAAGAGCGACGGCGAATGCAGATTGCCCACGACCTTCGCCGGCGCGTGGATCTCGATCGCCGTCTTCGCGCGGACGTTGCCGTGCAACGTGCCACCGCGGACGATCACCGTCGCGACGTCGATCTCCGCGTGCACTTCGGCCCCGTCGCCGATGATGAGCGTGTCGTCGCTGTGGATCTCCCCCTTGAAGTGCCCGTCGATGCGGACGCGCCCCTCGAAGTGGAGCTTCCCCTCGAACTGCGTGCCGCGCCCGAGAAGCGCGGTGATCTCGGTGGCCGGGAGCGCAGGTTCCATGGGCGTCACGTACCAAACGGCCGCGACTCTGCGCAAGTCGGACGGCAACGCGCGCGACCTTGCGTTAGGTTCGCGCATCGGATTCGAAAACCGAGGAGGCCACCCATGACGATCACCATCGGCGCCGAAGCGCCCGACTTCGAGCTCCCGTCCAACCTCTTGGGCGACGACGGCAAGCCCGGCAAACCGATCAAGCTGAGCGACTACCGCGGCAAGAAGAACGTCGTCCTGGCGTTCTACCCGCTCGACTTCAGCCCGACGTGCTCGGAAGAGCACGGATGCTTTCGCGAGGACGCCTCCGCGCTCGACGGCGGCAACGCGCAGGTCATCGGCATCAGCGTCGACAGCAAGTGGGCGCACCTTGCGTTCGCGAAGCAGATGGGGCTCACGTACCCCCTCGTCGCCGACTTCAACCCGAGGGGCGCGGTCGCCGAGAAGTACGGCCTCTACAAGGAAAAGCTCGGGTTCACGGCGCGCGCGACAGTGATCGTCGACAAGGCGGGGAAGGTCGCGTTCGTCCACGAGGAGGACCTCGGAAAGGGGCGCGACAACAAGGAGATCCTCGCGGCTTTGAAGCGCCTCGCATAGGGGTTCGCGGGCGTTCCGCGCGAGCGATTGCAGACTACACGCGCTTCGTGCTCTAATTGAAGGATGATGGCGAAGCGAGCGCGAACACTGGCCATTTGGACTGCAATGAGCCTCGCACCGGCGCTCGCTGTCGCCCAGACGCCGGGTCCCGCGCCGGCACCGCCGCCGGCACCACCGGCTCAGCCTGCACCGGCCACGCCACCGGGAAGCGCGGTCGCGCCCGCCGGATCGCTGGGCGGGTATGCGTGGAACAACGCGAAGCCCGCGCCCGCCCGCGGTTGGGTGCATCGCGCGCGCGGACCCGACGCGACACTCCCGGGGTTCGAGACGCTCGCGGATGGGACGACGCGCCTCTTCGTGCAGCTGACGAAGATGGTGCCGGTCGAGGAGCGCAAGGCCGCCGGCACGGTGACCTACGTCCTCAAGGGGGCGCACGTCGGGATCTGGAACAACACGAACGCGCTCGTGACGACGCACTTCAATACGCCGGTGGCGCGCGCGCGCCTCGTGCCGCACGGCGCGGACCTCTTCTTCGTCGTCGAGCTGCGCGCGAACGTCGTGCCTGCGTTCCGGATGGCGGCGACGAAAGACGGCACCGCGATGCTCCAGGTCGAGTTCGCGAAGGGCGATTTCCTGAACCCCACGAGCGCGTTCACGTCGACGCCTGGGCCTGCCGCGCCTGCACCCGCTCCGTCGGCCACCGCCACCGCGCCGCGCTGATCCCGTTGCCATGACCCGTTCGATCGGGCGATCGGCGCGATCACCGCGCACGATCGCTGCTGCGCTCGCCGCGATGGCCTTCGTCGTTCCTCGCGCGGCGCGCTCAGACACGCCGACCGTACCCGACGACGCACCGGCGGCTCCGTTCCCGGTCGACGTGCGAGCCGACGAGGTCGACTTCAACGCGCGCACGCAGGCGCTCGACGCGCGCGGCAACGTTCGCGTCGACGTTCCTCCGTTTCACCTGACGAGCGACTACGTGCGGCTCAAGCGATCGAGCATCGGCGTCGATCTCGAAGGTGAGGGGAGGCTCGGGTTCTGCGGTTGCCTCGGGACGCCGCTCGCGATCCGGTTCGACGGAGCGACGGTCGCGCCGCCGCACGACGTGATCCTACGCAAGCCGCGCCTCGAGCTCTTCGGCGTGCCGATTTTCTGGGCGCCGATTTTCTGGATGAGATCGCCCGCGCGACGCGGCCTCTTGGCTCCGGAGATCGCGTACCGCGGAACGGACGGCGTGTTCCTCGGCGAAGGGGTGCACCTGCCGATGCACGCGGGGACGTCGACGGAGGGCGGGCTCGATCTTCGCGCGGGCGGCTACCTGAAGGGGGGCGTCGCGATCGACGCGCATCTCTACAGCGAAGCGAGCACCACGCGCGTGAAGTGGGATCACTTGCGGTCCGATGGCGTCGCGGTCGACGCGCGCGGCGCGACGACGATTCTATCGAACGCGGCGTCCGGCGTGGCGTGGGACGTCGACGTCGTGCGCGGCGTTCGTGGCGTCGTCGCGACGACCGATCTCGACGCGGCGGTGCGGCCCTTCGATCGCTCGACGATGGAAGCGGCGTGGCGCACCGGCGGATGGACGGTCGCGACGAGCGTTCGCGCGGTCGCGCCGCGCGGTGGCGACGTCCTCGATCTCGGCGCGGTCGGCCCCGTCGCGACGGTGCGCCGCGGCGAAGCGATCGGCGGCGTCGGGGCGTACGACGCGACGATCGACGGCGGCGTGCTTCGCTCGCCGGGCGTGCCTCCGCTCAGCTTCTCGCGCGTGGACACCGGCGCGCTCGTCGCGACGCGCGTCGGCGCGATCGGCGCATCGCTCGCGCTTCGCGGCGTCGGCGACGTCGCGTCCGACGGCGTCACGCGCGGCGTCGACGCGGCCGGCTCCGCGCGCGCACGCATCGCCGTTCCGTTCGTTCGCGGCTGGGCATCGACCGACATCGAGGATCCGTGGGTTCATCGCATCGAGCCGCGCGTCGACGTCGCCGCGCTCGGCCTCCGAAGCGACGGCGTCCTCGGCGCGGCGTTCGGACGTGGCACGGCGATCGCGCCGGGCGCAGCGTGGACCGCGACGGGCGGCCTCGCGAGCGCGATCGGCCGCTGGGGCGCGCGCGGCGCCTTCGAGATCTAACTCGCGGGCGGCGACGTCGGCGACGCCGATCGAAACGTCCCCGCGATGCGCGTGCGCGCCACGCACTCCGGACCGTTGCTCCGCGTCTCGTGCGAATCGGCGCACGAAATCGCCTCGGGCGTCACCGGCCACGCGGTCACCGCGCGCGCGCGCGTCGGTCGCATCGACGGGCTCCAGGTCGGCGCCGTCCTCGCGGGACGCGACGGCGTCGATCCGATCCGCGCGCGCGCCCTCATCGACGCCCCCCTCGAGCCGTCGAGCGGCTTCCTCGCCGCAGAGACCTGGACCGGCGGCGCGCGCGTCGCGATCCCGTGGTCACGCGCGATCGTCACCCGCGGTGGCGCCGATGCCGATCTCGCGACGGGCCGTCTCGTCGCGGCGTCCGGCGGCGTCGAGCTCCGCGACGCATGCGGCTGCCTCGTCGTCCGCGCGACGGGCGCGCACCGCCTCGGCCGCGACGGCGTCGACGTGTGGCTCACCGTCGATCTCCCGCACGCGCTCTAGCGGTCCTGTTGTAGCCTCGGCCGCATGAAGGCCGACGCAAAGATCATCGATCTCCTCAACGAGGTCCTCACCGGCGAGCTCACCGCGATCAACCAGTATTTCTTGCACGCGCGCATGTGCTCGAACTGGGGCTACAAGCGGCTCGGCGAAAAGATCCGCAAAGAGTCGATCGACGAGATGAAGCACGCCGACCAGCTCATCGAACGCATCCTCTTCCTCGAAGGCCTCCCCAACTTGCAGAAGCTCGGCAAGCTCGCGATCGGCACGAGCGTCGTCGAGATCCTCAAGAACGATCTCGGCCTCGAGATGATCGCGATCCCGCTCCTGAAGCGCGCGATCCCGATCTGCCGCGACGCGAACGACAACGTCACCGAGCACCTCTTCATCGGCATCCTCACGTCCGAGGAGGAGCACGTCGATTGGCTCGAAGAGCAACTCGAGCTCGTGAAACAGGTCGGCGACGCGCATTACCTGGCGCAGCAAATCCGCTCTTAGTTTCCATCCCCATTCGCTGCGCTCATGGGGGCCCGATAGGTAACGATTTCGCGCGTTTGCGCGCCTGGTCATGGAAATCGTTCGTCCGCGCCTTGAAGTTGATAATGGCGTTCATTATCTTTAGTGAAGCATGTTCGTCTGCGTTTGCCGCGCCGTGACCGACAAAGAAGTCGAGGCTTCCATCGAAGCGGGCGCGCACACCGTCGAGGCGGTCACCGCGAAGTGCCAAGCGGGCGGCGACTGCGGCGCGTGCCACAACATGATCGAAGACATGATCGAGGCGAAGACGGGCTGTCCGTCGAAGCGCCGTCTTCAAGTCGTCCGCGCCGCCTGAGCGTCGGTCGCGTACGCGTCACGTGCTCGGTCACGTGCGAAGGGGCTTGCTCCGCTCGCGTTCGTCGCCGCACAGGCGCTCGACGAGGAACGACGCGACGTCGCCCGGTTTCGTCCCCGGCCCGAAGCCCGCGTCGAACCCGAGATCGAGCGCGAGCTTGTGATCGATGCGCGGCCCGCCGAAGAGCAAGATGACGTCGTCGCGCCATCCTTCCTTCTTGATCGCATCGACGAGCGCCTGCCCGTTCTCTTTGTGGCAGTTGCGCTGCGTGATGACTTGGCTGACGAGGATCGCGTCGGCCTTCAGCGCGCGGGCGCGCATCATCAGCTGATCGTTCTCGACCTGCGCGCCGAGGTTGTACGACTCGAAGCCCTTGTAGCTTTCTAGCCCCTTGTCGCCCGCGTAGCCTTTGTAGTTGAGGATCGCGTCGATCCCGACCGTGTGCGCGTCGCTCCCGGTGCACGCGCCGACGACGACGATCTTTCGTCCGAGGCGCGTCTTGATCCGGTGCTCGATCTCTTCGCGCGTGAGCGCTTCGGTGCGCACCTCGGGGACGTCGATCTGCGAGACGTCGATCGCGTGCTTCGAGTGTCCGTACACGACGAAATACGTGTAGCCCTCGGCGCACGCTTCCATCGTCGCGACGAGCGGCTCTTTCAGTCCATGCATCTCGGCGAACCGCTTCGCTGCCTCGCGCGCGCGCGCCGACGGCGGCATCTGCAAGACGAAGCTCATCTGCACCATGCCGTCGCCTTCGCGATCGCCATACGCGCGGAGCGGTTTGTTCGGAGAGGTCGGGTGCGGCATCAGTTCTTTCCTTCGAGCAAATCGAGGATCGGATTGACGTAGTCGTTCGCGCGCTCGACGACGCCCGCGTAGCCTTTTCCGCCGGTGCGCGTGCGCTTCACGTCGGCGAACGCGCCGTGGCCGATCGCCTCCCAGATCGTGTCCCTCTCGACCTCACCGAGCAGGGTCAGCGCCTCGTCGAGCACTTGAACGGCGCGCTTCGCCACGATGCCGTCCTTCTTGAATTCGATCTCGTCGCCCAAATGCTTGCATGCATTGTACACGTAGCGCGTGGCCTTCAGCGACAGGTAGCGATCCATCAAGAGCGGGTTGTGGATCGCCTCGCTGAACATCCCGAGGAGCGCGATCGACTGGTGGGTCGTGACGCCGACCAAGTTGAACATCGCGTCGTGGACGTGCGCGAAGAAGATGTCGCCCGTCTTGTGCTTCGTCGGCGGCATCCATTTGATCGGATGCTTCGCGAAGATCTGCCGAATGAGCTGCGCCTGCGCGATCTCCATCAAGAAGCTGTCCTCGACCCACGGATCGATCTCGTACGCGTGCCCGAGTCCCATCTGCTCTTCGACGAGCCCGGCGCGAAGCGCGAACGCCTCGTTGATGAACTGGCTCGCGAGCACGGTGTGCGCCTTTTCGATCGCATCGGCGGTCGTCAGGTAGTTGTCCTCGCCCGTGTTGATCACGATCCCGGCGCGCGCGATGAAGCGGCGCGACACGTATTGATCGATGAACGTGCGGCACATGTTGATGTCGCGAAAGAGGATGCCGTACATCGCGTCGTTCAAGAGCATGTCGAGACGCTCGACCGCGGCCATCCAGGCTATTTCGCTCATGCACAGGCCGGAGGAATAGTTCGTCTGATGGACGTAGCGGCCGTACTCCTGCGTCGCTTCGTCGGTCGCGCGCCGGATGATCTTGAAGTTCTCTTGTGTCGCGAAGGTGCCGCCGTACCCCTCGGTCGTTGCCCCGTGCGGCACGTAGTCGAGGAGCGACTGCGCGGTCGCTCGGATCACCGCGACGATGTCGGCGCCGGCGTGCGCGGCGGCTTTCGCTTGGATCGCGTCGTCGTAGATGTTGCCGGTGGCGACGATGACGTACTTGAGCGGAGCGGTGCCGGCGCCGATCCGCGCTTTCAGGGCTTCGCGTTCGACGCGCGCGCGATCGATCCGCGCGATGGCTTCGGCGGTGTGCGTGCGGAGTGCTTCGCGCGCGGCAGCCGCGTCGGGTCCGTCCTCGCCGCGATCGAGCTCGGGCGCGAACGCGAGCTTCTCGGCGGCATCTTGTGCGGTCGTCGCGCCTGCGAGGAGCGCGCGTCCGAGGAAGAAGCTGATGCCGCGGCCGAGGAGCCCGGCCTTCTGGTAGCGCTCGACCGCCGTGTTCACGAGCGGCACGCCCTGATCGTCGACGCCTTCGACGCCGAACGCGCGCAGAATCGTCCGCTCCGCGCCCACGCTCGTGTGCTTGTCGATGTAACGCTGCACGTCGTCGGCGATGGTCGCGGCGATCGTGCGGCACTTGGCGACCTTCTTGTCGTCTAGGGGGACGGTGGGCATCGCGGCGTGGTTTGCCACACGCCAGGCCGGCTGCACAACCCCTCGTCAGCGGAGGCGCGTCGAGCGAGGAGCCGAACGAGCGCCGCGGCTTCCAGCCCGAAATGGAAATAGGTGAGCGCGAAGTAGCTCTCGCGCGCCGCGCCGCCTCCGAGAACCAGGAGCGGGACCGAGAGCGCGCAGAGCCCAACGAGCGGGAGTGCGAGGCGGCCGAAGTCGGATCGGAGCGCGGCCCAGCCGCGGCGGAACGTCCACGGGACGGGTACGTCGCGATCGACTTCCGGCACGACGCGGAGCCACATCGCGAAGTGGAGCGACTGGCCGAATGCGTACACGAAGAGCGCGCGGCGGAGCTCGATCCCCGACGCACCGTCGAGCGACGCGCCGGCCGCTTCGAGCGCGATCGAGGTCGCGGCGGAGCGGGGTGCGACGAGGCGCTCGGGGAAGAGCGGATCGAGACCGCCGCCCAGAGCGACGATCGCCACGAGCGCGGCGACGGCGACGACGGGGCCGAGCGAGATCCCGCGGCGGCGTGCGACGACGGCGGCGTACGCGATCGATCCGACGGCGTGGAGATGCGCAAGAGCGAGGAGTGCGAGCGTCGGACGCGCGAGGCCGGCGCCGACGCACGCCGCGATGGCGATCGCAAAGAGCGCTGCGCGTGACGCGGGCGGGCGCGCCGCGACGAGCTCGACGAGCGCCGCAGCGCCGAACAGCGCGACGAACGCGCGCGCAGCGGCATCCCCCGTCGCGCCGAATCCCGCGAGCTGCGCGACGCCGACGCCGGCCGCGGCGACGGTCAGGACGATCGTCGCGCGCTCGACCTTGCGCCGGACCGCGACGTGGCGAACGCCCGACACGACATGCGGTACGCCGAAGAGCGCGGCGCCGAGCCACAGCGCGAAGAGCGGAGCGAAGACCGCGGCGACGAACGACACCGCGAGCCCCAGCGACGCGCCGACCGGCACGCGCAACCGCGGATCCACGAAGACGGCACGAATCGGTCGCGCGCGGAGAACGATGCGCAGCGCGTCGCGGCGCGCCGCATCGAGCGCGGTGATCACGCGCGTTCCTGCTCGGCGCGACGACGACGCGCGACGAGCATCGCAAAGACCAAGGTCACGAGCGCCAGCACGCCCGTCGGCGCGTCGACGTCGCCAACGCCGCGTACGCTGCACGCCGACAGCCCCGCGTGCTCGACGCATCGTTCGCCTGCGTGCGAGTCCGAGATCGCCGGTGGAGGCGACGCGCCAGCGTCGTGTGCCGCGTCGGCCGCGGCATCGCTGGCCGCGTCGCTCGCGTCGGCATCCACGCCTGCGTCGAGCGACGGCATGGCGACGACGCGCCCGCCGTCGTCGACCGACGCATCGGAGTCGATGGCGCCGTTTGGATCGAACGACGCCCCCGCGTCGAGCTTCTCCCAACGGATGCACGGACCCTCGCTCTCGGCGCTCCCGCCTCCTCCGGAGTGGTGGTGGCCATTCGCGAGCGCGGTGGCGGCGGTCGAAAGACAAACGGCGACGACGAAGAGGCGAAAGAAGCGCTGGGGGTACAAAGGAGACCTCCCGAAACGAAGTGGTGTGCGTCACGCTTCAGCAAGCTGCGCGCCATCGTAGCGAGGCTGCGTTTCCCGCGAGGACGCGCGGGATGCGGGCCTACTCGTGAACGCCGCTTCCCACCTGCGCGTGAATCGTTCGCGCGCGAATTCCCGTTCGCACGACCTCACTTCACCTGGCGAGAGGCCTCCGGAAAGTCCATATTTTCATCAGTAGTTTGTTGACGCTTCGCCCGTACGTTTTCGCGCTGATGATGGGTTCTGCAGGAGCTAGAGCCGGTGCGAAGGTGCCCGACAGCGCGACGTGCCCGGGGGTGTGCGAGACGCGCGTCGGGTACACCGTCGATCCGCGCTTCAGCGACGACGAACGGCGCATCCTCGCCGACGCCGCGCGGACATGGGAGCGCGGCACCGGCGGGCGCGCGTGCTTCTACGAAGGCGGGCGCGATCTCACGTTTCTGCGCGTCGACGACGCGCGCGATCTCGAGCCGGAAGATCCCGACTGGGCGAAGCACGTCGCGCTCTGCAAATCAGGACGCATCTGGATCGTCGCGTCGCGCGTCGACGATCGCGACGAGTACCTCGCGCTCGCGATCCACGAGATCGGTCACCACCTCGGCCTCTCCCACATCGAGGACACGCCTTCGACGTTCATGCACTCGACGATCAGCGACACGCCGAACGCGCTTCGCACCGACGGGGAGATCCCCGAGCGCGATCGCGTCGAGTTCTGCAAGGTGCGCGGCTGCGTCTGCAAGTGACGCGCGACGCCGACGGGCCGTTGCTCAGCTGAAGGCGCTCAGGTGAACGATTGCTTCACCTGCGGATCGGCGAGGACGACGAGCGCCCAGACGCCGAGCGGGAGGTTCAAGCACCAGCAGGCGCCGAAGCACGGAATCATGCTGAGGATGACCGCGGCGTAGGAGAGCCCGCGGCTCTGGAGCTTCATCATCTTGAGGAGACCGAAGATGCAGAAGCCGGAGACGAGGGAAGCGATGACGTTGAACACCATCCCGACGACGCCCGACATGAGCGCGGCGAACTGATCGCTGGAGCCGGAGGACCCCGCGGCGCTCAGCCCCGTGCCGAGAATGTTCATGGCGAGGCTCACGAGTTGGAGCAACACGCCGATGGCCGAGCAGATCAGCATCGTGATCGCGGGTGCCTTCACCTTCGACGCCGCGTACGTCGGATCGCCGCCCGGCCCCATACCGCCGAAACCTGGAGGCGGAGGCGGAGGCATGCCGCCGGGAGGTCCGTAGCCGCCGGCGTATCCACCGCCGGGGGGAGCACCACCGTAGCCGGGCGGAGGTCCGCCGTATCCGGGCGGAGGTCCGCCGTATCCTCCGGGTGCAGTGGACAGCGAGGGATCGACGCTCTCGATGTGACTCATGCGGCGAGACTATCACCGTCGTGTCGCCTGGTGCCCGCGAACGAGGTGTCTACGGCGCGGCGCGGAGCGGAGCGGGTGTCGGGCCGAAGCCAGCTCCCCAACAGCGAACCGTGCCGTTCGTCAGCCGCGCGCACGTCTGCGCCGGACCGGCTGCGAGCTGCACGGCGTCGGCGAGACCGGGCGCGACGGTGGGCGCGGCGCGATCGACCGTCGTGCCGTCGCCGATCTGACCGGCGTCGTTCGCGCCCCAGCAGACGACGTCACCACGGTACGGACGCGCGCAGGTGTGCGTGGAGCCGGCGACGATTTCGGCGATCGATCCGAGACCTTCGATCTTCGACGCCGCGGCGCGGTCGCCTTTCGCGCCGCCGTTCTGGCCGTGATCGCCGGCTCCCCAACACCGAACACCGTCGGTCGCGAGCGCGCATGCGTGCGCGGCGCCGACCGCGAGTTGCGCGACGGCGCTGAGGCCGTTGACGATCACGGGGACCGAGCGGCGATCAGCGCCGGTGCTCGCACGTCCGCGTGCCGGCGCGGGATCGCCGGTGTCGCCGAGCTGCTTGTGATCGTTCTTCCCCCAACAGCGCACGGTTCCGTCACTGAGACGCGCGCACGCGAACTCCGAGCCCGCCGCGACTTGAGCGACGCCGCCGAGCCCGAGAATCAAACCGACGCGCGCGCGATCGCCCTTGGACGCGTCGCCGAGCTGCCCGAGGTCGTTTCGTCCCCACGACTTCACGGTGCCGTCGGCGAGGCGCGCGATGCTGAAACCCGTCCCGAGCGCGAGCTCCGCGACGCCCGTCAGTCCGACGACCTTCGTCGGGACCGCGCGTGCGATCTGCGTCGCGTCGCCGATCTGTCCAGAGTCGTTTTGCCCCCAGCACGTCGCGGTGTCGTCCGGCATGCGCGCGCACGCGTGCGCCGCGCCGATCGCGATCTGCTTCGCGCCCGCGAGCGCTGCGTTCGTCGCCAGCGCGCCCGCGCCGCACATCGTCGCGCCGTCACGCGTTCGCACGCACACCGCCATGACGCCGACGGTCACGTCGACGACGCGCGGAAGATCGGCATCCGAAGTCGAGCCCGCGTCCGGCCCTTGCTCCGCCGCGTCGCTCGCGATCGTCTCCGCGCGCTTGCACGCGACACCCGCGATGACGACGACGCCCGCGACCGCGACGCGACGCATGAAGAAGATCGAAAGCACGCGGGAGTATCGTAGAACGGATCCATGAACGCATCGGACCTTCGAAAGACTTTCGATGAGCGCGGCATCCGCAAGGTCAAGGTCGGCGGAGTCGACGTCGACGGCGTCCTGCGCGGCAAGTACATGGCGCTCGACAAGTTCTGGGGATGCGTCGACGACGGCTTCGGCTTCTGCGACGTCATCTTCGGCTGGGACATCGGCGACGTCCTCTACGACAACGCGAAGGTCACCGGATGGTCCACCGGCTACCCCGACACGCGCGCGCGGATCGACCTGTCGACGTTTCGCGTTCTGCCATGGGAGCCCGACACCGCGGCGTTCCTCGTCGATTTCGAGACGGAGACCGGCGCACCGCATCCGGCGTGCCCGCGCGCGCTCTTGAAAGAGATCATCGCGCGGAGCGAAGCGATGGGGCTTCGTCCGGTGTTCGCGATGGAGCTCGAGTTCTTCGTCTTCAAAGAGACGCCCGAATCGCTTCACGCGAAGGGCTTCCGAGGACTCACGCCGCTGAGCCCCGGGATGTTCGGGTACTCGTGGCTGCGCGAAGGGCAGAACAAGGACTTCTGTCACGCGATCCTCGACGAGATGGCGGCGTTCGACATCGCGATCGAGGCGCTCCACACCGAGACCGGACCGGGCGTGTACGAGGTCGCGATCAGGTACGACGGCGCGCTGCGGATGGCGGACAAGGCGGCGCTCTTCAAGACGTCGCTGAAGCAGATGTGCGGTCGGTTCGGCGTCGTGCCGACGTTCATGGCGAAGTGGAACGCGGAGCTCCCCGGATCGAGCGGCCACTTGCACCAGTCACTTTGGAGGGACAAGGCGAACGCTTTCTACGATGCCGCGTCGCCCGATCAGCTGAGCGCGACGGCGCGTTCGTACGCCGCCGGACAGCTCGCGCTGATGCCCGAGCTCACCGCGCTCTATTCGCCGACGGTGAACAGCTACAAGAGGTACGTGCCGGGAGTTTGGGCGCCGCTCACGGCGTCGTGGGGGATGGAGAATCGGACCTGCGCGATCCGCGCGATCAAGGGGGGCGCTTCCGGGACGCGGCTCGAATATCGGCAAGGTGCGGCGGACATGAACCCGTACATCGGGATCGCGACCTCGCTCGCGGCGGGGCTTCGCGGCATCGACAAGAAGCTCGAGGCACCGCCGCCTTCGCGCGGCGATTCGTCTGCGACGGTCGGTCTCGCGACGTTGCCGCGGACACTGCGCGAGGCCAACGCGATGCTCGACGCGAGCACCGCCGCGCGCGAGATCCTCGGGGCGGAGTTCGTCGATCACTACGTGCGCACGCGCGACTGGGAGACGCGGCAATACGAGCGCGCGGTGACGGAGTGGGAGCTGAAACGGTACTTCGAGTCGATCTGATCTCGGCGCGGCCTCGGCGTGGCAACGGTGTGGTAAAAGGCGCCGCATGAGCCTCGTCACCTGGAGCTTCCCCACCACCATCGTGTTCGGCGTCGGCGCGGTCTCCGTGATCGCGGATCACGCGAAACGCGTCTCGGGATCGAACGCGCGCGCGCTCCTCGTCTGCGATCCCGGGATCGTCAAGGCGGGCCTCGCCGAGATCGTGAAAGCGGCGCTCGAGAAGGGGGGCGTCGCGACGTCCGTCTTCGACAAAGTCGATCCGAACCCGATCGAGACCAACATCTTCGACGGCGTCGCCGCGTACCGCGCGTTCGGCGCGAACGTCATCGTCGGCGTCGGAGGCGGCTCGCCCCTCGACGCGGCCAAGCTCATCGCGCTCAAGGCGACGCACGATCGTCCGCTCGTCGACTTCGACGACGCGGTGGACGGCGGCGTGCACGTGACGTCGAACGTCCCGCCGATCCTCGCCGTCCCGACGACCGCGGGCACCGGAAGCGAGGTCGGGCGCTCGGGCGTCGTCACGCTCCCGGCGACGGGACGCAAGACCGTCATCTTCAGTCCGTTCTTGCTCGCGAAGGCGGCGATCCTCGATCCCGAATTGACGAAGACGATGCCGCCGCGGATCACTGCCGCGACCGGCTTCGACGCGCTCACGCATTGCCTCGAAGCCTATTGCTCGATCGGCGATCATCCGATGGCCGACGCGATCGCGATCGGCGGGCTCGAGCTGTGCGCGAAGCACCTCGCACGCGCGACCGAGCACGGCGACGATCTCGAAGCGCGCGGCGGCATGATGAAAGCCGCGATGATGGGCGCCGTCGCGTTTCAAAAGGGGCTCGGTGCGTGCCACTCGCTCGCGCATCCGCTGTCGAGCGAGAAGGGAATGCACCACGGCCTCGCGAACGCGCTTTGCCTCCCGGCCGTCGTCGATCACAACGCCGCGGTGATTCCGGAGAAGTTGGAGCGCATTCGCGCGATCCTCACGCCGCAGGCGAAGACGCTCGGCGAAGGGCTGCGCGGTCTCCGCAAGCGCCTCGGTCTCCCCGACGGTCTCGGCGCGGAAGGGGTCTCCGACCAGGACGTCGCGCTCCTTTCGGATCGCGCGATCGAAGACGCGTGCCATCGGAACAACCCGAAGCCGATGACGATCCAAGAGATGGCAACGCTCTACCGCGCGTCGTTGTAACCGCGCGCACGTTGACCGTAGCGCTCCGCCAAAAGTTGGCGTTACCCTCCCTGCGTCTCGAAAACCATCTCTGGGGAGGTCTCGGATCATGAAGCTCTACAACAACGATTTCTCGCCGAACGCCAAACGTGTCCGCGTCGCCGCGCGCGAGCTCGGCGCCAACCTCGACGTCGTGCAGCTCGACTTCGCGAAGGGCGACCACAAGGCGCCGCCGTACATGGCGAAGAACCCGAACGGGAAGATCCCGACGTTCGAAGACGCGGACGGCACGGTCGTCTGGGAGTCGCCGGCGATTCTCTTTTATCTCGCCGAGAAGCATCCCGAGAAGGGGCTCCTCCCGAAGGACGCCGTCGCGCGCACCGAGGCGATGCGCTGGATGTTCTGGAACGCTTCGCACCTCGAGCCCGCGGTCTTCGCGATTGCGTTCGAGCGGATCGTGAAGCCGATGATGATGAAGCAGCCGACGGACGAGGCGCGGGTCGCCACGACGATGAAGGACGTCGAGCGCTACGCGCCGGTGTTGAACGGGGATCTCGAGGGCAAAGACTGGATCCTCGGCAAGAGCTTCAGCATCGCCGACATCGCGCTCGGCACGACGCTCGAATTCGGCGCGATGGCGAAGATCGACTTTGCACAATACAAGCACCTCACCGCGTGGCTCGGCCGCCTGCAAGCGCGCGACTCCTGGAAGAAGGGCTGATCCCATGGCGAGCCTCCTTTCGCAGCTCAAGACGATGACCGTCGTGGTCGCCGACACCGGCGACATCAACTCGATCAAGAAGTTTGCTCCGCGTGACGCGACGACGAACCCGTCGCTCATCACGGCCGCCGCGCAGATGCCGGAGTACGCGAAGATCGTCGACGACGCGCTCGTCTGGGCGAAGAAGGAGGCCGGCACCGGCGCGAACAAAGCGGCGGTGCTCGCGCGCGCGATCGATCGACTGAGCGTCGAGTTCGGGTTGAAGATCCTCGAGATCGTCTCGGGGCGCGTCTCCACCGAAGTCGACGCTCGGCTCTCGTACGACACCAAAGCGACCATCGACAAAGCGCACGCGCTCATCGGCCAATACGAAGCGGCCGGCATGAAGAAGGAGCGCGTCCTCATCAAGATCGCGTCGACGTGGGAAGGGATCAAAGCGGCGGAGGCGCTCGAGAAGGAAGGAATTCATTGCAACCTGACGCTCCTCTTCGGGATGCATCAGGCGGTCGCGTGCGCCGAGGCGAAGGTCACGCTCATCTCGCCGTTCGTCGGGCGGATCCTCGACTGGTACAAGAAGGACTCGGGGCGCGCGAGCTACGAGCCGCACGAGGATCCGGGCGTCGTCAGCGTGACGAAGATCTACAACTATTACAAAAAGTACGGCCACAAGACCGAGGTCATGGGCGCGAGCTTCCGCAACGTCGGTGAGATCACCGAGCTCGCGGGGGGCGACTTGCTCACGATCGCGCCGAACATTTTGACCGAGCTCGAGAAGACCGAAGGGACGCTCCCGAGGAAGCTCGATCCGTCGAAGGCGGCGTCGATGAGCATCGACCGCATCGCGATGGACGAGGCGACGTTCCGCAAGATGCACGAAGCGGATCGCATGGCGAAAGAGAAGCTCGACGAAGGGATCACCGGCTTCAGCAAGGCGATCGTGGCGCTCGAGAAGCAGCTCGGCGAGCGACTCGACGCGATCGCGGGCGAGGCGCGCGGCACCGCGGCGCAGAAGCTCTTCCAGGTCTACGACTTGGATGGCGACGGCTTCATCACGCGCGAAGAGTGGTCGGGGAGCAGCGTCGTGTTCGACGCGCTCGACGTCGACAAGGACGGACGCATCACGCCCGACGAGATGGCGGCGGGACTAGGTGCGGCGTTTCGTCTCAACGTCTGAGCGTGCCTGACAACGTGGGCGGCGTCGTGTGATACTCCCGAGACTAAGGAGAGTGACCATGCTTCGACCGCTCATTGCTACGGCTGCATCCGCTGTCGTTCTTCTCGCTGCGAGCTCGTCTGGGGCTCAAGGCTTCGCGAAAGGCTTCGGAGACAAGGGCCAGTTCATCGTGAGCGCCGAGCGCCTCGCGCCACTCTTCACATACACGAACAACAAGCTCACCGACTCGACGACCAACCCCAACACGTCGATCTCGACCACAACCACTGCGGTCGGCCTTCTTCCGAGCTTCAACGACAGCGCATTCAACGGGAATTTTTACAACGTTCCGCGCTTCGGTTTCGACTACACGGTGATTCCGCACCTGACGATCGGCGGATCGATCGGCTTCGCGACGCAGCTCGGCGCGAGCAACACGCAGTCGCAAGGCGCCGGCTCGGTGTCGACGGACGCCGCGAAGGCGACGTACTTTTCGATCGCTCCGCGCGTCGGGTACATTATCCCGCTGACCGACATAATCTCGTTCTGGCCGCGCGGCGGGATTTCGTTCCACCTGTTCCATTCAACCAATCCCGACAACACGAACGGTGCCGGCACGGTGGTGACGAGGTCGACAAACCGCAGCCTCTGGGCCCTCGACCTCGAGCCGCTTTTCGTGCTCACGCCAGTCGAACATTTCGGCGTCTTCGCCGGACCGATCGTCGACATTCCGCTGACCGGTTCCCAAAAGACCGACAGGACGACCACTCCGCCCGGCACCACGGTGACAGAGTCGCTCGACTACTCGTCGTTCCACTTCGGAATCACGGCCGGCCTCATGGGGTGGCTCTGACGCACACCCGAATCGCCTCCGACGCGTGCCTGTTCCCCAGGCACGCGAGCGAGTAAGCTCCGGCTCGCATGTTCCCCGAGAAGAAGCAGGTCCTCATCGTCGACGACGAGCCGAACCTGCGCAAAATCCTGTCGGCGCAGCTCACTCGCGACGGCTACGACGTCCTCACGGCCGAAGACGGCCAGCAGGGGCTCGAGGCGTTGCGCGAGCATCACATCGATCTCGTCATCACCGATCTCAAGATGCCGAAGGTCGACGGGATGTCGCTCCTGCGCGAAGCCTTGCGCGAGGATCCCGAGCTGCCGATCGTGATGATCACCGCGCACGGGACGATCGACACCGCGGTCGAAGCGCTGAAGACCGGCGCCTTCGACTACCTGACGAAGCCGTTCGACAAAGACGAGGTCCGTCAGATCGTCGCGAAGGCGCTGAAGACGCGCGAGCTGCGCGGCGCCGACGCGACACCGATGGGGGCGACGCCCGAGGCGCGCTTCGGGATCATCGGGAGCTCGCCGGGGATCACCGATCTCTACGCGATCCTCGAGCGCGTCGCCGACACGCCGACGACGGTGCTCATCACGGGCGAGAGCGGCACCGGCAAAGAGCTCGTCGCGCGCGCGCTCCACGAGCACTCGTCGCGAAAAGACAAGCCGTTCATCAAGGTCAACTGCGCGGCGATTCCGAAGGAGCTCATCGAGAGCGAGCTCTTCGGGTACGAGCGCGGCGCGTTCACCGGCGCGGTGAACAGCAAGCCGGGGCGCTTCGAGCTCGCGAACGGCGGGACGTTGTTCCTCGACGAGATCGGCGAGATCCCGATCGAGATGCAGGTGAAGCTGCTCCGCGCGCTTCAAGAGAGCGAGTTCGAGCGGGTCGGCGGCATCAAGACGATCCACATCGACGTGCGCCTCGTCGCCGCTACGAACCGCGATCTCAAGAAGCTCATCGCCGCAGGAACCTTCCGCGAGGATCTCTTCTATCGGCTCAACGTCGTCCCGATGCGCCTCCCTGCGCTTCGCGAGCGCGCGACCGACATCCCGCTCCTCGTCGAGCACTTCCTCCGAAAGTTCAACGAGCGATTGAAGAAGAAGGTCGGCGGCGCTGAGCAAGAGGCGCTCGACATCCTCTCGGGATATCCGTGGCCCGGGAACATTCGCGAGCTCGAGAACGTCATCGAGCGCGCGGTTCTCTTCTGCGACACCGAGAGACTCCGCGCGCAGGATCTCCCGCCCGAAGTGAAGGGGACGTCGCCGATCTTCGCGGCGCAGCTCCCCGAGGCGGAATTGCAGGCCGCCCTCGCGAGCGAAGGCGGGCTCAAGGAGCACGTCAAGGTCGCGATGAGCCGCCTCGAGAAGGAGCTCGTCAGTCGCGCGCTCGAGCAGACGAACGGCAACGTCACGCACGCGGCGCGCCTCCTCAAGATTTCGCGCAAGGGGCTCCAGCTGAAGATGAAGGAGCTGGGTCTCCGCGAACCCGCCGACAAGACCGACGTGTGAAATCTCTCGTTTGGATCGCGCTGCCCGTACTCCTGACGTCGGCGTGCTCGTCGTGCGGGAAGTCGACGCAAGCCGGAGGTGACGCCGGCGCGATGTCCGACGCGGCGGTCGCGAGCGTCCCGAGCGCGATCGCTCCGGGCGCGCCGAAGCCGGGGATGATCTGGATCCCGTCGGGCACGCTGAAGGCGGGGACGCCGATCGATCAGATCCCGCGCGTCGCCGAGGAAGAGCTGCCGGCGACCGAGATCCCGATGGGTGGATTTTACATGGATCTGCTCCCGTACCCGAACGAGGCCGGCGCGATACCGCAGACGAACGTGTCGCGCGACGAGGCGGCGCGGCTCTGCGGGTCGAAGCAGAAGCGACTCTGCACGGAGCTCGAGTGGGAGCGCGCGTGCAAAGGGCCGCAGGGGACGCGCTACGAATACGGCGACGATTACCGCGCGCCGGTGTGCAACACAGGCGTCGCGATCGAGCAGGCGGCGAAGAAGCCGTCGGGCGATCTCCTCGCGTGCGCGAGCGGCTTCGGCGTGCGCGACATGCACGGGAGCGTGTGGCAATGGACCGACAGCGCGTGGGGGCGCGGCGTCGGTAAGGACTTCGGCGTCTTGCGCGGAGGCAACTCGACGGCCGGAGAGATCGTCGGACGCTGCGCGAACGCGCTCGGGCGACCGCCGTCGACCGCATCCGCGACGATGGGCTTCCGCTGCTGCGCGGGGCCGCGCAACGAAGCGAAGGTCGAGCTCGACGTGAAGGTCGGTCAGCCGCTCTCGAAGATCGAGAACGTCGCGGAGCTCCCGCAAGCGGTGCTCGATCTCCCGTGCCCGTCGCCGGTCGACGCAGGGTCGTGCGTCTACCCGCGCGCGTGGATCTGGCGACCGAGCGGCAACGTCGAGATCTACCTTCGCAACGGATGCACCGGCTCGGGACTCGGGCTGAGGTGCGGGATCGTCGCGGCGCAGCTCCTCGGCGACAAGGTCCACGTGATGGCGCGCGCGAACGTCGGACGCGAAATCCCGGAGATCGTCCTCGTCGCGGGCGAAGGGCGAAACGCGCGCGCGCGCGGCGGCGACATCCACGGGCCGGTGTTTCGCGAGATGGTCTATTCGTACGGCAAGGTCGAAGTGAAGGGGAAAGACCCGCAGTTCTAACTCACTTGTCCGCGACTTTTCCGTCGGCGAAGCGAACGCTTCGCACCACCGCGATCGTCTCCTCTGTCCGCTGCGGCGGCTCGCCGTCGACGACGTACGCGATGACGAGATCTTTTCGGTGGGGGAGATCGACGTAGGCATACCAGAAGTGCGCCTTCCGTCCGCGCGAAGTGCCGGTCCCTTCGGCGATGAGGGCGTGTGCGTGATCTTTGCCGACGCTGCCTTCGACCGGCGGCGCCCAAGTGACGTTCTCGCCGCCGGCGAAGCGGAGTCGCAACGCGATGCCGGCGTCGTCGAGCTTCGGCAGCGGGCTGCGCATCACTTCGGCGGTGCCGTATTGGCCGATGCCGCGGAAGAACCACGTGTAGACGAAGCCGTTGTCGTCCGTCGCGAGCCAGCCTTTCGGGAACTGTAGGCATCCGGGCCCGCAACGCGATTCGGTGAGGCGCACGGAGCCGTCGGACGGATCGCCGTCGAAGAGCGCGGCGAGCGGCGATCCGGCGTCGCGAGGGGCGATCGTGGCAGGAGGCTCGATGGCGAGCGCGTCGACGGAGGCGTCTTCGGCAAAGATCGTGGTCGAGGTTGTGGTTGTGGTCGAGGTCGAGGGCGAGGGCGAGAGCGAAGTCGAGGTCGACGAGGTGCGCGGACGCGCCACCGTGCACGCGGACGCGGCGAACACGCTCATGACGAACGCAGACGGAGCGACGAGAAGCACGCGCATGCCGACGGAACGCTCGGCGCACGCACGCCCCTTCCCGACACCGCGTTCGCCTCAGCGACAGCTCGCCGGATCCGGCATCTTGCACGTCCCGCGCACGCACGTCGCCGGGACCACGCACGCTTCGCTCGTCGTGCAGCTCGCCCCTTCGGCGACGCGCGGAATGCATTTCCCGCTCTCGCCATGCGCTTCGCACCACGCGCGCGTGCACGCACGGAGCTCGGTTCCGACGAGACCGCACGGTTCGCCCGCGCTCGCGAGCGTCGGCGGTCGGCAGATCTTCGTCTTGGTGTCGCAGGTGATCATCTCGGAGCACCCGGGGCCGGCGCGTCCGACGGGATCGCATTTGTCGCCGAGGTGAACCGGCGCGACGCATTTCTTTCCGATGCAGTAGCCGCTCGCCGCGCACGGCGTCGATGCGTCGCACGCCGCGCCGATGGGCACGAGCTTCACGCATTTACCCGGCGCGACGCATTTGCTTCCGGGCGCGCAGCGTTCGGCCGGGCACGCGTCACCGGGCTGCGGGAGCGGCGCGCACGCTCCGCACTCGCTCGACGGCGGACGCTTGTCGCAGAAGCCGCTCGTGCACTGCGCGTTCACGCCGCACGCCTTCCCGTTCTGCCGCGCGCCGATCCATCGGCACTCAGCGACGGCGTCGGGATCGAATCCGTCGCCGCAGGGCGTCGCGTTGATGGCGTTCGCGCACGC
The DNA here is from genome assembly GCA_038209335.1 of Polyangiales bacterium. GTDB lineage: Bacteria > Myxococcota_A > Polyangia > Polyangiales > Polyangiaceae > JBBQXV01. The sequence continues at coordinate 7,149 of JBBQXV010000064.1, read as the reverse complement.
TTGCACCTCGGCGACCGTGGTGACGACGTCGGGCGCGACGAGCTCGACGGAGCAGACGAGCTTCATGCGTGCGACGCAATGGGCCAGATCGTCGAAGACGATCGAGAGCATCGCGCCGGTGTTGCAGCTCTCGAACTTCGTGCAGAGCGCGGCCGCGACGTCGGCGCACGCGCGGGGGAGCGACGTCGCGTTGGCGGACGCGGTCGGCATCGACGTGGCGGTCGACGTGGAAGTCGAGGTCGACGTCGGGGTCGAGGTCGGCTCCGGTTCCTTCTTGCTGCACGCGATCGCGAGCGCGCCGACGACGACCGCGACGACGATGCGACGGAAGAAGCTCATCTATCCCTTGAGCGCCGCGGCCGCGACGCGCATCACACCACCCCACGACGGATGCGCTTCTTGCGCGAGCAGACGCCGACCAACCTCCGCGAGGTTCTTGTGATCGGCAAACCAAGCCGGCGTTGGGCGAATGCGGAACGGCGCACGAACGACCGATTTTTCCGGGTGATCGAAGAGGAGCGTGTTGTGCACGACGCCCGCGCCCGATCGAATGTCGGTCGGCGGATGACCGGGAAACGCGCCCCACGTCGTCACGCCGAGCGCGTAGACGATCGCCGGCCAACAGTTGACGCCGATCCCGCCGTAGCGAAGGCCCGCGACCGCGTCGTCGACCGCGCCCTCGTGATCGCGCTCGGTCGCCGGATGCACGAAGAGCGCGCACGACAGCGTTCCCCAGCAGCGATCGTTCGCGAACGCGACGGCCGCCGTCAGAAAGCTGGGCGCGTCGTCGGCATCGAGCGCGACCTCGGCGAGCACGCCGCAGAACGCTTCGTTGGTCAGCGCGTACTCTCCATCGGTCGGTGGCACGTCGGGGATCACCGTCCACGGAACGATGGCCTCGCCGCGCGCACCGACGACGCGCGCCTGCGGATACTTCGCGACGAACGCTTCGTAGCGCTTCTCGGCGCCCGGGTAGTACGCCTTGCGCGCGGGCGTGCGCGTCAGCGCTTCGTCGACGAGCTCGAGGAATCGCTTTCGCTGGAGCCAACCCTTCGCCGTGACGAGCACCTTGGCCGCGTTGCAGTTGAAGCTCGCGTTCTGCGCCACCATCGACGCGACGTGACGCGCTTGGAACTCCATGTCCGCCGCCGACCACGGCCCAGGGACGATGAGCACCGGCGTCACGCAGCCGAGCTCGGCGGTGAATGGACGACGGTTTTTCGGATCGTTCGCCTTCTTGCGTCGCTCCTGCTCGGCGGGATCGGCGCCCCACACGATCGCGTCGTACGTGCGATCCGATCCGGTGACGTGAAGCGTGTCGACGCTGCGGTGATCGGCGAGGTACGCGCCGACCTCGGCGCCGCCGTACGCAAACGCGAGGAACCCGTCGTCGACGAGCGTGCGAAGCGCCTCTTCGAGGAACGGTCCGATCGACTCGTTGACCGGGTTCATCTTCAGAAGCACGACCTCGTTCTCGACGAAGAGCTTGTAGAGTGCATCCATCGGCGCGATCGACGAGACGTTGCCGGCGCCGAGGACGAGCGCGACCTTGCCTTCGCGCAGGGGAGAATTGGCCGACTCGCGGTAGATCGCGCCTTGCGTCGGCGACTTGCCGCGCTCGATCCACACGTCGGCGGTGAACCCTCCGAACATCGCGCGGTCCTGCATCGACTGCGGGAAGACGCGCGCGACGCTCTGGCCATCGCGTCGCGTGCTGATCTTCGGCACGCGCGGTCGACCTTGCTGCTCGAGCGCTTCGATGAGGAGCCGCACGTTGCGCGCGGTCGCGACGGGACCCGCGAGCCACTCTTCCCCCGCGAGCGTCTCGGTCGGCGCGAGTCCCTTGATCCGGCATCCTGCGGCGACCCAGCGATCGGCGACCGCGACGATGCCGTCGAGGCACCGACGCAAGAAGCCGATGCGCGCGGCGATCGAGATCGCGAGCCATTCTTTCTTGCGCGTCGCGAGGCGCTCGAGCTTGCTGTCGAGATCGGCACGCGAGGTCGGAGGGACGGCGACGGGCGGCTCGGGGAAAGACGGGGAGGGCATGAGGCGGACAGCTTACCCTCGGACGCACGCGAGGACGTAGAGCACGAGACCGACCGCGGCGATGGCGGCCGGGCGGCGCGCCGTGCGCCACGTCGCGTCGGCGCTGCCGAGGATCTTTGCGACGCCGCCGAAGAACGAAATCGCGCCGACCGCGAGCATCGCGAACGTCAACGTCGGCGGCGTGTCGTCGCGCTTCAGCGTCTCTAGGAGCGCCTGCTCCGTCGGACGTACGTCGCTCTGAAGCTTCGCCGCGTCGGGGCCGCTCCATCCGCGTGCGCCGACGCGCGCGATGCCGTCGTTCGCCATCGCGAGCCATCCGCCCGTTGCGACGCCGACGCCGCGCGTCGACAGCGCGGCCGCACGCATCGCACGCCACGCGCCAGTCGACGTCTCGTCGTCGCCGTGGATCTCTGCGTCGCGCGCGATCGTCTCGAGGCGGCGATATCCCCACGTCGGGTACGGGCTCCCGGGGACGACGGCTTCGGCCGCCGTGAGCGCTGCTGCGATCGCCGCCGGTTTGTCCGCACGCGCGAGAGCCGCGTCGCTCTCCGTGATCGCGCGCGATCCAGCGCGGAGTTGCATGATGGTCGTGGTGCCGAGGACACCGGCGACGAGGACGATCCCGGCGACGATGAGCGCGCGTCGTGACGTCACTGAAAGTCGCGCTTTCGAAAGATGATCGCGCTGAGCACGAGGAGGACCGTCGCGTAGAACACCGCGTGCGCCGCCGCACCACCGACGTACGCAGCGAGCGAAACGTCGGAGACGTGGCCGAGGAGGAGCGGGCGCGCCGGGACGTAGATGTGCAGGTTCGGAAAGATGCGCGCGATCACCTTGAAGACGTCCGTAAAGACGCCGAAGAGCTTGCGCGGGAGATTCGCGAGCGAGTCGGCGGAGCGACCGACCAAGACGACGAAGACGGTGAGGACGCTCGTGAGGAACGGCGACGAGAACGACGAGAAGAGCGTCGCGACCGCGGTGACGATGCCCACTTCGCAGAGCGTCAGCACCGACGACATCGCCACCAGACGGCGCTCGTCGCCCGCGGTCGACGCGAGCACGAACGCGCATGCGAAGAACGCCGCGGACCACGGGATGAGAACGAAGACGCGCGTGTACTTGGCGCGAAGGAGCATGACGACGAGGACCGTCACGAGGATCACGACCATGACTCCGACCTTGAGCACACCCGCCGTGATGGGGAGCATCAAGATGGTGATGCCGATCGGCGTCTCATCGGTCTGAAGCGCGAGGACGCACATCACAGCGCCCGCGTCGATCGCGATGAAGACCGCGAGCGTCAGCAGCGTGCCCAAATATTTGCCGAGGAGATACTCCCAGCGGCGGAGCGGTCGCGACAAAATAGGGAAGACCGTCTTCATCTCGAGCTCGCGGTAGAGCGACGTCGCGCCGAGGACGATCGCGACGACGATCGCGTAGATCGAGATCGACGACGCGCCGAGGTCCGCGACGACGCGGGCCTCTTGATGAAGCGACAACGACGCGATGACGAGCGAGAACGCCGCGGTGCCGATCGCGAGCCCGAAGAGGCCGTGCAGAATGCGCGCGCGCACCGCCTCGCGGTAGGCGTTCATGGCGATCGCGAAGATTCGCGCGAGCATCAGCGCCGTTGTACCAGAGTCGCCCGCGCCGCGGGTCCTCAGCGCATGGTCACTCGCCGAGGCGCCAGCTTTTCTTGACGCGCCCGCCACGTCGCGAGGTAACCGCGGACGCGCTGCGGGAGCGCGAGGGTCGCCGCTTGGATCCGCTCCTCGAAGAGCGCGCGTCCGAGCCCGTCGCCCATGTCGAGGAGCACCGCGAACGTGAAGAGCACGCGCCCCGATTCGGCGAGCGGCGTCACGCGGAAAAATCCCCACGCGTCGTCGATGCCGTGCGGTCGCGTCGGATCCATCCAGAAGCGAACCGTGCGCGTCGCCGGATCTTTGTGCACGCGGATCGTGTACGACGTCTCGAAGACCGAGCTCCCTTGCCGCAGCTCGACGAGCGCGTCGCCGCCTCGTTCGCCGACCTTCACTGCGGACTTCGTGCGCGGCAAGACCCTTTGCCACGCGCCGACGTCGTCGATGATGGCGTCGAGCTCTTCGGGCGTCGCGTCGAGGACGGTGTACGTGACGCCGCCGACATAGCTGTGATCGCCGCGCGTGAGCGATTGCGAACGGACGACGGTGTCGCCGCGCTCGAGCTGCGTCGCCTCGTCCGACGTGAGCGCGTCGGCGCGCGCGGTCCCGGGCGCGGACAGCGCTGCGAGCGCGACGGCGATCGTCGCCGCCTGCCTGAGCCAGCGCATTTTGCCCGTGCGAGACATCGGCGAAAGAGTAACGCGAACCGCGACCGAGCGCGAATCGCATGCCTCAAGGCTCCGCAAAGAAGCCATCCGGAGCGGCGTCACCGAATTTCACAGTGCCGCCGAGCGCCCCGGCCGCGAGCGGGAACGCGCTCACGGTCACGAGGTCGGCGCCGTTTCTCGCGAGGATGATCACCTGGTTCAGCGCGATCGAGACGTTGGCCGTCGGGTACGACTTTCCGCCGAGCACGAGGTTTCCGGAGAGCGTGCCGCTCTTCTCCGACAACTGGAGCGTGCCCGCGCGCGGTCCCGCGGTGACGCGGTAGAACCCGCGAAGTGCCCCTGCGGAAACCGTCGGCGGCATCGGCAACGAGTACGGCGTCGATCCGAACGCATTCGACGGCGGCGCCGCCTTCCACATGTCGTCGAGCGTCTTCATCCAACCGTCGCTCCATTTGCCGTCGCAGTGCGTGTCCGACGCGGCGCCCTTCAAGACTTCTTCGAGGAGCCGTGCGTTGGCGACGGGGCGCGGATATCCCCACTGCCCCGCGCCGACCGACATCACCTGCGCGCGGATCAAGCAATCGTTCGCCCACGCGCCGTCGTAGCTGCGGACCTTCGCCCAAACCGCGTCGTCGCCGATCCATCCGCGGATCTTCTGCGCGACGACGTACGTCGCCTCGCTCGCTTCGATGATCGCGACGAGGTGATTGCGCCGAAGCGAGGCGTCGTGGTTCATCCCGCAATCGTGCTGCGACTTGTGACCGTCGCACGTGATCCACGAATCACCATGAGACGGAAAATTCGCAGGCGGCGTGCCGTAGGTGTGCGTCGACGCCGCGCCGGAGAAGAGCCCCGCGGGATCGCCCGCCTGCTGCCAACGGACGTGCGCGTGGCTCGAGAGATTCCACAGGTGGTACGGCATCGTGTCGATGCTGGTGGCGCGCGCGCCCGTCCACGGCCGCCACTCGACGTCGGCGAAGTTCGAGTGCGCGTAGAGGTCCTGCGTCGCGTGAAGCATGATGCCGAGCACGTCGAAGATGCGCTCGATGTCGTTCGTTTGCACCGCGTGCTTCACGACGGTGCGCGCTGCTTGATCGAGCCAAGCGATCTCGCGCCGGATCTCGTACGTGCCGATGAGACCGTCGAAGTGGTACCAGCGCGTCTGGGTGATCGCGCGCTCGAGGGTCGCGTCCTTCGCCATGCTCGGCAGCTTGTCGAGGTTGGTGACGTGATCGACTTGGTAGTTCGCGGCCTGCGCCGCTTCGATCGCGCTGATGCTGAAGCCGGCTTTCACGAGGCCGCGGATCGTCGCCTCGTAGTGACCGCCGGTGTTGAAGGCGTGCGCGGTCGATCCCGCGAGCGAGATCGCCGTCACCGTCATCGCCAAAATCGCTCGTCTCATCGCTCCCTCACTTCTTCTTGAACGAGAAGCCGCCGATGTCGGCATCACGCAGCGTGGTCCCGGCGATGACGAGCTTGTCGCCGCCGCTCAAGTAACCAAAGAGGCGCACGGACGGCACGCCGCGCATCTCGAGGCGCAGCACCACGCTGTTGCCGGAGAGGCGCTCGGTGACGACGCTCTGCACGCCGCGCCCGCCGGCCATCCAGGTTCCGGTGAACGATCCTTCGGGGTGCTCCGGCGTCGCGGCGACGTAGTCGAGCTTCACCGGTCCGGTCGTGTCGCCGATCACGCCGACGTAGTCGCCGGCATACGAAGCCGGGCGCACGCTCCGAAAGTGCGACGGCGCCTGCGTTGTTGCGCTCTCGGGTGTCCCGACGTCGACGTGCCACTTGACCTTGTAGCGCGTGCCGATCGACCAGAACGTCCCTTCGCCGTCGATGCGGCTCCCCTTCGACTCGCGCAGGCGATCGAAATCGTAATAGGCGTAGACGTAGTCGATCTCATCGTCGCTCGAGATGGTGTCGCCTTCGTAGAGCGTGACTTGAAAGCCGACCGCTTCGCCGCTCGCGACGGTGTGTCGCGCGTCGTTCTCGCCGAACACCGAACGGCCGATCGGGCGCCACGGATGCGACTCGTCGCTCTCCATGTGACCGAAGCTCTGCTCCCACTGCTCGGGGACGGCGTAGAGCGGCGTCGTATGCATCCCGACGACCTTGATGTACGGCGCGTCGCCCCAGATGATCGAGAACTCGTCGTTCTCGTCGTAGATCTCGAGGCGATCGAGCACGAGGTTCGCTTTGATCTTCTCGCCGTGCGGCGCGGCCGGCGCGGGCGCGGCGATCGCGACGTGCGGGCGCGCTCGATCCGCGAGCGGCTTCGCGTCGATTCCGCACGCGCGGGCTCGCTGAGAGTCGACGATCTGCACCCACGCGCCGTTGCGGGCGAACACCGCGCTCGTCCCCGCGGGGAAGTTCCAGCCGACGGCGTTGCCGGCGACCTTGCCCTTGCCGAACGCGCGCCGGAAGACGTCGACGCGCGATGCGTCGCGCGTGCGGTACGCGCCGCGCACGCCGAGCACCATGTCGTCCTTGATGCTCACGACGACGCGCGAGAAGCCGCCGTCAGCGCGCGTGAGGACGACGCGCGTGACGACGCCGCTCTTCACTTTGCGCTTCGTCCGCTTGCACGTGACGCCGGGCTCCTTGCACTTCGCGTCGACGGTCGACACGTTCGCGCCGAGCGAAATGCCTGCGACCTCGGTCGGTGGTTTCGTTCCGTCGCCGGCGGCGGGCCCGCCGAGCGCCACTGCCGCGCACATGGCCCCGCCGAAGATCGCGATTCGCCTCATGCGGAGCCGCTATCGCAACGGGCGTTCCAAGATCGTGCGCCG